>JALDYP010000098.1:0-3237 GCA_032153875.1 Methylophilus sp.
TAACGCGAATCTGGAACTATACACAAAAAAATTATTGGCTTCAATGACTTAAAGCGTTTTTTACATGTTTTTGGCGGTCTTTTTAAAGGCTTCCACAATCATTTCGACGGCTTGGGCGATATTCATTTCCGTAGTATCGACCAGCATCGCGTCTGGCAATTGTTTCAATGGGGCAGAAGATCGTTGTGTATCGCGCAGGTCACGCTGTTTCAAATCATCCAGAATCGTGCCGTAATCCGCACGATCACCGCGGTTGATCAGCTGGTCGTAACGCCGTTGGGCACGTGTTTCCACACCTGCAGTGAGAAACACCTTTAAGGCAGCGTCGGGGAAAATGACCGAGCCGATATCACGCCCATCCCCAACCAGGCCAGGAGACTTCCTGAAGTTTCTTTGTGTCTGCAACAAAGCGGTGCGCACTTGTGGATGGACTGCAACTTCAGAGGCACCTTTGCCCATCTGCTCGGTCCGGATATGGGCAGTAACGTGTTCGCCATTCATATAGATTTCACCGCCATCGAAACTGATGTCCATCTCAGCAGCGATACCCGCCAGGGCGGCCTCATCAGACCAGTCTACCGATTGAGCGTGTGCAGCATAAGCCAGTAAACGGTATAGCGCTCCGGAATCCAGGTAGTGGAAGCCGAACGTTTTGGCAACAAGTTCCGCCACGCTGCCTTTACCCGATGCAGAAGGTCCATCAATGGCAATCACCGGCCATAAAGTTTGGTTATTCATAAATTTCGCTTATCAAATGCTTAAAAACAATGAATTGGATTAAATGATTGGCGTTTTATATGATGTGTTCAACGATTAAGGAGCACAGCATGATTAAAACATTCTCTTTCGCGGTATTGCATTTCAGTGTGGCGTTTAGTATCGCTTACTTGCTCACCGGCAGCATCCTGATTGGTGGACTGATGGCGCTTATTGAACCAGCGATTAATACGGTCGTATTTTACTTCCATGAGCGTGCCTGGAACCATCATCAGCATGCGCATGAGCCAATTAGTCAGCAGGATGAGCATGAGTGGGCTTATGCCGCCTGACTATTGCGCAATGCTACCGAATACCTTGAAATACTCTGGAAAGGTTTTAGCAACGCATTTAGGATCATTAATCGTCACCGGCACACCCGCCAGGCTGATTAATGAAAAGCACATCGCCATGCGGTGGTCGTCGTAAGTATCGATCACCGCATTTTCAGATAATTTTTCTGGTGGCGCGATCTGGATATAGTCGGCACCTTCAGTCACGCTTGCGCCAACTTTACGCAACTCAGTCGCCATCGCGGCGATGCGGTCGGTTTCCTTAACACGCCAGCTGGCTATGTTACGCAAAGTGGTGGTGCCTTTTGCAAACATTGCCATTACTGCAAGTGTCATCGCAGCATCCGGAATATGGTTGCAATCCAGGTCTATGCCTTTTAATTCACCGGTTTTCTCCGCTCGCACATGATTTTCCGCATAACTGACCCGGCCGCCCATTAACTTGGCCGCTTCAGCAAACAGAATATCCCCCTGGATGCTTTTTTGTCCCACACCTTGCACAGTCACGTCACCCGCCAGAATGCCTGCGGCAATAAAGTAGGAAGCGCTGGAAGCGTCGCCTTCAACATATATCTCGCTTGGAGATTGATAGCGTGTTGTTGCCGGTATATGAAACTTTTGCCAGCCATCTCTTTGTACCTGAACGCCAAACCGCTGCATCAGGTTGAGCGTGATTTCAATGTAAGGCTTAGAGATCAATTCACCAACGACCTCAATGGTCGCTGCTTCGCCAGTCAGCGGCAATGCCATCAACAAAGCAGTTAAAAACTGGCTGGATACATCGCCACGAATTTGAATTGGCTGGCTGACGTTCAGCGTTGCAGGCGAAATTTGTAGGGGAGGGTAGCCCTCCTTGCATTCGTAACGGATTTCCGCACCGGCTTGCTGCAATGCGGTTACAAGATCACCAATCGGGCGCTCATGCATACGTGGAACGCCGTGCAGAAGATAATTACCTTTTGAGAAGGCCAGCGCCGCTGTCAGTGGACGGAACGCAGTACCCGCATTGCCTAAAAACAAATCAGCTTCTTTATTGGGGAATGCCCCGCCGCAGCCAGTCACGCTCCAGGCATTTTCTGCAATCTTTTCCAGCTTTACCCCAAGCGATTGCAGCGCTTCCAGCATTCTTGCCGTGTCGTCTGAATCCAGAAGGTCACGAATCACTGTCACGCCGTCAGCAAGAGCCGCCAATAACAAGGTGCGATTTGAAATGCTTTTTGAGCCGGGCAGTGTGATTGAACCAAGCGCTTTTGTGTAGGCGGGTAAGTGCAGTTGTTCCATATCTATAAATCTTTTTAAGCCTATTATTGAATCTTGGATTTTGCCCAGGCATTTCGTGCATGACTGGCATGTTCAAACAGCGCAAACAATCCTTCGTGGTCATCATTCTCAAGCAGTGCTGTCATCTCGCCCACCGCTTGCTGGTACGTATTTAGTTCCTGCAATAAGGCCTGTTTATTGGCTAGCGCAATATCACGCCACATTTCAGGATGACTGCCGGCGATGCGTGTGAAGTCACGGAAGCCACTGGCGGCAAACTTAAACAGTAATTCCGCATTGCCACGTTTGGCTAAATCTTCCACCAGTGCAAATGCCAGCAGGTGTGGCAAATGACTGACCGCCGCGAAAACACTGTCATGTTCTTCAGGGCGCATAGTGGATACCACGGCGCCACAACTTTTCCATAATTCTGCGACCTTTGTTAAAGCTTCCGGATTCGTAACAGTTCCTGGTGTCAGAATTACATTTTTGCCTATATACAGATCCGCCATCGCAGCACTCGGCCCGCTTTTCTCTGCGCCGGCAATCGGATGGCCGCCGACAAACTGGTGAAATTGTTCACCAAGTTCTGCTTCAGCATAAGCCATCACATCAGATTTTGTGCTGCCCGCATCGGTAATCACTGTCTGTGAAGCCATGTGCGGAAGAATAGATTTTAAAACGGCTGGTGTTTGCGCTACCGGAGTAGCGATGAGTACCAGGTCTGCATTTCTCAGCGCAACCGCAATATCAGTTTCCGCGCTGTCAATTAACCCCAGGTCCAGTGCTTCCTGCAAACTTTGATTTGAACGACCAACACCGGTGATGTGCGGCGGGTGTGGTAATTTTTTCAGCGCCAATGCGACGGAACCGCCTATCAATCCCACGCCGAATATCACTATTTTCTTGAACATTTCAGAATTGTATC
>JALDYP010000012.1:0-61123 GCA_032153875.1 Methylophilus sp.
CCGTGACCAAAGTGCTCATTGAAGGCATTATCCTGGTGGTGGTCATCCTGTTCCTTTTCCTGGGTGATGTGCGTTCCAGCCTGATTGTGGTCGGTACCTTGATCCTTACACCATTGATTACCTTTATGGTGATGAATCATTACGGTATTTCTGCCAACCTGATGTCATTAGGCGGTCTGGCGATTGCAATTGGATTGATGGTCGATGGTTCAGTAGTGGTAGTGGAGAACGCCTTTCACCATCTCGGTCACCGCAAGGAAGAAAGTAAAATCCGTGTCGTGCTGGAAGCAGCCAGCGAGGTAGCGACACCGGTACTATTTGGTGTAGGGATCATCATCCTGGTGTTCTTGCCACTGATGACCCTGGAAGGCATGGAAGGCAAGATGTTTGCGCCACTGGCGTACACCATTGCGATTGCCCTGTTTGTCTCGCTGGTATTATCACTGACGATGACGCCAGCACTTTGCTCCTATTTTCTAAAAGGCGGGAGCGGTGAAGACACCAAGCTGATACAGACAATCAAGAAACCTTACTTGTCCGCACTGAACTGGGTACTCAACAACGAGAAGAAAACGATTATGTTCTCGGCCCTGTTATTTGTCGGCACCATTGCACTGTTCCCATTTTTAGGTACATCATTCATTCCGGAAATGAAAGAAGGCTCTATTGTTCCCGGGATTAACCGTGTGCCTAATATCTCGCTGGAAGAGTCCATGAAAATGGAAAACAAAGCGATGAAGCTGATCATGGAGCAAGTGCCCGGTGTCAAGTCTGCCATCTCAGGTTTGGGACGTGGTGAAAGCCCGGCAGATGCACAGGCGCAAAACGAGTCCACGCCTATCATCAGCCTGAAACCACGTGAAGAATGGCCGGCAGGCTGGAGCCAGGATGACATTGCCGAAAAAATGCGGGCAGTGCTAGAGAAATATATTCCTGGCGTGCAAATCATCATGGCACAACCGATTTCTGACCGTGTCGATGAATTGCTGACCGGCGTTCGTGCCGACGTTGCCGTCAAGATTTTCGGTGAAGACCTGGATACCTTGAAACAGAAAGCGGATGAAATTGCCAAGATTGCCGGCACCGTCACTGGCGCAACTGAAATCAAGGTTGAGAAAGTATCCGGCCAGCAATACCTGAATATTACGATAGACCGCCAGGCGATTGCCCGTCATGGCATCAATACTGCGGATGTGCACGATATCGTGGAAACGGCTATTGGCGGCAAAATTGCGACCGAGATTTTTGAAGGTCAACGCAGGTTCTCGGCAGCAGTTCGTTATCCGGAATCTTTCCGTGATAACGAAGAAGCCATCCGCAATATCATGCTCACCTCACCTAACGGCTCACGCGTGGCCCTGGATGATGTGGCGGATATTGAGGTCAAGGATGGCCCGGCCCAGATCAGCCGTGAGCTGGCCAAACGCCGTATCGTAATCGGCGTCAACGTCAAAGACCGCGACCTGGGCGGTTTCGTGGCAGAACTGCAGCAAGTTCTCGGACAAAAACTGCAGTTGCCGGATGGCTATTACCTGGAATATGGCGGCCAGTTCCAGAACATGGAACGTGCCATGGGTCACCTGATGATCATTATTCCGGTCACCATTGCAGCCATTTTCTTCCTGCTATTCCTGTTATTCCAATCAATACGCTTTGCCACCATGATTATCCTGGTATTGCCATTCGCCTCGATTGGCGGCGTGATTGCGTTATTTGTCACGGGTGAGTACCTGTCTGTTCCTGCATCGGTCGGCTTTATCGCGTTATGGGGGATTGCGGTACTGAATGCGGTGGTACTGGTGTCTTATATCCGTACCTTACGTGATGAAGGCAAGAGCCAGATGGATGCGATTCTGCAAGGTTGTGCCCAGCGTTTCAGGCCGGTGATGATGACTGCCACCGTGGCCATGCTGGGCCTGGTACCTTTCCTGTTCGCAACCGGGCCAGGAGCTGAAGTACAACGCCCGCTGGCGATTGTGGTCATTGGCGGCCTGATTACATCCACCCTGCTTACCCTGATCGTGGTACCCACGCTGTATCGTAAGTTTGAAGAAAGCAAGATCGAGGCATAATGCCGCCCAGTGAGTCTGCACTCAAAAGGATATTGTCATGAAAGAAATTAAAGCAGTCATACAGCCGGCCAGGTTAGCAAAAATCCGCTCGGCACTGCGCAACATCAAAGGCTTCCCCGGCATGTCGGTCAACAAGGTCGAAGGCTGCGGGCACCATTTGCAAAAACCAAGTGCCGGTGTCAGGGAGGAACTGACGGATTACAGTCCAAAAGTTTATCTTTACATGGTGGTGCCTGATGATCTGGTGGAAGGGGTGCTACAAATAATTGTAGAAGTGGGACACACCGGAAATATCGGCGATGGAATTGTCTGGGTCACGCCTGTAGAGCGCATGATACGGTTATCAGAGCAGATCCAGGTGATGGATTAACCTACTAGCCAGACGATTAGGTTATAGCATACGCCAGTCCAGCCCATCCTGTTGGCTGGCGATTTGCACCCAGTCGGCTGCACACTGTAATACCTCACTCAACGCCTGCTTTGCCAAAGCAGGCGTATTATTTTTCTCGCTTAAATGCGCAGCCACTAAATGTTTCAACTTGCTATTATCCAGTTGCGCTAACAATTGCGCGCTGGTCTGGTTATCCAGATGGCCCAGCCAGCCACCGACGCGTTTTTTAAGGGAATAGGCATAAGGGCCGGTACGCAACATATCCAGGTCGTGGTTGCACTCCAGAAGCAGGCCATCGCACCCCTGGAGCATGGCGACAATATGCGGCGTTACACTGCCGACATCCGTCAACACACCAAACTTACTCATGCCATCACCAAACACAAACTGGGCTGGCTCACGCGCGTCATGCGGTACAGGGTAAGGACTGACTTCGATTTCCTGCAAGGCAAACGTAGTGTGAGCATCAATGATATGCACAGTGACACTTTGCGTCGGCAGATAGCGCTGGCACATCATGTAAGTGCCATGCGTTAACCACACTGGCACCTGATAACGCGCCGCCAGTTTGAAGGCGCCGCGCGCATGGTCATCATGCTCATGCGTAATCAGGATACCTGTCAGCTGTTCCGGCTGTAGTCCAAGTCGCCCCAACCGCAGTACGGTTTCCTTGACGCTAAAGCCGCAGTCAAGCAAAAGCCGGGTTTCCCCGGCTTCCACCACAGTCGCATTCCCCGCGCTGCCACTACCTAAAGAAGCAAACCGCACGCAGGCCTTTAATTACTTAAGCTGTTCATATAACAAAGAAACTATGCGATTCGCCGTCGTTGACGTATTACGCTTGTTATCAGCAGTCAGCACATATACATCAGTGGTGTCATCGGCATTTTCCAAAACCTGTATATGGTATTGCTTGCTGGATTTATCGCCTTCAGAAGTCCCTTTCCAGAACTTGGTTTTATCGCCCTGTTTCACCTCAGAAGGGGTGGCAGATTTTTCGTCTTCGTCATTACCCCAGAATTTAAGGCGTTCTAGCAAACCTTTTTTCTCTTTAATCGGATCCTCAGCATCAGTATCGGCATAGCGAACATAATAGATACCTTCGTTGCGGTTTTTATCTTCGGTGACGAAGCCAATCCGGTCCAATGACAGACCTACACGACGCCAGGCGCGATCAAACGGCTCATTCAGTTTGAGCGTCACACTTTGGTCAGCCTCCTTGACTACATCCGCACGCTTGTCTGAAGCAGCTTGCGTCATTACCTGATCTGCTTTCTGCTCATCCAGACCAAGTTTCACCATCATGCGGCGCAACAACTCTGCATCGAGGTCGGCATCGAATTCCTGACCAGCTGTGTTTTTCTTTTCTGCAGCATCTGCACGGTAGCCGGTATCAATCTTACCCAGCTGCGTGTTGACGTAATTCTTGCCATCATCCGGCGCACCAGCGACCGTGCGATGTGTCATGTAAATTTCAGTAGTACCGTCTTTTTCACCACGTTCCAACCGCGTGCGAAATTTCCTTCTATCAGCAAAGCCAGATAATTTATCCAACCAGGCATCAAATTTATCGCCATAACTGCGATTGTCTTCTTTTGGTTTAATAGCATCAGGCTGTAGCCATTCTGTTTCAATCACGCCGATATCAGGATTCTCCACCCGCACGGCAAAACCCTGATCCAGCCAGAAATCACGCACTATCGGCCAGATTTTTTCCGGTGGCGCATTCACCACTAACCAGCGCTGGTTACCTGCTTTAACCATACGCACATTTTTCATATCGCTCAGTACCGGCGCCGGACCATTCTGCTCCTGCGCTTCCTGGTTCTGGCTGTAAGTGGAATAATTAGTGGCGCCTGGGACATTGTAAGTGCCACTGGTGCGAACTGAAGTCAGGTCAGGCGGTACTTCCAGTGATTTGGAGCGGCCGGCACCCTTGTAATCAGAGGTATTATTAAAAAATGGTATCGAATCGCAACCTGCCAACACGATGATTAAACACATCAGCAGCGTACGCTGTACAAACACATTACTCATGTAAGTCATTTCCCTCATTTAAGATGCGATTTCCGCCTGGTTCATGGCGTGACGCAGCACTTCATGATATTGGGTTGATAGATTCACCAGCGGCAAACGGATGCCGGTTGCGATCAGTCCCATTTGTTGTAACACCCATTTCACTGGAATCGGGTTAGCTTCTACAAATAATTTTTGGTGCAGGCCAAACAGTTTGGCATTCGCCGTACATGCAATTGCCAGATTGCCGTTTAAAGCAGCATCGCACATTTCATGCATCAAGCCTGGCGCCACATTGGCAGTCACTGAAATAACACCCTTACCACCCAGCAACATCAACGCCAATGCACTTGCATCATCGCCGCTATACACAGCAAAATCTGCCGGAACGCGTAATAATAAATCTGTACCGCGTTCAATGCCGCCTGTCGCATCCTTGATGCCTACAATATTAGGTATACCCGCCAGGCGCAACACTGTTTCATTTGTCAGGTCGCATCCAGTACGTCCCGGCACATTATAAAGAATTTGCGGGATATCGACGGCTTCAGCCACCGCTTTAAAATGCTGGAATAGCCCTTCTTGCGACGGCTTATTGTAATAAGGCGCAACGAGCAGGCAAGCGTCTGCACCTAGCGCTTTGGCTTTTGCAGTTAGTTCAATGGCTTCTGAAGTTGAGTTTGCCCCGGTGCCGGCAATGACCGGTATGCGCTTGGCTACATGCTCCACTGTGGTCTTGATCAATGCACAATGTTCATCAACATCCACGGTTGGTGACTCACCGGTGGTGCCGACAACTACAATGCCGTCTGTGCTCGCATCGATATGGAAATCGATCAGTTTTTTGAGGGCGTCCAGATCCAAACGACCATCTTCAAACATTGGGGTGACGATTGCCACCAAACTGCCCGTTAACATACTTCTGCCATTCAACAATAAAGCGATTATTTTAACTGATTATGCGAGTGAACGCCAAGGAAGCAGGGCGGAATACTGTACTCCATTGATGCTATCCGGATAACTGCGGGCAATACAATTCTCATCCAATCTTACGAAGAAAAAACGCCATCCAAAATGCTGGCAAGGTGTCATCCCCTGACCATTGAATACCATGGTGCAACTTAGATTCAGCTATAATATGCCATTGATCATTGATGTTGAAAACGCTGACTGCGTGAACTCATGCAACTATTTAGCCATGACGCGATTGCGGCTCATGAAGACGCTGCTGTCAATAGCCAGCACAGTCATTTAAATGACATTCTGATTGTGCGTATTGACGAAATCCTACCTCAAACCCAATGCCAGCAATGTGGTTATGCGGGGTGCAAACCTTATGCAACTGCTATTGCCGAGGGTTCCGCCAACATTAATCAATGCCCACCAGGTGGCGAAGCAGGGATAAGGGAGTTGTCCGCGCTTTTAAATGTGCCTTACCTGCCGCTCAATACTGAGCATGGTTTCACCAAACCCAAAGCAATTGCCGTCATTGATGAGCATCGCTGTATTGGCTGCACTTTGTGCATCAAAGCCTGCCCGGTTGATGCCATTTTAGGGGCATCAAAATATATGCATACGGTGATCAGCCAAGAATGTACCGGGTGTGAATTATGCTTGGCACCCTGCCCGGTGGATTGCATAGACATGCAGCCCTTGGCGACACAACAAGCAGATAATGACAAGACAGACGCTGCTTTGGCCCGACAACGATATCAACATAGACAGGCCAGACTGGCGCGGGAAACTCAAATGCGAGCACAGGCATTAGCTAAACGCAATCAAGCAATGCCTTTAGCTAAAGATAAATCAGCAGGTGAATCAATGCTCTCCAGCGCTAACACCGACGCCATCAAAAAAACCGCTATTGCTGCGGCGATGGCACGTGTTCAGGCGCTCAAATCCGGCTAGTCTAATAAAAACTCGTGATTACCAAACCATTTGACTAAGCCATTTGTATGAATGCCGCAAAAAGACTCGCTATTTTCCAGAGGCTGGCGCAAGCCATCCCTAACCCGGCTACCGAACTGGAATACACCACCACGTTTGAATTATTGATAGCAGTCATTCTGTCTGCCCAGGCTACTGATAAAGGTGTCAATATCGCCACGAGCAAATTATTTAAAGTAGCGAACACGCCGCAGGCCATTGTTGATTTGGGCATAGAGGGGCTGGAAAGTTACATTAAAACCATAGGCCTTTATCACGCCAAAGCACAAAATGTATTGAAATGCTGCATGCAACTAATCACGCTGCATGGCGGTCAAGTACCGGACCAGCGGGAAGCATTGGAAGCCTTGGCAGGTGTAGGCCGCAAAACCGCCAATGTCATTCTGAACACGGCGTTCAGTCAGCCAACCATCGCTGTGGACACACATTTATTCCGGGTCGGCAATCGCACTAAACTAGCGCCAGGCAAAACGGTGCTTGAAGTCGAGCAGCGCTTTTTAAGTACCACCCCGAAACAGTTTTTACGGGACGCGCACCACTTGTTGATCTTGCACGGGCGTTATACCTGCGTAGCGCGGAAGCCAAAATGCGGCATTTGCTGCATAGTCGATTTATGCGAATATCGTGATAAACAGATACACCCGGTGCTGCCCCCAACAGGAAACTAATATGGCTTTATTCAACCCTAGCCGCGACGAAGTCAGGCAGTTTTTCTTTGATGCATGGGCCAAATTCCAGCAGCAAAAAGTGTTGACCGAACTGGAGAAAATGGCAGTCGGCATCATGCACTTGCACCCTGAGTACCAAGCCATTCTGGATGCGCCTGAACAACATTTGCAACAAGCCTACCATCCGGAAATGGGTGAAACCAACCCTTTTTTGCATATGAGCCTGCATCTATCCATACAGGAACAAATCAGTATTAACCAGCCAACCGGCATCACGCAAGCCTATGGCAAACTGTGTACCCGTTACCAGGAAGAACATGAAGCGCAACACGCTTTGCTCGAGTGCCTGGCAGAAACCATCTGGCTGGCGCAGCGCAACCAGACTGGGCTCGACGTAGCGCATTACCTGCAATTGATTGAACTACGCGCTGGTATTGCTTCATCCAGTTAATCAAAATTCGCTCTGCTGCAATCTAGTCTGAGTTTGAATTAAAGGCTTTATTTGTAGGACGCATTCGCTATCTCTGCCATCAATAATAAGCCTGTCTCTTTTTTACAACAGGTCATTCTTAGCACCAGTTAGCATCAATTAGCACATGTATGCGACAGGCCGCAAACTCAGGCAGCAATTGAACCCGCAGGAATTTTTTTAATCATTCAATGTCATACAAAGAAGAGATTAATTACCGCAATAATAATTACCAGACGATTTTTTTTCATCACTGAACGTAGCTGCACAAACTCTTCTTTCAGAAAATGGTAGAATGTCAACAAAGATTTTTAAAAAATATATTGATTATGCAGAATTCACTAGCTAAAGAAGCACTCAAACAGTTCCGTATTATTTTTGGCGCTGTCAGACAACATTTCAGAGAAATTGAATCAACTTGCGGCATTTCAGGATCACAACTGTGGCTGCTACATGAAATCTCCACGCATCCCGAATTGGGGGTTTCAAGACTCGCAGAAAATCTTTCCATCCATCAATCCACCTGCAGTTTACTAGTTGAAAAGCTGGTCAAAAAGCAATTGGTCAAAAAACAGCGCCTGACTGAAGACCAGCGTAAAGTAGGTTTGCTGGTGACCGCTGCAGGTCATGCAGTGCTGGCAAAAGCGCCGCAACCAGTAGATGGGATTCTGCCGCAAGTGCTGGCTTCTATGGAAATGGATGCGCTCAAAAACCTGAAAACTTCTTTGGAGCTGGTAGTTTCCAAACTGGATACCAAATCAGGGACTATGGGCAATCATCCTCTAGCTGATCTTTAAGTTTCGAATTGTAAAAAAGCCGGCATTGCCGGCTTTTTTGCGTAGCTAACTTTTATACAAAAATTAATCGCCGAACACTGCAGCTTCTCGTGCGGATGCCTGCCTGATCACCTCAGACTTGGTGGCATTATCCATATCCCACCATTGCCGGATCTCTTCCAGAGTGCGGTAGCAACCCTCACAAAAACCGCTGGTATCATCAATGCTACATACGCCTATGCATGGCGACGCAATAACAGTCTGGTCAGACATTTTGATCCTTTCCTACTAACTCAATGCACCATGGCAATTTTTGAAACGCTTGCCCGATCCACATGGACACGGGTCGTTACGGCCAACGCGTACACCTTCAGGCAAGTTTAACGGCTGTTTTTCGGCAGTTTCATTGCCACTATTGCTCAGTGCATTGTCGTAATCAGTGTGCTGATATTGCACATTGCCAACATCGGTAGCACGCAATGCCTCTTCAGCACGACGCTCTTCGGCTTCCAGCTCTTCGCGGGAACGCACTTGTACCTGCATGGTAATCCTGGTGACTTCCGTTTTTACAGTATTCAGCAAAGACTCAAACAACTCGAATGCTTCGCGCTTGTATTCCTGTTTTGGATTCTTTTGTGCATATGAACGCAGGTGTATGCCTTGGCGCAAGTGATCGAGAGCCGCCAAATGCTCACGCCAATGATTGTCCAGGCTTTGCAACATGACCGCACGCTCAAAATTGCGCATGTTGTCGTTACCAGCCAACGCTTCTTTGGAGGCATAGCTTTCATTTGCAGCCTCAACAATGCGCTCGCGCAGGCTTTCTGCATGCAGATCAGGATTACTTTCCAGCCACTCGCTGACCGGTAGAGACAAGCTGGCATCCTCACGCAATGCTACTTCCAGTGCAGACACATCCCATTGCTCTTCTACACTGCCAGGAGGAATATGAGTATTAAACAGGCTATTGACGACATCTTCACGCATCGCGCGGATAGTCTGGCCGACATCGACTGACTCCAGCAATTCGTTACGTTGCTCGTAGATGACCTTGCGCTGGTCATTCGACACATCATCGTATTCCAGCAGTTGCTTGCGGATATCGAAGTTGCGGCCTTCTACTTTACGTTGCGCGTTTTCAATCGCGCGTGTGACCATGGCATGTTCAATGGCTTCGCCTTCAGGCATATTCAGGCGCGTCATAATGGCCGCAACGCGCTCGCCAGAGAAAATACGCAGCAACTGATCCTCAAGCGACAGGTAGAAGCGGCTGGAGCCTGGATCACCCTGGCGGCCGGAACGGCCACGCAACTGGTTATCAACGCGACGGGATTCGTGGCGCTCGGTACCAATGATATGCAAGCCGCCTGAAGCAAGTACTGCATCGTGGCGTTGCTGCCATTCAACTTTCAGCTGCGCGATTTTTGTTTGCTTGTCTGCGTCACTTAAATTGGCATCGCTGTTAATCGCGTGAATTTCACCTTCAGAATTACCACCAAGGACAATGTCGGTACCGCGACCGGCCATGTTGGTTGCAATAGTAATCATGCCAGGACGGCCAGCTTCGGCAACAATCGTAGCTTCACGCTCATGCTGCTTGGCGTTTAACACCTGGTGTTCCAGTTTGGCCTGAGTGAGCAATTGCGAAATCAGCTCTGAGTTTTCGATGGATGTCGTACCAACCAAGACTGGCTGGCCTTTGGCCTGACATTGCTTGATATCTTCGATCACAGCCTTGTATTTTTCCATACCGGTGCGGTAGACCTTGTCCATTGCATCCGTACGTTGCACAGGTCTATGGGTTGGAATCACCACGGTTTCCAATGCATAAATCTGGTTAAACTCGTAAGCTTCTGTATCCGCAGTCCCGGTCATGCCACTCAGCTTCTGGTACATGCGGAAATAATTCTGGAACGTGATAGAAGCCAGTGTCTGGTTTTCTTTCTGGATAGCCACGCCCTCTTTTGCTTCCACGGCCTGATGCAATCCATCTGACCAGCGGCGGCCAGGCATCATACGGCCTGAGAACTCGTCAACGATCACGATTTCGTCATTGCGGACAACATAATGCTGGTCACGGTGATAAAGGTTTTGCGCGCGCAATGAAGCATACAGATGATGCACCAACGTAATATTGGCCGGCTCATACAGGCTGGAGCCTGCTGGCAACATCCCGGCCTGTTCAAGCAATTGCTCGGCATGCTCGTGACCGGCCTCGCTCATGGTGACGCTTTGGGCTTTTTCATCTACCCAGAAATCGCCTTCGCCCTCTTCTTCCTTCTGACGGATCAGCTGCTTGGCGACTTCATTGATGGCACCGTACAAATCCACACTATGCTCGGCCTGGCCGGAAATGATCAGCGGCGTACGTGCCTCATCGATCAGGATGGAGTCGACTTCATCCACCAGCGCATAATGCAGAGGACGCTGTACACGCTCCTCTTTGCTGAACACCATGTTGTCACGCAGATAATCAAAGCCGAACTCATTATTGGTGCCGTAAGTGATATCCGATGCATAAGCCTGCTGTTTGGCATCATGCGGCATTTGCGAAAGATTGATACCTACACTTAGACCGAGGAAGTTATATAGCTTGCCCATCCACTCGGCATCTCGTTTAGCCAGGTAATCGTTGACGGTAACGACATGCACGCCTTTACCGGTTAACGCATTCAGGTAAGTTGGCAAGGTCGCGACCAGGGTTTTACCTTCACCGGTACGCATCTCGGCAATCTTGCCCGCGTGTAGCACCATGCCACCAATGAGCTGCACATCAAAGTGACGCATACCCAGCGCACGCTTGCTGCCTTCACGCACCACGGCAAAAGCTTCCGGCAACAATTTATCCAGTGTTTCACCTTGCGTATACCGTTGCTTAAATTCCTCCGTTTTTGCCCGCAGCTGCTCATCACTCAGTGCCTGGATTTCAGGTTCCAAAGCATTTACTTGTTTGACGGTTTGCTGATATTGCTTGACCAGGCGGTCGTTACGGCTACCAAAGAATTTTTTAAACAACGAGGCTAACATGAGTCACACCGATATCCGCCAGAGCGGGGTTAAAAGAATAAACTAGGATTGTATAAGATATAGAGGCGAATTGTCTTGATTATTGCATGCAAGCAATTGTAATTGGGTCAGGAATGGTTCCTGAGATATTCACGGGGATCGAGCGGGTTGCCATTCAGGCGGATTTCATAATGCAGATGTGGGCCAGTCGAACGGCCAGTGCTACCAATCAATGCCACCTTCTGCCCTTTAATCACGCGCTCACCGGCTTTGACCAGTAGTCTGGAATTGTGCGCGTAGCGCGTTTCCAGGCCAGACCCATGATCAATTTTCAAGAGATTGCCATAATCTGAAGTTTGCACGGCAGTGGTGACTATGCCATCGGCAGCGGCATATACAGGCGTGCCGGAAGCCGCCGGGAAATCCAGTCCTTCGTGGAAAGCGCGATGTCCACTCATAGGGTCGATCCGCCAGCCATAGCTTGAAGAACTGAATGCCACGTCCACCGGGCTACTGTTCGGCAACATTTCGCTTAACACGCTCTTAAGCAGCAACTTTGCTTCAATCTTGCCCTGGTATTCATCACGGAAATCAAGATCAGCTGACATTTGTTCTATGGTGGCTTTCAGGTCCTCTTCGGTTAATGGCGCATCTTTAACTAATGGCCCCCCCTGACCAAGTACTTCATTCACTGAAGTACGTTCGTTGATAGGTTCGGAACTGGATTTGATACCAGCCAGTTTGGACAAGCGCTGGTTTTGCGCATCAAGACGCAGGATACGCGCCTGTAACTCACCAATTTGCTTGGCATAGGCGTCTAAATGACTTTGCGTAGAAAGCATGGCACCTCTTAAATGTGGAGGCAGAATCGCTTTGACGCCCTGACTTTTAATGACTTGTTGCGGGGTGATAAAAAACAAGGTCAGCACTACGGGCACCAATATCAGCGCCAGGATGAGGCCTACGCTCTCAAAGATGCCTAGCGTTTTAGGCTTGGCCATTTTTTCTGAAACAATAATGATATTAATCATGCCAGGAACTCTCGCTTTTAGCCGACCGCTCAAGGGAATGGCCCGTGAGAATAATCGGTGTAGTACAATATTCAAGCATTCTGCGGACAACCACGTAATTTAAAATCCAAACGCATGTTAAAAATCAATCGGATTTTCACTAACCATCAAGAACTAAAACCTCTGTTAGAAGAGGCTAATGATCGTCAACAGTTGCAGCGATTATGGTCTACGGTTGCCCCGGAACTATCTAAACTTTCTCAGGTGCTGGCATTAGAAGATGGCACACTCACTATTGGTGCTTATTCAGGTGCCGTTGCCAGCAAAATCAGGTTATTAGAAACCGGATTGCTTCGGAAAATCTGGGATTTTTGTCAAAATTCCCAGAAAAACAAAGGGTTAAACCTTAGCGCAATTAAAGTTAAAGTGCAAGTTAAATCTCGGCCCAAGCCCAAGCAGAAACGTATTAAATCGCCTTCTGATCAAGCCCTGAGTACCTTGGAAGCGTGCGCAGACAAGATTGAAAATCCGGCACTTGAAACCGCTTTACGCCACTTTATTGACCGTCAGCGCGACTCCTGACTGCTAACATCCAGACCTAATCAACCCTAAACCTTAAGGCTCTTATTACCGTAGAGGTTTTTCCCGCTGCACCTTACTTGTGCGCATTCTTTAAATAGTGCAATAATGCACCACCCTGTTACACTTTATTTACAAACATAAGTTACAACTAAACTATAACCACCCAAGGAAAACGATTCAGCATTTATAACTTAAGTAACAGGTTTAAGTAAGTCATTACGTTCAACGCAGTTTCAACAGGAACAGGAGAACACATGTCAGTCGCATTAATGTTGGCCATAGGCGCAGCAGTTTTAGCGGTACTTTATGGCGTAGTAATGAGTAAGTGGATTTCGGGATTACCTGCAGGCAACGCCCGCATGCAAGAAATTGCAGGGGCGATTCAACAAGGCGCGGCCGCCTATCTGGCCAGACAATACAAAACCATTGCCTTAGTCGGCATCATCCTTGCCATTCTCATCGGCATCTTCCTGGGCTTGCATACTGCAATCGGCTTCGTCGTAGGCGCAGTGCTTTCCGGCGCGTGCGGGTTTATCGGCATGAATGTTTCGGTAAAGGCAAACGTGCGTACGGCACAAGCGGCCACCAATGGCATAGGGCCAGCATTGGATGTTGCTTTCAAGGGCGGCGCAATTACCGGCATGCTGGTCGTGGGCTTGGGATTGTTAGGTGTCGCCGGATTCTATATTTTCCTAGGCGCTGAACAGGCAACTGATTTAAATCCTTTAATCGGCCTGGCCTTTGGCTCATCACTGATTTCGATTTTTGCGCGGCTAGGTGGCGGCATTTTTACCAAAGGCGCTGACGTAGGTGCCGACCTCGTAGGCAAGGTAGAAGCGGGTATTCCTGAAGATGACCCGCGTAACCCGGCAGTGATTGCTGATAATGTAGGCGATAACGTTGGTGACTGTGCAGGCATGGCTGCCGATCTGTTCGAGACTTACGCGGTGACCCTGATTGCTACTATGGTACTCGGTGGGCTGATGGCCGCCGAAGCTGGCGCTAACGGTGTGATATATCCGCTGTTGCTAGGTGCGGTGTCTATCGTTGCTTCTATCATTGGCTGTTTCTTTGTCAAAGCCTCGCCAGGCATGAAAAACGTAATGCCTGCCTTGTATAAAGGCCTGGCGGTTGCAGGTGTACTGTCGCTGATTGCATTTTACTTCGTCACGCAATATGCATTTCCGCAAGGCTATACGCATGGAGAAGTAACCGTGTCCAGCCAGGCTTTATTTGGCGCCTGTGCAGTTGGGTTAGTACTCACTGCGGCACTGGTGTGGATCACAGAGTATTACACCGGCACTGACTATGCACCGGTCAAGCATGTGGCTCAAGCCTCTACAACCGGCCATGCGACCAATATCATTGCCGGTATTGGCGTCTCCATGAAATCTACTGCGTTACCGGTACTCTCAGTATGCATTGCGATTTATGTGGCATTCCACCTGGCAGGATTATATGGGGTTGCGATTGCGGCTATGGCCATGTTGAGCATGGCGGGTATCGTGGTGGCGCTGGATGCTTATGGTCCAATCACCGATAACGCTGGTGGCATCGCCGAAATGGCAGAATTACCGAGTAGCGTGCGTGATGTCACTGACCCATTAGACGCAGTTGGCAACACCACCAAAGCCGTGACCAAAGGTTATGCGATTGGCTCTGCCGGTTTGGCTTCGCTGGTTTTGTTCGCCGATTACACCCACAAACTTGAAGGCGCAGGCATTACGGCCAGTTTTGATTTAAGTGATCCTAAAGTCATTATCGGTTTGTTCATTGGTGGCCTGATTCCCTTCCTGTTTGCGGCGATGGCGATGGAAGCGGTGGGTCGCGCCGCTGGCAGCGTGGTAGAAGAAGTTCGCCGCCAGTTCCGCGAAATCAAAGGCCTGATGGAAGGCACCGCCAAACCAGAATACGGCAAAGCGGTTGACCTGCTGACTACCGCGGCAATCAAGGAAATGATGATTCCTTCATTATTGCCGGTCGCGGCACCAATCCTGGTCGGCTTGTTCCTTGGCCCGGTAGCTTTAGGTGGCCTGCTGATGGGCACGATAGTCACAGGGTTATTTGTGGCGATTTCAATGTGTACTGGAGGTGGCGCCTGGGATAATGCCAAAAAATACATTGAAGATGGTCATCATGGCGGCAAAGGTTCAGATGCGCACAAAGCGGCTGTGACCGGGGATACCGTGGGTGACCCGTATAAAGACACCGCTGGCCCGGCTGTGAATCCATTGATTAAAATCATCAATATTGTAGCTTTACTGATCGTACCGTTACTGCATTAAAAGCCTGTAAAGCTAAAAAACAAAAAAGTCGGCTTTAGGCCGACTTTTTTAATGCGTAATGGGGATAGCAATTAAAACGCTGGTTTCACTTCCAATGCGTTGTATCGCTCAACACCACCGATGATCTCTGCATGTGCCTCTTCAATACCGGCCCAGCCTTCGATCTTCACCCATTTGCCTTTATCCAGATCTTTGTAGTGCTCAAAGAAATGCGCAATCATGTCCAGGCGCCAAGGCGAGACATCACTTAATGTCCTTTGGTAAGCATACAAGCCACATACTTTTTCAATAGGCACTGCCAGCACTTTGGCATCGCCACCGGCTTCATCCGTCATTTTCAGCATGCCTAAAGGACGGCAACGTACCACTACACCTGGCAGCAATGGCACTGGCGTGATCACCAATACATCAACCGGGTCTCCGTCATCACCCAAAGTGTGCGGGATATAACCGTAGTTACATGGGTATTGCATGGAAGTACCCATAAAGCGGTCAACAAACAGCGCGCCGCTTTCTTTGTCTACTTCGTATTTAACCGGGTCGCCATTGGCTGGAATTTCAATAATGACGTTAAAATCGTTCGGCAAGTCTTTGCCGCTTGCTACCAAATTCAAAGACATCTTTTCAAACCTATTTCACGAAAAGCCGCCATTATAGGCGATTAACATAAACCTTTGTTTGCAAACCGCATTATTTTTGGTTTTCAGCAGTTGTTACCTGATCACGGCAATACTGTCGCACCTCAACCGGCGTTAACTTTAGTGCAAAGTAAAGCAGCGCCGGGATAATCACCAGCTCATCCAGCTGGCCGATGACAGGGATAAAGTCTGGAATCAGGTCAAAGGGTAATACCAGGTAACCCATCGCCAGCCATAACAATCCTTTAGCCAGCCTGGGAGTTTGCGGATGCGCATGCAGCGCACGGTAAAACGCTAATTCTTGTTTGAACCTGCTGGCCAAACTGGCCAGCTGTGCGCGAAAACCCATAAGTTTATTGAGTCAATGCTTGCAGCATATCAATCAACATCCAGAGTACGACCGGTCAGCTTGGCAAATGCTTCCATATACTTATCTGATGTTCGCTTTGCAACATCCGCTGGTAGTTCCGGGCCAGGTGCTGTTTTATTCCAGTCAAAGGTTTCCAGCCAGTCGCGCACATATTGCTTGTCATAACTGGGAGGATTAGCACCAACTTTATATTGATCAGCAGGCCAGAAACGCGAGGAGTCTGGCGTCAGCACTTCATCCATCACATGCAATACGCCATTTTCATCCACGCCAAATTCAAATTTGGTATCCGCAATGATAATGCCTTTGGCAAGCGCATACTCTGCTGCTTTGGTATACAACGCGATGGCCGCTTTTTCAACTTGCGCCGTCATGTCTTTGCCGATCAAGGCCTCGACTTGCGGAATACTGATATTTTCATCATGCTCGCCAACGGCGGCTTTGCTGGAAGGCGTAAATAATGGAGCAGGTAATTGTTGTGCCAGTTGCAGACCGGCAGGCAAGGGAATATCGCAAACGGTACCTTTGGCCTGGTACTCTTTCCAGCCACTACCGACCAGATAACCACGCACAATGGCTTCCAGTGGCAATGCTTTCAGTTTTTTGACAACAACAGCGCGACCTTTGACTTGTTCAACTTCATCAGGGGCAACGACGGACTCAGGTGTAATTCCGGTCAGGTGATTAGGCACTACATTTGCCAGTTGTTCAAACCAGAAGTTTGCCATCTGCGTCAGCATCGCGCCTTTATGCGGGATGCCGGTTGGCAGGATCACATCAAACGCGCTTAATCGATCAGTGCTGACCAGCAACATGGTTGCTGCATCGATATCATAAATATCGCGCACCTTGCCTTGATGCAATCTCTTCAGGCTTTTAATCGAAGTTTCCAGCAAAGGCGCACGCATAATATCTATCGCAGAAGTAAAACCGATATTATAAATGCACTGCCAGATGACTGGCGAACAATTTACCGGCGCATTTCTACCAGAGTGTATTTAGACACCGGCTAGCTAAGCTGCTTCAGCCTCTACCGCTTGCTCAGGGGTTTGCGTCATAGCCAATTTAGCTTGCGCCACATAACTGGTTAAACGTAGCAGATTGCAGGTATAGCCATATTCATTGTCATACCAGCCGATTAACTTCACGAACGTTGAATCCAGCATGATGCCTGCGCCGGCATCAAATACACTGGCTGCCGGATAGCCACGGAAATCACTGGAAACCACTTGCTCTTCAGTATAACCAAGCACACCTTTCAGCTCGTGCTCTGAGGCAAACTTCATTGCCGCACAAATTTCCGCATACGAAGTTTCCTGCTCCAGCTCAACCGTCAGGTCCACTACAGACACATCTGCTGACGGGATGCGCATCGCCATGCCTGTCAGCCTCTTGTTTAATTCAGGAATCACTTTACCGACTGCCTTGGCCGCGCCAGTGCTTGAAGGAATAATGTTTTCAAACACGCCGCGCCCGCCGCGCCAGTCTTTTTTCGAGGTACCATCCACGGTTTTCTGTGTAGCGGTGGCCGCATGTATCGTCGTCATCAGTCCGCGCTTAACGCCAAACTGATCTTGCAGCACTTTCACGATAGGTGCCAGGCCATTGGTGGTGCAAGAAGCAGCGGATACAATCTCCTGACCTTTGTAATCCTGGTGATTTACGCCGTACACAAACATAGGCGTGTCATCTTTACCGGGCGCGGATTGCACCACAATACCTGCGCCAGCGGCAATGTGCGCGGCGCAAGATTCCTGCGTCAGAAACACACCTGTACACTCGATCACTACGTCTACTTTTGCAGCAGCCCAGTCGATATCCGCGGGATTTTTTTCGGCAGTCAACCGCATTTTTTTGCCATCCACCACCAGAAAATCGCCCTCTAAATGTGCATCATATGCGAGGCGTCCGTGCACAGAATCGTACTTAAGCATGTACAGCATATGGTCGGGCTCTTCAATGCCATTGATGGCAACTATTTCCAGCCCTTTAAACTCCGCCTGATTTAATGCGGCGCGCAGCACCATGCGGCCTATCCTGCCAAATCCATTAATACCTACCCGAGTAGTCATTATTGATTTCTTTCACTGTTGGTTAGTTATCACACAAGCAATTTTAATGCTAATTTACATCACGAAAGTTAGACAGGCGGTTCCCGCTTGAATAGAATAAAGACTGACACGCTATTCCCGTTGGAAGTTTCAGCAACTTTTGTTGGATATTTTGTGGATATTGCAGAACAATTACTAACTGGTATTTTGGACACCCTGCCACTGCAAATTGCAGTGATAGATGAGACGAGCAACATTATTTACGTCAATCAGGCCTGGCGTGCATTCGGTTTGTTTTATGGTTTGCAGATGGATACCGACTGGTTTGGCATTGCCTACCTGGACATATGCCGTGCCAATGAAGATACTAACCTGCCACCATTGATTTCCGGTATTGAAAAAGTATTAAGTAGCAAAGTCGGTCACTTCAGCATGGACTATCTGTGTCATACGCCAACCAAGCAACCCACCTGGCTTACCTTGAGCTTGCAGCCCATGCAAACATCGCTGGCAGATAACAAACTGTTTCTGCTATCACTCACCAACATCACGCATCACAAACAGGTTGAAGACCGCATTTCTGCGCTGACCCACACCGATCCGCTGACCGGCCTGGCCAATCGCCGCCGGTTAGAGCAATTTATGCGGGATGAATGGTCACGTGCCATCCGTCATCAATCCAGCTTAAGTGTGATGATGATAGATGCCGACCATTTTAAACAGCTGAATGACAGCATGGGTCACGCCGCCGGAGATGAGTGTTTGCGTAAGCTGGCGGCGATTTTAAAGCGCTACAGCAACCGCCCTGGCGATATGGCGGCGCGCTATGGTGGTGAGGAGTTTGTGCTGATTCTTGGCCAGACCACCCAGCAGGAAGCGGTTAAAATTGCCGAGCGCATCCGCCAGAAAGTGATGGAGCTGGATATACGCTTCGCCGGGCATCGCCTGATGACCATCAGTATCGGCATCGCTTCATTAGGTGTGCACCAATCGACCAGCCATAAAGAGCAGCATGCACGCAATCAGGCACTTAACTTCAGTGAAGAGGGTGATTTGTTGCTGGAACAGGCTGATAAAGCGCTGTACGTGGCAAAAAAACAAGGCAGGAACCGCGTGGAAGTCTATGACAAACATCACCGGTTAACTGTCCCGCTAACGTTTTAATCACGTTGCGGGATCATTGGATAAATCTGAATTAACTGGCGCGCTCTTCCAGAATCGCCACTGCCGGTAAGGTTTTGCCTTCGAGAAATTCCAGGAAAGCGCCGCCAGCGGTAGAAATATAAGAAACCTTGTCGTAGATATCATATTTCTGGATAGCCGCAATGGTGTCACCGCCACCCGCCAGCGTAAACGCCTTGGTTTCTGCAATGGCTTTGGCAATGGTTTTGGTGCCATCGCCAAACTGGTCAAATTCGAACACGCCAACCGGGCCGTTCCATACCACAGTACCCGCATTCATGATGATCTCGACCAGCTCAGCCGCTGACTTCTCACCAATATCAAAAATCATGTCGTCGGCCGCCACTTCATCAGCAGATTTCTTGACTGCCGGCTCGTTGGCATCAAACTGCTTGCCGACTACGACATCTTTGGCAATCGGCACACAGGCGCCGCGCTCGGACATTTTGCCCATCAAACATTTGGCAGTATCGACCAGGTCGTCTTCACACAAAGACTTACCTACTTCATTACCATCGGCTTTCAGGAAAGTATTGGCAATGCCACCGCCGACTACTAATTGATCGACTTTGTCAGACAGGCTTTCCAGCACGGTCAGTTTGGTGGAGACTTTTGATCCACCGACAATGGCTACAAATGGTCTAGCTGGTTTCAGCAATGCTTTACCCAGTGCATCCAGTTCTTCAGTCAGTAAAATACCAGCACAAGCGACTGGCGCAAACTTGGCAATACCGTGGGTTGAAGCTTCAGCACGGTGCGCGGTTCCAAACGCATCCATCACAAATATGTCGCAAAGGGCAGCATACTTTTTTGCTAATTCATCATCATTTTTCTTTTCGCCGACATTAAAGCGGCAGTTTTCCAGCAAGATCAGTTGACCATCTTCAGTACCCAGGCTATCTGCCGGTGCATTGGAAGCCAGCCAGTTCTTTACCAGGCGCACTGGTTGACCTAGCAGTTTGCTCATCACGTCAGCCACTGGCTTGAGGGAATTTTCCTCTGAATAAACGCCTTCTTCAGGACGGCCAAGATGCGAAGTCACCATCACTTTGGCGCCCGCTTTCAAGGCAAATTCAATTGTTGGCATGCTGGCCACAATACGCGCATCGCTGGTGACCACGCCATCTTTTACCGGCACATTTAAGTCAGCACGGATAAATACACGCTTGCCGCGCAAATCAAGGTCGGTCATTTTGATGAATTTCATACATGCGCTCCGTAGCAATCAATAATTTAGTAGGCAAATGGATTATGCCAGATATGCAAACGGGGCAATAAGCCCCGTTTTCATTTAAGCAATATGTTGTACCAGACGCAACAAGTTGCAGGTATAGCCGTATTCGTTATCGTACCAGCCGATTACTTTGACGAAAGTCGGATCCAGCATCAAGCCGGCATCCGCGTCAAACACACTGGCAGCGGGACTACTGCGGAAATCGGTCGATACCACTTTGTCACTGGTGTAGTCCAGCACACCTTTTAATGCGCCTTTGGATGCTTGCTGCATCGCTTCACAGATGGCTTCATAGGTAGTTTCTTTGCTTAGCTCTACCGTCAGGTCAACCACAGACACATCCGCTGAAGGCACCCGCATAGACATCCCCGTCAACTTTTTATTCAGCTCCGGGATTACCTTACCCACGGCCTTGGCAGCACCGGTACTGGAAGGAATAATGTTTTCAAACACACTGCGGCCACCACGCCAGTCTTTCTTGGAAGTGCCATCAACGGTCAGTTGCGAAGCAGTTGCGGCATGGATGGTCGTCATCAGGCCGCGTTTGACACCAAAATTGTCATGCAGCACTTTGGCCAGGGGAGCCAGGCCATTGGTGGTACACGAAGCCGCAGAAATAATTGTTTCACCAGCATATTCCTGATGATTCACGCCATAGACAAACATGGGCGTGTCATCTTTACCTGGTGCAGATTGCACCACTTTTTTTGCGCCACGGCTAAGGTGAGGCTGGCAGCTGTCCAGGGTTAAAAACGCGCCGGTGGATTCTACAATCACCTCAGCGCCGCCTTTACTCCAGTCAATATTATTAGGGTCGCGTTCGGCGGTAAGGTGAATGCGCTTGCCATTCACGATCAAATGACCGTTGTCTGCTTCTACTGTGCCTTGAAAACGACCATGCACGGAATCATATTTGAGCATATACATCATGTATTCGATGTCATATGAGCTATTGATGGCAACTACCTCGATATCGTTGAACTCGGCTTCTTGAACTGCTGCACGCAAAACCATGCGCCCAATACGTCCGAACCCATTAATCCCTAACTTGACAGCCATATTTTTCCCCAAAACATGCAATAGAACTAAAACTCAGCATTTTAACCTAAACCTCCTATACTGGACAGATTGTAAGTAGTTGATTCCATACGCGAGACCATAACAAAAGAGGTTTGGAAATACTTTTAGTTTCTGCTTAGGTCAATTTTAATTTTTTATACTCTTAATTTTTGATTTTTCACTCCTTGGAAAGAGAGCGTTTTTTAATATGCCAGAAAAAATAATTCTTGCCGGCGGTTGTTTTTGGGGAATGCAGGATTTGGTTCGCCAGCTACCTGGCATTATCAGCACGCGCGTTGGTTATAGCGGTGGAGATGTGCCGAATGCAACCTACCGCAACCATGGCGATCATGCTGAAGCGATGGAAATCGTCTACGATGCCGGCCGCATCTCTTTGCGGCAGCTATTAGTGTTCTTTTTCAAGATTCATGACCCGACCACATTGAACCGCCAGGGCAATGACATGGGACCGTCGTATCGTTCAGCGATTTTTTACCTGAACGGGCAACAGAAGGAAACTGCTGAAGAATTAATTAGTGAAATGAATAGCTCGGGCATCTGGCCCGGCAAAGTAGTCACTGAAGTGACACCTGCCAGTGAATTTTGGGTAGCTGAGCCAGAGCATCAGGACTATCTGGTTCGCTATCCACAAGGCTACACCTGCCACCGGATCCGCCCGGAATGGATATTGCCTAAAGATTTAACGGAAGCAGTGTGAGTATTACTGGAAGTTACTCATCGCCAACCGTTGGCAGCACATTATTGGCCGGCTTGCGTGTTTTGCCGCCATAGCGCTTGGCTGGATTACGCAAAAAAGCTGCCAGCTCATTCAGGGCCAATTGGTAAACATCGCGCTTGAACTCAATCACATCCGCCAGCGGCACCCAGTATTCACTCCAGCGCCACGCATCAAATTCAGGGTGTTCAGTCGCTCGCAACGAAACATCGGAGTCACGACCAGTTAATCTCAATAAAAACCAGATTTGCTTCTGGCCTTTGTAACTTCCGCGCCACTCGCGCTTGATCCAGCTGGTGGGCACTTCATAGCGTAGCCAATCACGGGTACGCCCCAGGATTTTCACATGATCGGGTTTGAGTCCAACTTCTTCCATCAACTCGCGGTACATGGCCTGTTCAGGAGTTTCACCATATTTGATGCCTCCTTGAGGAAACTGCCATGCATGCTCTTTGATACGTTTGCCCCAAAACACCTGGTTGTGGGAATTACATAAAATAATCCCCACATTAGGACGGTATCCATCACGATCTAACATAAAAACTGCCTTAAATATTTAATGCAATTTTTTCACACTTTGCAGTTTAATGAAAGGACATCCATGGCGCCCTTCGTAAATTCAGATCAGCAATAAAAAAAGCTCACCATAAGTGAGCTTTTTTATCATCACTAACGCATTCAGAACATTGTACGACGTGAAGCCAAACCGCCAATCAATAGCAGTCCTGCAAACAGCATGGCGGTACTTTGTGGTTCTGGTACAGGAATTACAGACATACCAACGAAAGTATAATCAGACTGATTGCTGCAGCTTTTGCAATGTGAATTAGGAAAACCTTTCACTGCTGTAAATACGATGCTATCTACAGAACGGAAACCAAAAGGATTATTCAGTTGCCATGCGCCGGTGCCACCATCTACCGCACCACTACCAATTGACAAAACGCTGCCTTCACCAGTCCATGCAGCTGTATGTACACCAGTTGCTGTTAAATAATAATTAGCTGTACCGCCATCAGCAAAATTAACCAGCAACTTAGCTACTTCTTTAACGTCACTATATTCCGGACCATCAAACAACAAAGCCAGGTTGATTGAAGAAACGACAACTTCTTTAGAGAATGTGCCGGTCAACGTTTCACCAATATCAATTTCGCCAGGTGTTCTGCCGCCAGAAATACCTACGCCAGTGATACCGGCTTGCGTTTTCTTCTGGAACGCGCTGCTACCAACAAACGTAGCGCTGGTGCCATCTGAAAAGCTTGTTGAATAGCTGGTTTGGCCATTTACAAAATTACTACCTACCACTTCACCTGTTGTAATGGCAAAGGCAGACTGCGCCGATGCCAGCATTGAAAAAACAAACATAAAATTCAAGCCTGAACTGACTATCTTTTTCATTTTTGACTCCCTTAGTTAGATTACATAAATTTGAGATACCATTTTAAGTCAATCCACTGAATGTATAAAATAGTCCGTTAGAGCCAACGGTCAATTTCTTATTTATTTTCATATATTTACAAAGTAATTACGAAATCCCCACAATTTATTTATGGTTATATAATTAATAATGCTGTCAACCCGATATAGTTACAACCGTTTGAAGCACATGGACTTTTTTTCCAGCTCAGTCAACAGACCTTCTAAGCAGTGCCAAATATGGTTTTTCTGCCTGGTATTGACTTCGTTCTGCCTTCCACTACAAGCTGGCAATCTTGCCTATATCACCAATCAAGGCAGCGACACCGTCTCCGTGCTTGATATCGAGAATAAAAAAATATTGCAAACCATTGCCGTTGGCAAAGCACCGGTCGGCGTGGCGATTGCCCATAAGCAACAGCGGGTATATATCAGCAATGCCAATAACCAAAGCGTTTCGATCATCAACAGCCGCACCCAGCAAGTCATAAAAGAAATCCCGGTAAAGATTCAGGCGGTAGGCATCACCCTCAGCCGTGACGAAAAAACGCTGTATGTCGCCGACTGGGGTGGCGCTCAAGTGATAGCCATCGATACTGCGCATCCGGAAAAACAAAAAACTTTCAAAGCAGGCAAAACACCTTCAGGCATGGTAGTGAGCGCAGATAACAAAAAGTTATTTATTGCCAACCGTGATAGTGACGATGTGACTGTGGTTGACACACGGACTCTGCAAACCATCGCTCAAGTGAAGGTCGGTATACACCCATTTGCATTGACATTAAGCCCTGACGGCAAAACAGTATTTGTGGTCAATGTCGTCAGCAACAGCCTGACGTTGCTTGATGCAGACTCATACCAGATTAACACCGTCAAAACGGGACAGCATCCTTATGGAGTCGCTCTCAGTCCCGACGGGCACTGGGCATATGTCAGCAACAATCATGCAGAAAGTGTGTCAGTGATTGATATGGCCAGTGGAAAAACAGTCAAAACCATTGAAGTTGGAGAGTTTCCCGAAGGTATTGAGTATGACAGAGCGACGCAGCAAGTCCTGGTCGCGAATTGGGGATCCGATACAGTGTCGATTATCGATGCAAAAACCAATACAGTGACAAATACCATTGCCAGCCCCAAGCTGTGCCGTTCGTTTGGGCAATTTATTCTGGAAGCAAAGTAATGTTTCGCCACTTCCCTTTTTTAGTTTTTTCACAGGATTGCCCATGAACTAGTCGCAAAGAGTCATTTTTTTAGGTAAAGTCACGGGTTAATTTAAAACTCAAAAGACTGATTACTTTTAAGCTTTAAACCATCTGTAAATATCAGGAGATTCAAATGAAAAAAATACTTGGCATCGTTGCCGTTTCTTTATTGCCATTGATTCCATTGACCGCTGCTGCCCACGGTGCCGCTGCGCTGCGCTTTGAAAAAAGCGTAACCATCAAAGCCCCGGCAGCAAAAGTCTGGGCATTGCTGAAAGATTTCGGCAATGTACAAGCCTGGCATTCTGGCGTTGAATCTACAAAAACAGAGCAGAAAAAAGACGAAAACGGCGATGACACTACTTACCGCACCGTTAAGCTGAAAAATGGCGGCACCATGTATGAAAAACTGCGCTCTATCGATGATGCTGGCATGCGTTTGAAATACGAATACATTTTGGATAAGAGCACTTTGCAATTATCAAACTTTTATCCAACCGTTTCTGTGACAGCCAAAGGTAACGAAACTGTGGTCACTGTTAAAGGCAGCTACACTCGCGCTGACTCTTCCAATATCCCTAAACCGGAGCAAAACGATGATGCTGCTACTAAAGCCATCAACGAATATTTTGACCCAGGTCTGGAAAGCCTGAAAAAGGTAGCCGAATCGGGAAAGTAATCAGCCAGGGTTCTGGAAAAAGTTCGCAAGGCAACAGTAAACCCTGGTGGAAATTCTGGTAAGTCTTAGGCTGTAACTATTTAAGTTTTTGCAAATGCAGTTCAAGCCAAAAGCCAGAAACTGCTACAAATAAAAGGGATTGTGTACAACACAATCCCTTTTTTGCATTCTGGCTATCGCTTAATGCTGACAAAAAACATCACCCAATCTGACATAGCTGACAAATCCTGTCATTTAAAGCCATTTATATCTTTAAATAGATACTCTTTTAAACTCAAATCCAAATCAGGGAAATACTATATAAAAGCCACTTAATTCATTTTTATCAATCACTTACAATCAATTTTCAACAGATGGCACGCCTATTGCTTATCAATTCCCGAACATTGCTGGAAAAGCAGTGGCTGAACAAGAAGATGTTCACCTTAAACTTGACTTGAAGGAAATATGATGAAAAAACACGTACAACAAGGTTTTACCCTGATTGAATTGATGATCGTTGTGGCCATTATTGGTATTTTGGCTTCTGTAGCGATTCCGGCGTATCAGGATTACACACGTGACGCGGCAAACAACGCCTGCTTGTCTGAAGCAAATGCTTATGCCAAACGCGCTTTAACAGACATTACTACTGGCAGAACACCTGTAGCTGTACCTCCAACAGGCGGAGCATGTAACGGCACAATTCAAACAGCTGCTAACATGACCACAACCACTTTAGGATCTATTACCGCCACACCAAGAAACCCTGGCAACGGTCAAGTATCTTGCAACCTTAATACTGGTGCAACATGCACGCATACAGCCGCCGCACCCTAATATTTAATTAGATTCAAAACGAGCCCTGCACATGCGGGGCTTTTATTTAGTTGCAAACCAAAGACTAAATGCTATTGCCCAACCTCTTTTATCGAAGGGTGTAAGAATGCTAAGAAATCATGGCTTCACGCTCATTGAATTAGCTATCGTCGTTGCCATCATAGGTATCCTTGCATCTGTTGCGATTCCAGCCTATCAGAATTACACACAAGAAGCTGCCGATAATGCATGTTTGGCTGAAGCTGACGCTTACGCAAGAAGAGTTAGCACGGACATCCAGCTCAGCAAACCTTCAAGCAATATTCCAGCGCCTGTTGCACGCGCTTGCCGTGAAATAAACAGCGGCAACCCGGTCACGACCACAACCACTTTTTCAGCTGTAGCGAGAACACCAGGCACAGCCAATATCACTTGCAACCTGAGTTCAGAAGTATTGTGTTCCCGCTCACTTTAAGTAAACTCTTAACTTCTTCCTGCGTAGGCGCTAAAGCCCGGACCACCAGCTGATATACTCGCAGTTCGATTCTATAACAATGTCGGATATGCTGGAAAACATCAGTCTTAATGCTCAAAACTCCAAAGCCACAGTCATCTGGATGCATGGCTTAGGCGCCGACGGCCATGATTTTGAGTCCGTAGTGCATATGCTGAACCTACCGCATATTCGCTTCATCCTTCCACATGCCCCTTTTCTGCCGGTCACCTTAAACAATGGCTACGAAATGCGGGCTTGGTATGACATATTTGGCCTTCAACCAGATAGTCCGCAAGATGAAGCTGGCATCAAAGCAATGCAGCAGACAATCAATGCCATGATTGAGGATGAAATATCAAAAGGCATTCCTGCCAGCCGGATTTTACTGGCTGGATTCTCGCAAGGTGGCGCCATCGCACTGCATACTGCAACCAGGTTCAACCAACCATTAGCTGGTGTGCTAGCGCTCTCTACATATCTGCCTTTAAAAAATATACTGACAAGCGAACAACATCCCGCCAATCACAAAATACCCATCTGGATGGCGCATGGGCTATCAGATAATGTGATTGCATTATCTACAGCGGAAGCTTCGCGACAAGCGCTTGAAGATGCCGGATATTCTGTCGAATGGCATGAGTACGATATGCCGCATAGTGTCTGCGAAAAGGAAATAGATGATATCCGCAGTTTCCTATTGCGCGTGTTACCTGCCTGATCTGTTTCACCACCCGAGAATAATCCCGCAAGGGGAATAGTTTTGTTAAAATGTCAGGCGTTTTAACAGGTTAACTTTCATGAGTAGTTCAAAAAAATCTCCCGGGTCGGCAAGTGAGTCGCAAACTTTTGCACAGCGCATCACCGCGCTGGAGACGATTGTCAGGAACATGGAGTCTGGGGAGTTACCTCTGGAAGATGCACTTACCGCATATGCTGATGGCATGCAGTTGCTGCAAGCCTGTCAGGCATCATTACAGCAGGCTGAACAAACGGTTTTGATATTGAATCAGCAGCAGCAATTAAAACCTTTAGAACTTGAGTGATCCGCCACAACTTCACTTACAGTCATGAGCACCTCATCATTTACATTCGAGCCTTGGGCAACCATTCACCAACAGCAGGTTGAAAATGCGCTCGCGCACGCAATGCCTTCCGAAGAGACGCAGCCAGCAAGATTGCATGCAGCCATGCGTTACGCAGTGCTGGGTGGCGGAAAACGCGTGCGGGCATTGCTAAGCTACGCGGCTGCCGAGCTCGTCGGTGCGTCAGCCAAATCGGCGGATGCCGCGGCTGTTGCAGTAGAGCTGATACATGCCTTTTCGCTGGTGCATGACGATATGCCGTGTATGGATGACGATGATTTGCGCCGTGGCAAACCCAGTTGCCATAAACAATATGGGGATGCGACTGCACTGCTGGTAGGCGATGCGCTGCAATCGCTGGCGTTTCAAGCGATTGCCGACACCAATGCGCCACAAGCTTTAAAACAAGTGCAGGTACTGGCGCAAGCAACTGGTTCACTTGGCATGTGTGGTGGGCAAAGTATTGATTTGCAAAGCACGGGCCAGCTGTTGCCACGTAACGAGCTGGAAACCATGCATCAGTATAAAACCGGCGCACTTATCAGGGCAGCCACATTGCTCGGTGCCTATGCAGCACAAAACACCTCAGAAGCGCATCTGAATTTGCTTAACCAATACAGCGAAAATATGGGCCTGGCATTCCAGGTGGTAGATGATATTTTGGACGCCACTGCAGATACAAAAACTCTGGGGAAAACTGCGGGTAAAGATGCCTTGCAGGAAAAGTCGACCTATGTGAGCCTGCTTGGCATTGATGAGGCGAATGCATTGGTAAAGAGATTGCATGAGCAGACTTTGCAGTTGCTTGCGGGTTTTGATAAACAGGCCGCCCCACTGCGCGGGATCGCCCGTTTTATTTGTGAGCGCCCATTCTAATCATGACCACCCTGCTGTCCAGAATTGACTCTCCAACCAACCTGCGCCTGCTGGACCGCTCACAGCTGAAAACATTGGCAGCGGAATTACGTGAATTCCTCATTCAAAGCGTTTCCCAAACCGGTGGGCATTTATCGTCCAACCTTGGCGTGGTAGAGCTCACCATTGCATTGCATTACGTTTACAACACACCGGATGACCGCGTGGTCTGGGATGTAGGACATCAAACCTATCCACACAAAATTTTAACCGGGCGTCGCGAAGCGATGGCTAACTTGCGTAAAGCAGGGGGTATTGCCGGCTTTCCCAAGCGTGACGAAAGTGCTTACGATACTTTTGGCACCGGCCATTCAAGCACTTCTATTTCAGCTGCATTGGGCATGGCGGTTGCGGCCAAAACACTGGGCTCTGACCGCCGTAGCGTGGCAATTATCGGCGATGGGGCAATGACGGCAGGCATGGCTTTTGAAGCATTGAACAATGCCGGTGATATGGACACCAACATGCTGGTGATCCTGAATGACAACGACATGAGTATTTCTAACAATGTCGGTGCGCTTAACAATTACCTCGCCCGCCTGATGTCCGGAAAACTGTATGACAGCGTGCGCCGTAGCGGGAAAAAAGTGCTGGATATTATCCCACCGGTCAAAGAATTTGCGCGTCGTGCTGAGGAGCACGCCAAAGGCATGGTCACACCCGGCACCTTGTTCGAAGAATTCGGGTTTAACTACATTGGCCCTATCGACGGCCATGACATTGCGACACTGGTAGATACATTGAGCAATATTCGCCAGTTACAAGGCCCGCAATTTCTGCACGTAGTCACGCAAAAAGGCAAAGGCTACAGCCCGGCGGAAGATAACCCGAATAAATATCATGGTGTCAGCAAGTTCGACCCGTTGAACGGGCATTGCCAGACCCATAGTGGTTGTCCGACTTATACCCAGATTTTTGGCGACTGGCTGGTGGATATGGCGGCGGCAGATAGCCGGCTGATTGGGATTACACCAGCCATGTGCGACGGCTCCGGCCTCAACCGTTTTGCTGAAGCTTATCCGCAACGTTATTTCGATGTAGGGATTGCCGAGCAGCATGCGCTGACCTTTGCTGCGGGGATGGCCTGCGACGGCCTGAAACCAGTGGTTGCCATTTACTCCACTTTCCTGCAACGCGCTTATGACCAATTGGTCCATGATATCGCACTGCAAGACCTGGATGTGTTGCTGGCGATAGACCGTGCCGGCCTGGTCGGTGCCGATGGCCCTACGCATGCGGGCAGTTTTGATTTGAGCTTTATGCGCTGCATCCCTAACATGGTGATCATGGCGCCTAGCGATGAGCAGGAATGCCGCCAGATGCTGACCACCGGCTATCAGTACAAAGGCCCGGCGGCTGTGCGTTATCCGCGCGGCAGCGGCATTGGTGCAGCGACGTCGGCCACTTTGGACACGCTGGAAATCGGCAAGGCACAACTAGTCCGCCAAGGTAAAAAAGTCGCTATCCTCGCCTTTGGCAGCATGCTGCATCCGTCATTGCAAGCAGCAGAAACGCTGGATGCAACTGTCGTGAACATGCGTTTTATCAAACCGCTTGATGAGTCCATCGTACTTGAAATATCCCGCACGCATGACCATATAGTAACTGTAGAGGAAAATGCGATCATGGGTGGTGCCGGTGCTGCCGTGATGGAATGCCTGCAAGCCCATCACATCGTCAAATCCACGCTATGTTTAGGGCTACCTGACCGTTTTATTGAACATGGCTCGCATGAAACTATGCTGAGCGATTGCGGTCTAGACAAATCCGGCATTTGTTCGGCTATTGAGAAATTAATAGCTGAGTAGTATATTCAACCATTTATCAAATCGCGGGCAACTCCCGCTTTGGAACCACTGATGAACCAACCCGTTATCCCCGCAGTGATTGAAGACGTACAGAATACTCCTGATGTGCGCCGACTGGATATTAACAAGGTCGGTATCAAGTCTATCCGTCATCCGGTCATTGTCAAAGATAAAACCGGCGGCGAGCAGCACACCGTTGCGGTGTTCGATATGTATGTGCATTTGCCGCACAACTTCAAAGGCACGCACATGTCGCGTTTTGTTGAAATTCTCAACATGAATGAGAGCGCCATTTCGATAGACTCGTTTGAGACGATTTTACGCCAGATGGTAGAACGCCTTGAAGCGGAATCCGGCTATGTTGAAATGCGCTTCCCGTATTTTATCAACAAGGCAGCGCCTGTTTCCGGCGTGAAAAGTCTGCTGGATTACGAAGTCACCTTTATCGGTGAGATCAAGAATGGCCAGTTCGAAATCACTGTCCAGGTGATGGTGCCTGTGACCAGCCTGTGCCCATGTAGCAAGCAGATTTCAAACTATGGTGCCCACAACCAGCGCTCACATGTCACAGTGACTGCCTTGCTAAACGAGTTTATCTGGCTGGAAGACTTGATTAGCTTGGTTGAAGAGCAGGCTTCTTGCCAGTTATATGGCTTACTGAAACGTCCGGATGAGAAATTCGTGACCGAGCGTGCTTATGACAACCCGAAATTCGTGGAAGACATGGTGCGTGATGTCGCTGCACAATTGAATGATGAAAAACGTATTGTGAAATATGTAGTGGAATCAGAGAATTTTGAAAGTATCCACAACCACAGTGCGTATGCATTGATTGAGCGTGACAAACGTATAAATTAATTCATTCAACTGACACAAAAACAGCCCGCATGCGGGCTGTTTTCACATCTGCATGTTGCTAGTGACTAAACATGCCGCTGCGGGCATAGGGTTGCGACAAATGCAGTCCAAACATCACAATCGCTGCGCCTAGCAAAGGAAATAAAGCCGCCAGCGTAAATGTAAGCTGCCCGCCTAAATACTGAAGTGAAAAACCACCCAACAAGCCACCCAATGCGCCGCCTATGCCATAAGCGACACTGTTATAAATGGCTTGCCCTTTGGCCTGATGGCGGCCATTGAAATATTGCGTGACTACTTCCACCGCCGCCGCATGAAAACTACCAAAGGTGAATGCGTGCATGGTTTGCGCCAGCAACAATAATCCCAGGTGTTCCGGCACCAGGCCCATCATGGAAAAACGGATAACGCCTATCAGCAAGCTGGCGACTAAAATCGTTTTCAGTTTGAAGCGGGACATAATCCACGGCATTTTGATAAATATGCCAATCTCGCAAATCACGCCGAGTGCCCACAACCACCCTATCATGCCTTTGCTGTATCCATGTTCAGCCAGGTAGATAGAGTAAAAGTTATACATCAGGCCATGCGCGGTCACCATCATCGCGCAGCCAACTAACAGGGAAATCACCGCAGGTTGCTCCAGGATTTTCCATACAGAGAAACTGTCATTCGCATGCGGTGGCACATGCGCTTCCGGGAGTTTCCAGGTTAATCCGAACAGCACGCATTGCACAGCCAGGATAAACCAGAGCAGGCTTTTAATGCCGAACCAGTCAGTCAGGTAGCCCAACAGAATAGAGGCAACGATAAAGCCCCAGGAGCCCCACAAACGGATTTTACTGTAATGCCCATTGGTGCTCGCCAGATGTGCCAGTAAAAGGGACTCAGACAGCGGCAAGGTCGAACTGGTGAACATACTCAAGGCTGCCATGACCACAAACATGGTCATAAAATCATGCGCCCAGAAAATCGCGGCGAAACCAAACAATCCTAAAAATGCAGTAGTGCGGATCCAGCGCACTCTTTGCCTGGTGTGGTCAGCCAGCCAGCCCCACAAGTTTGGTGCGATGATGCGGCTGACCTGGAATAAAGACATGAGTATGCCAATATCAGCCGGTGAAAAGGATTCTGAACTGAGGTATAAGCCCCAATAAGGGACAAACGCGCCGACGAAGAAATAGTAGATAAAATAGAAACGCGAGAGATTAAAGTGTAAAGCGTGACTCATGATTACTCGCGTTTTAAAGATGGCTGCCACTAGTTTGGCAGCCAAAAGTCAGTTAGTTAGAAGTTGGGTGATCTTATGGTTTTACAACATGGGCACTGTAGATTGCACATCGGCGTTCTGGCCACGATGTCGCAAAGCATGATCCATCAGTACCAGCGCTAACATGGCTTCCACAATCGGCGTAGCGCGAATACCCACACACGGATCGTGACGGCCGGTGGTTTGCATCATCACCGGCTCACCGGCGTGATTAATCGAACGACGTTCTTGAGGGATGCTCGACGTTGGTTTAAAGGCTATATTGACCACAATATCCTGACCGCTGGAAATGCCACCCAGCACGCCGCCGGCATGGTTGGAAGCGAAACCTTGCGGCGTCAGCTCATCACAATGCTCGCTACCGCGTTGCGCAATTGAATCAAAACCGGCACCGATTTCCACCCCTTTCACCGCATTAATGCCCATCATGGCATGCGCGATGTCGGCATCCAGGCGGTCAAAAATCGGCTCACCCAGGCCCACCGGAATATGCTCGGCGACCACGGTGATTTGCGCACCCACAGAATCACGTTCACTGCGGATCTGGTCCAGATAAGCTTCCAGTTGCGGCAGAATGTCCAAATTTGGCGAGAAGAAAGGATTCCCTTCTTGCGATATCGCATCCCAGCTAACGAATGGCACCTTAATTTCACCAAGCTGGCTCAGATATCCACGAATCTCCACACCATACTTTTGCTTCAGCCATTTTTTGGCAATCGCGCCAGCGGCTACGCGCACTGCAGTTTCACGCGCACTGGAACGGCCGCCGCCACGATAATCGCGGATGCCATATTTTTGAGTGTAAGTGTAATCCGCATGTCCGGGGCGGAAGGTATTCATGATCTTGCTGTAATCCTGAGAGCGCTGATCGGTATTGCGGATCAGCAAGCCGATAGGCGCACCTGTGGTTTTACCCTCAAACACGCCAGACAAAATTTCGACTTCATCAGCTTCACTACGCTGGGTCACATGCCGGGAAGTACCTGGCTTACGCCTGTCCAGATCGACCTGCAAATCAGCTGCGGATAACGCTAACCCTGGCGGGCAACCATCAACGACCCCGCCGATGGCCGGGCCATGCGACTCGCCAAACGATGTGAGGGTGAACAGCGTACCAATGGTGTTGCCAGACATGCGATTCTTTCATTAATAGTTTCACTTATTTTATCATAGACTGGCTTGCGGCCTGCCTGTTGGCTACGCTGCTGCGCTTTGGCTTGATTTCCGCATAATGAACGCTTATGCTAAACCCGCACTGTTGATTCGAACACTTATGGCTAAACGCAAACACTCTCACCGCAAGCACCGCTTACTAGGCACTTCCAACCCGGCATTAGTGTCCGAGGACATCACGGAAAATGAGACCAAGCCTGCCTGTATCCATAGCATCAGCTACAACGCCCATGACATAGAATCCCGGCAACTGACCATGCACGATATCGTGGAATGGCAGGCACCGGCAGAACATACCTCGTGGATCAATGTACATGGCGTGCTGGACATCCCGTTGTTGCAAGCCGTAGCACGCCGCTTTAAATTGCATCCACTGGTCCTGGATGACATTATAAATACCGAACAACGGCCCAAGCTGGATACATACCCGGATTACCTTTTCCTGGAAACGCGTTTGTTTTATTACGATGCGGAGTCCATGAGCGTCAGCTCCGAACAAATCAGCATGGCATTGGGACGTGAGTGGTTGCTTAGCTTCCAGGAGCGGCCATCCGGCAGTTTTGAACCTGTGCGTGAGCGATTGCGGCAAGGCCAGGTATTATTGCGACAGAGTGGGCCTGACTACCTTTGTTATGCATTGCTGGATAGTTTGATGGAACGCTACTTCCAGGTGCTGGAAGCGATCAATGAAGATGCTGAACAGCTTGAAACGCATTTGCTTGATCAGCCCAGCCCGGAAGATTTGCAAAACATACACAGGCTAAAGCATGTCACTATCGAGTTGCGCCGTGCGGTGTGGCCACTGCGCGAAGTACTTAACAGCCTGATCCGTAACGAGCATGGCTTTTTTAGTCCGCAAAGCGTGCCTTACTTGCGTGACTTGTACGACCATACCGCACACTTCACTGAGTCGCTTGAGGCTATCCGTGACACACTCAGTGGCCTGATGGATATTTACATGACCAGCATCAGCCAGCGTGTAAACCTGGAAGTACGCGCATTGACGGTAGTGGCCATGCTGTTTATGCCTGCCACTTTGATTGCCGGTATTTTCGGTATGAATTTCAGCGAGATGCCCTGGATCAATGACCGCTACGGTTTCTGGTGGGCACTGCTAATCATGCTGGGGATTGCTTTAGTGATGTTGCTAATGTTCTGGCGCAGGCAATGGCTGGGCAGCCGTCATCGCTAAGTCAGCGAAATTTTGTGGGCATTAGCTTCTTGATAACATCTTGCAGCTCGAAATAAAGTGTCATGTAATCACGTGCTCCGGCACTCGCAGCATCATACTCAAACACATGTTGCCCCATGCGTGCACACTCTGCCAGCGCTGCATGCTCTGAAATCTGCGTAAGCAGCACTTCGTTACCAAACAGGCGCCGCATTTCCTGCTCAACCTCAGCAGTCATTTCCTTACGTTTGTCGGCGCGCGTCAGCAGATAGCGTCGCTGGATGCGCCGCTTTAACACTGGCTGCAGCGCATTGAGTGCCTTATCGACTTTAACGGCTGAATGAATAGATAAATAATCTGCCGACACTGGTACCAGCACCAGGTCACTGGCAAAAACGGCACTGAGGGAAATCACACCGATTCCCGAAAAACAATCCATGAGTACGGCATATTCGGCATGTGTTGGCTGTAACGTGGCCAAGCCTTCAGCCAATTTCCTTAACGTTGCAGGCCCGCGACCGAACTGCGAATCCAGATTCATCAGTTCTTTATTGGCAGTAATCAATGGCAGCCCGTTACGCAAAGGCTGGATCAGCTCTGCCAAAGGCGTCTGTGACTGATAAAACCTGAATAAATGCTTTTGCACATCGAGGCCGATATGTTTGTATGTCTCGGTCAGGCGCGCCTGCGGATCCATATCGATTAGCAAAACAGGTTTATGCTGGCGTTGCCAGGCAGCAGCCAAATTGAGTGTAGTGGTAGTGGCACCTACATCTGCTTTAGAATTAAAAATAGCGATTTTTAACATGATGAATATGTGCAGGATCTATTTTGAATCTGATCCTGTAATGTAATTGCTAATCATCATAAACGATGTTGCGGTTACAGACTACACGCTGCTAGCCTTTAATTTCAGCAAGCCGGTTGTATAAGGGTTATGATGTTGCGAAAGTTGCAGACAAAAAGAAACCCGCTAAGGCGGGTTAAAAGGGGGTTTGGATCAGGAGGAAATCAATGCTAGTCGTTGACAAATCAACCAAGCTAGCCATTAAACAAAACGTTTTGTGTTTCGTTTAAAGATGGGTCTAGTTTAGGAGAGAGTTATTGCAATTATTTGACCGAGCTGTAACTGAATTGTAAAAATCAAAATTTAATTGTTATTAAATTGTAACCAATGCAAATCAGTGACTTTCTGTTCCTGATTCAGAACTGCAACCGGGTAATAGCTAAAAAATCGCCATTACCCGTTAATGAATTGATTTAAAAAATTTAGCTAAAAAAATCGCGGGCTTTATCTACCCAGCTTTTGTTTTTCGGGCTGTGTTTGCCGGCATCTGCCTGGGTACTGCTTTCAAATTCACGCAACAGCTCTTTTTGTTTTTCAGTGAGGCGTACAGGCGTTTCTACCACCACATGCACCATCAAATCGCCGTGTTCACTTGAGCGCAATGGCTTGATGCCTTTGCCACGCAAGCGGAACACACTTCCAGTTTGCGTTTCGGTTGGGATCTTCATTTTTGCTGCGCCATCCAGTGTCGGCACTTCGATTTCGCCACCCAGCGCAGCCGTGCTGAAGCTGATAGGCATTTCACAATGCAGGTTTGCGCCCTCGCGCTGGAATATCGCATGCTCTTTGAGATGCACGACTACGTACAAGTCACCGGTAGGCCCACCGTTTACACCAGCTTCACCCTCACCACTCAGGCGGATACGGTCACCTTCATCCACACCGGCCGGGATTTTGACATTCAGCGTTTTGTTCTGTTTGACGCGACCGCCACCGTGGCAGGTCGGGCATGGCTCTTTCACCATCTTGCCACTGCCATGACATTTAGGGCAAGTTTGCTGTACAGAGAAGAAACCCTGCTGCATGCGCACCTGGCCATGGCCGTTACAGGTGGTACAAGTCACAGGTGAAGTGCCTGGGCGAGCGCCTGAACCGTGACATGTTTCACAGTTAGTCTGCACAGGAATACGGATTTTAGTCTCCGTCCCTTTGGCGGCGTCTTCCAGTGAAATTTCCAGGTTGTAGCGCAAATCAGCACCGCGATATACATTCGAGCGCTGGTTACGGCCACCACCGCCACCACCAAAGATGTCGCCGAAAATATCGCCAAACGCATCACTGAAATTACCGGAGTTAAAGCCGCTGAAGCCACCACCGCCCATACTTTGATCGACACCGGCATGACCGTACTGGTCATAAGCGGCACGCTTCTGCTCGTCGCTTAATATCTCATAAGCTTCTTTGGCTTCCTTGAAGCTTTCTTCGGCTTTCGGGTTATCCGGGTTGCGGTCAGGGTGATACTTCATTGCCAGTTTTTTGAAGGATTTTTTAATCTCTTCGTCACCAGCATCGCGGTTCACGCCCAATACTTCGTAGTAATCTTTTTTTGCGGCTGCCATAGTTATTCCGTTTTAATGCGCTTGCACCATATGAACAAACACACTCGCAGGGCGCGAAGTGTGTTTGCCGGTATCATAAAGAAGGGCAAGTGTTGCCACCCGCCCTATCGCGTTAGTCTTTCTTCACTTCTTCAAACTCGGCATCTACCACGTCGCCTTCCACCGTTTTTTCACCTTCAGGTTGTGCGCCACCTTCGGTGCTGGCCTGTGCCTGTTGCTCGGCATAGACTTTCTCACCCAGTTTTTGTGATGCTTCCATCAAGGCATTGGTTTTAGCTTCAATCACCTCTTTGTCATCACCATCTTTGGCGACAGCTTCCAGCTCTTTAACCGCATCTTCAATCTTGGCTTTTTCATCGGCTTCAATCTTGTCGCCGTGTTCAGCCAGAGATTTCTTCACGCTGTGCAATACGCTGTCAGCCTGGTTACGGGCATCCACCAGTTCACGCAGTTTTTTGTCTTCGTCAGCATATTTAGCCGCATCTTCTTCCATGCGCTGGATTTCTTCTTCAGACAAACCGGAGTTAGCCTTGATCGTGATCTTGTTCTCTTTGCCGGTTGCTTTGTCTTTGGCAGACACATGCAAAATACCGTTGGCATCAATATCAAAAGTCACTTCAATCTGCGGCATGCCACGTGGTGCAGGCGGAATGTCGCTCAGGTTGAACTGGCCCAGGCTCTTGTTGCCGGAAGCCATTTCACGCTCACCCTGCAGCACATGGATAGTCACCGCATTCTGGTTGTCTTCCGCTGTAGAGAACACTTGTGATGCCTTGGTAGGGATCGTCGTGTTTTTCTTGATCAGCTTGGTCATAACGCTACCCAATGTCTCGATACCCAGTGACAATGGAGATACGTCCAGCAGCAACACATCCTTGACGTCACCTTTCAACACGCCACCCTGGATCGCAGCACCAACTGCTACCGCTTCATCCGGGTTCACGTCTTTACGTGGCTCTTTGCCAAAAATCTCTTTCACTTTCTCCTGCACTTTTGGCATACGGCTTTGACCACCGACCAAAATCACGTCAGAGATATCTGAAGGTGATACACCCGCATCTTTCAACGCAGTTTTACATGGGTTGATCGTGCGCTCGATCAGGTCTTCAACCAGTGATTCCAGCTTGGCACGGGTGATTTTCACCACCAAGTGTTTAGGGCCGGTTGCATCTGCCGTGATGTATGGCAGGTTCACTTCCGTTTGTTGCGCACCTGACAACTCGATCTTGGCTTTCTCAGCCGCCTCTTTCAGGCGTTGCTTGGCCAGCAAGTCGTTACGCAAGTCCAGACCATTTTCTTTTTTGAACTCGTCTGCCAAAAAGTCGATGATGCGGTTATCAAAGTCTTCACCACCCAGGAAAGTATCGCCGTTAGTCGACAATACTTCAAACTGGTGCTCGCCATCGATTTCAGTGATTTCAATGATAGACACGTCAAACGTACCACCACCCAGGTCATACACTGCAATCTTGCGGTCACCTTCTTGCTTGTCCAGACCAAACGCCAACGCAGCCGCGGTCGGTTCGTTGATGATACGTTTCACATCCAGACCGGCGATACGGCCTGCATCTTTGGTTGCCTGGCGCTGGCTATCGTTAAAGTAAGCTGGCACAGTGATCACTGCTTCAGTGACTTCTTCGCCCAGGTAATCTTCGGCAGTCTTCTTCATTTTGCGCAACACTTCAGCAGAAATCTGAGGAGGCGCCTGTTTCTTGTCGCGCACTTCAACCCAGGCATCGCCATTGTCTGCTTTAGAAATCGTGTAAGGCATCAGATCGATGTCTTTTTGCACTTCTTTTTCATCAAAGCGACGGCCGATCAAACGTTTCACCGCAAACAATGTGTTTTTAGGGTTTGTCACCGCCTGGCGTTTGGCTGGTGCACCGACCAAAATTTCGCCGTCTTCCTGGTACGCAATAATAGATGGCGTTGTACGCGCACCTTCAGCGTTTTCAATCACACGTGGTTTGCCACCTTCCATCACGGCTACACATGAGTTGGTGGTCCCCAGGTCAATACCAATAATTTTTCCCATTCTTTCGCTTCCTTAAATTTTATTAATCACATTCATTGTTAATCAAAACCTCATGTTTCGATAATTGGGATGCCTGAATAGATTTCAAGTCCCTACTTGCAATGTGGTGTAATGTGGTTGTTGGATTATTTTGCTGCTATCACAGTGACCAGCGCCGGACGCAATACACGCTCGTTCAACGCATAGCCTTTTTGCAGTACGCTCAATACCGTATTAGGCTCACCTTCGGCTGGCACCATGCTGATCGCCTGATGCTTGTTCGGGTCGAATTTTTCACCTACAGGATTGATTTCAGCAATATTGAATTTCTCGAACACGCCCAGCAATTGCTTGGCAGTTAATTCCACGCCGTTTTTGTAGCTTTCCACATCGGCATTCTCAACGGCCAAAGCTGCATCCAGGCTGTCTTTCACTGCCAGCAATTCATTACTGAATTTCTCCAGTGCAAACTTGCGCGCTTTATCAATATCATCCAGCGCACGGCGGCGCACGTTTTCGCCCTCAGCTTTTACATACAGCACTTGGGCTTTGGCTTCTTCCAATGCAGCTTCCAGCTCGGCAATACGTGTCTCACTGCCGTCAGTTTGTGGTGAATTTACCTCGTTGACAGCTTGCTCGTCCGGCGCTGACTCTACGGATGTTTGTGGTTCTTGCATGATGATCCCCTATAGAATTCAAGACTTTTCGTTTTACGATTTCACAAACATGGGGATGTCCCTACTGATTTCAAGGGTAAGGGAATGATTTATCTGAAAATTGAATGGCGGCGATTACGCGCCGTGACAATCACTAAGCAGTGAAACGGCTGATTGCCGCCAGAACCGCTGGAATATCCGGGATTTGTTGTTTGCCGCCTAAATTAATCGCTAGCGCTTTGCGCCCACCCGCAACCCCGGTTAATCCTGGGTCAGTATCTGTATATAAAGCCACGACTGGAATATCCAGTGCTGCAGCCAAATGCGACAACCCGGTATCTACGCCAACGGCAAATTTTGCGAGCGGAATCACCTGCGCTAGTTGCTGCAAACTTGATTTAGGCAATACCATCGCCTCATTAATTGGCGCTTGCGACCCTTGTGTTTGATTCACTTGCAAAGCGATACGCTCGGCGCGTGCTTTTTCTTCAGCTGAAGCCCATGGCAAACACATCGCCAACCCCTGCGCAGCATAGTGCTGGCCCAGTGCCACCCAATGTTCTTCCGGCCATAATTTGCTGTCGCGGCTGGTCGCATGCAAAGCTATCCAAAACCTGGCTGGCAATTGCAATGCCTCAGGCAAATCAGTAACCACTGCCTGATCACTTTTTAAACCGTAATCCGGTAAATCCTGCGGTACTGGATAACCTAAACTCAACGCCATCAGGGTTCGGATACGCGTCACCGCATGTTGCTGATACGAGACAGCAAATTGATGCTGGTAAAAACGGCTCGCCAATGGCTCACGGATAGATTGCATATCGTAGCCGTATCGCGGCCCTCGTGCCCATCGGGTCATCCAGGCGCTTTTAACCAGGCCTTGTGCATCGATCACCGCATCATAAGCGTGGCTGGCGATAGCGCGTTTAACTGCGCGAATCTCACGCCAGGTTTGGCAGCTTAGCAACTGCTTGCGCCAGCGGCGTATGGCAACGGTAAATACCTGCTGAACATGGGGATGCAACCGCGGAATATCGGCAAAACTCTCTTCCACCAGCCAGTCGATCTGTGCATCCGGAAAGTGCTGCAATATATCCTGCACAGCCGGCAGCGCATGGATCACATCGCCCATGGAAGTGGTTTTGACAATCAGAATCCGTTTCATGGCCGCTATTTTCGCATACAATCTCGACCATGAAGTTTGCTTTTCTGATATTCAAATATTTCCCTTATGGCGGCGTGCAACGCGACATGTTGCGTATCGCAAAAGACTGTGTTGCGCTGGGCCATCAGGTGACGATTTTCACCGGTGAATGGCAAGGCCCGCAGCCAACAGATATCCAGGTGAAGTTATGCACAAGCAGCGGCTGGCGCAACCATACCAAACATGCCAGCCTGATTTCCTCTATGCAACAGGCTGTGCGGTCAGAGCCTTTTGACCTGGTGGTGGGTTTTAACCGCATGCAGCCGATAGACGTGTATTTTGCGGCGGACTCCTGTTTTATCGCCAGAGCACATGACGAGCGGCCATGGTGGTATCGCCTGACCAGCCGCTATCGCTGGTTCCAGCAGGCGGAAGCATCAATCTTTTCGCCTGGCAGCCACACGCACATACTGACGCTCACACCTCAGGAACAGGCGACGTTCCAGCACTGGTATCAGACACCGGATGCGCGTTTTCACCTGATTCCGCCTATCCTGGATCCACAGCGATTCCCGACTTTTGACCGCGCACAGCGAAAGCAATGGCTGGCAGATTCATTCGGCATTTTGCCAGAGCATTTTGCATTACTATTAGTGGGTTCCGGCTTTAAAACCAAAGGCGCTGACCGTGCAATCGATGCGATTGCAGCTTTACCTGAAAGTCAAAAGAGCAAAGTACGCATGCTGATCATCGGCCAGGATAATCCGCGCTGGCTGCAAAAACACATTGCCGTACAAGGCTTAAGCAAGCAGGTACAAGTACTAGGTGGGCGCGATGATATTCCGCAATTGATGCAGGCTTGCGACTGGATGGTGCACCCGGCCCGCCGCGAATTGGCAGGCCATGTTTTACTGGAAGCCATGGCCAGTGGCTTGCCTGTAATCACCACCGAGGTGTGCGGCTATGCGCCGCATATTGAGAAAGCGGGAGCGGGTATTGTTCTCCCTGGTCCTTTCCATCAGCCAGCGCTCAATCAGACACTGGCCACAGCGTTATCTTACGATCGGGAACGTTTTAGCCAGGCGGGACTCACTTATGCAGCGCAATTAATGCGCGACAACCCAGGAAAGGCAGAAGCCCGGATACTCACCGAGTTAGCTTCAGAAACCACATTGCCCCCACAACCACTCCACACAGAAACAAGTTCCAGCGACAACCAGCTTTGGCTGTCGCCTGAGCATGCGCAGGCATTAAAAAGTTATTCTTTTGAAGACTTTATGGCGTTGCAGGGATATACCGTGCGTGCGGCTGCCAACCGAAAAACCATGCGCATCAGCATTGCCGGGCAGTCATACTTTATCAAGCAACATGAGGCTACCGGCTGGCGCGAGATCGCCAAGAACTGGCTTACGTTCAAGCGCCCTATCATAGGCGCGATGACGGAAGTGCGCGCGATCCAGGCACTGGAGAAGATCGGCATCGCAACGACACCGATCGCAGCTTATGGTATACAAGGTCATTGTGCTGCCAGCCAGCGCTCTTTCCTGCTGACCGAAGATTTGGGTGATATTCATTCGCTGGAAGACATCTGTAAAAACTGGCAATCGCAACCTGCCTCAGCAGAAACGCGCCAGGCAATGTTGATCGCAGTAGCAAAACTCGCGAAAAAATTTCATGGTGCTGGCTTGTGTCACCGTGATTTTTACCTGTGCCATATCGCCTTGCAAAAAAGTGCTACGTTGACGGCTGACACAGAGTTTTACTTACTGGATCTGCATCGCGTGCTGCAAGGCGTTTCACCGCATGGCACAGAAGCACGCAAAGATATTGCCGGACTGATTTTCTCATACATGGATTTCGGGTTTACTCGTGAAGACTGGCAAGTATTTAAAGCACATTACCTGCCACAGACTGATGATTTCTGGGCAAAAGCATTTGAGCGTGCTGACCGCCTGCATGCCAAATTCCATAGCCCTAAACAACAGAGTAAATACCAGCAGCAGCGTGAGGCCACCGACTTGTAGATTGGTCAGCTTTAAGGATTTATCCGTAGCCAGTGAGCGTGATGCGATTGCTTATTCTGCGGCGCGGCCAGGCATAAACGGAAGATTACGCAATTTGTCTGCCGCCGCTTTGCTATCTTCACTGCGTTTCAGTGCATAAGCTTTAGCTTGTTCCAGCAAGGCGGCAGATGGCAAGTTAGGGTCATCCGGCAATGCTGATAGTTTTTCAAAACTTTCCTCGTAAGAATTAGCGACTTCCTCATCGATCTTGGTCGCCAGTTCATCGAAGCTGATACTGCCTTCGCGCCCTTCCAGCATCAGCTTGTTCCACTTGCGGTTGGCCTGCTGGTCTGTGAGATTGAATTTTTGCACCTGCTTGCGGATGGCGAGTTCTTCGTGCCAGCGGTATTTGGGCTCCGGCAAATGCGTCAGTAAAACCGCAATCGCAATCAGCCAGCTCAAGCCACTGAAGAAACGCCATTTTTGCATATGCGGGTGATGCGTTTCACTGGCTGGCAGCAATAATATGGCGCTGACAATCCCGGTCAGAAAGCCGCCGATATGCGCCGAGTTATCAATGCCAGGAATCACAAAACCCATAATGATGGTCAGTGCCGAAAATGCCAGCGCACCAAAAAACAGCCAGCGGAATTCCACTTGCTGCATATGGTGCCTGGCGTACCAGACATACACCAGCAGCGCGCCGTAAATACCAAAAATGGCGCCGGAAGCGCCACCTGAAACAGCCTGATTACCCTGGATCACCAGCGATAACAGGTTACCTGCAATGCCGCTGATAATATAAATACCCAGGAATCGCGCCGGGCCGAACATGCGTTCGACCAGCTTGCCGCCATCCCATAAAGCCAGCATATTCATGCCCAGATGCAATGCGCCAAAATGCAGGAACATGGCTGAACCCAGCCGCCACCACTGGCCATCCGCAGTTGCTGGCGCGAAGTTGGCGCCCCAGGTCAACTGCACATTATTAGGCGAATGCCAGAAGCCAGCGCCACCCCATAGCATGATCACGAACACCAGCAGGTTAAGCGCAATCAACACCTTGGTGACTGGCGGCACGGGGGCACGCATGCCAATCTGGCTCAGGGGAGAATGGCCTGTTTGTGACTGTTTCACCATCTAGGTTTTTTGTCCTTGATAAGGCAAATGCAAAACGGGTGGCTGTTTCAACCAGTTACCCAGTGTCTGCAGGTTTTCTTGCTGCATACTCATGTCAGGGTCGATCTGGTTGGCTACCCAGCCACAAAACGGAATCTGTTGCTGCTGCAACACCTGCCTGGTCAGCAACGCGTGATTAATGCACCCAAGGCGCATGCCCACCACCACCAGCGCAGGCAATTCGACCACTTGCAGCAAATCAACTATGCTCTGGGTTTCATTGAGCGGCACCAGCAAACCGCCGGCACCTTCAACTATCACCACATCCGCTAACTGAGTCAGCGCAGTATAAGCAGTCTTGATGACATCCAGCTGAATCTCTACACCTGCTTGTGCCGCTGCAATATGCGGGGCAATTGCCGGTTGGAAACAATAGGGATTGACCAGTTCGGGCGGTGCCTGCACATTGGATGCAGCAGTCAGTTGTATAACATCTTCGTTTTGCCAGCGGCCATCTACCCACTCACAACCGGAAGCGACGGGTTTCATCGCCAACACTTTCAAGCCTTGCGAGGCAAAGTGCTGCATCAGGCGCACAGTCACCGTCGTTTTGCCGACACCGGTATCGGTGCCGGTGACGAAAAAATGGCGCGGCAACAAATCAATCGTCATAATTATTCCGATGCACCTTTGCGTGGCATCAGTTGTATCGGGCTGGTACCCGGCGTGGTGTAAGGCTGGCTGCCTGTCCAGGCATGCACAAACACGACTTCATAAGTGGCGGGCAGTTTTCCCTGCTGGCGAAACGCCTCGTAGCCTTGTCGAAGTTTTTGCAAAAAACCTTTGCCGGTCAGTCCCTTGGGTCGTCCGGCGGTCGCATTGTGCGCACCTATAGCTTTAAGGTCGCGCATCACCGATTCCACGCTATCGTAAGTCAGCGTGTAATGCATCACATCCAGCACTGGCGCATTGAAACCAGCGCGGGTCATGGCGTCGCCGATATCGTGCATATCGATAAAGCGGCTGACATGCGTATGGTCAGCGCCTGAAGCCGCACGTAATTCTTTCAAGGTATCCGGCCCCAGTGTGGCAAACATCAGCAAGCCATCAGGGCGTAACACGCGGCGGAATTCCTGTAGGGCGGCATCGAGGTCATTACACCATTGCATCGCCAGGTTGGACCACACCATATCCACACTCGCAGTCGCCAAAGGGATAGTTTCAATATCTGCGCAGACAAAGCGTGGTTGTGCTTGCCAGAATTTATACCAGGGAAACAGTGTGCGAGCACGTGCCAGCATACCTTCGGCGATATCCAGCGCGATACCTTTTGCGGATTTATATTGTTTTAGTAAGGCGTACAGCCCATGCCCGGTGCCACATCCTGCGTCTAAAATTATTTGCGGTTGTAGCTTGACCACATCCAGCCGACTGAGCATTTCTTCACGCACCTGGCGCTGCAAAATGGCGGCGGCATCATACTGTTTTGCCGCACGATGGAAAGCCTGCCGCATGCGCGACTTGTCAATCAGGTAAACATCCTGCATTTAGCTCTCCGCGACAGCGCGCACAGCGGGTTCATCAGCCATAAAGGTCTCCACCGCCACGCAGAAAGCCTCTGCATGCGAGAGGAATGGCGCGTGCGCGGCGCCAGCAATTACACGCAGTTTTGCGCGTTGCAAGTGCATCGCCAGCCAGTGTGCGGCACTGACCGGTGCCAGCGTATCACGGTCACCGTGGATAATCAGGGTCGGGTGATACAGGCGGCTGACTTCTTCGCGTATATCAGTTTGCAACAGGATATCCAGCGCCAGGTTCAGGCTTTCCTGGGTTGATGTTGGCTTGGCAGCAAAAGCGATACGCAATTGACGCACAGTACTACGCGCATCTTTGGCATGCATGCATTGCAAAGTCAGGAAATTGAGCAAAGTCGTTTGAAAATCTTTTTCAAAACGCTCATTGAATTGCTGAAAGTGCCGGGCTTCAATGCCGTGCGGCCAATCCGGCTTGCTGACAAAACACGGGGTATTCCCCACCAGAATTAACTTCTCCACCCGGTCCGGCTGGTTCAAGGCAATCCGTTGCGCGACTAATCCACCCAGCGACCAGCCCAGGATAGTTGAAACACCGGGGATTTCCTCGGCGACGGTTTCAGCCAGGCTATGCAAATGATAAGGATTAATCGGCCGGCTTTGCCCCATGCCTGGCAGATCAACCAGAAACAAACGGTAGTTGGCCGACAGGCGTTTGGTGATGCGCTCCCACACGGCGCTATTCATGCCCCAGCCGTGCAGCAGCACCAGCGGCTTGCCCTGGCCCATCATTTCAATGAAGCAACTCATGCCTGTTCCCTGGCCGGAATGATGCGCTCGGCTTCATGCAATGCATCAATCAAGGCGCGCACATCTTGTTCATTATGGGTAGCAGACATCGAAATACGCAAGCGCGAGCTGTTCACGGGTACGGTAGGCGGACGAATGGCCGGTACCAGGATGCCACGCGTTTGCAGATACTGGCTGAGCGCAAGCGCCTCAAAATTATCGCCAACAATCAATGGCTGTATTGCTGTTTCTGAGGGCAACAAATGCCAGCGGGTGAGTGACAACTCACTTTTCAGCAAGTTGATCATGGCAAACAATTGTTGCCGGCGCGCATCGCCATGTTCAATTTCATGCACTGAAGCGAGCAGTGCTGCCGATAACGGTGGCGGCGCGGGCGTGGTGTAAATATAGCTGTTGGCGTACTGGATCAGGTAATCAATCACCACCTGCTCACCGGCGACAAACGCACCGGCAACTCCGGCGGCTTTCCCCAGCGTACCCATCATGATCAAGCGTGGCGATTCCAGGCCCAGATGCTTCAACGTGCCGCGGCCTTGCGGGCCCAACACACCAAAACCATGCGCATCATCCACGTAGAGATACGCGTCATAACGCTCACAAAGCTCGAGGTAAGCAGCCAATGGCGCGATATCGCCATCCATGCTGAACACCGCATCCGCTGTAATCAGTTTGTGGCGCGCTGTACTGGCTTGCAGTAATTTTTCCAGCGCCGCCACATCATTATGCGCAAAGCGGTGGTGATTGGCGCGGGACAAAAAGGCACCATCGTTAAGGCAGGCATGGTTAAGCTTGTCAGAAAACACCGCGTCGTCACGCCCCATCAGCGCACTGATCACGCCGATATTGGCCATATAGCCGGTGGAGAATAATAACGCCGCTGGCTTACCCACCAATGTCGCCAACACATGCTCGAGCTGATCGTGATAACGATGATGGCCGGTGATTAAATTGGAGGCGCCACTTCCTACACCCGCCTCTGTCGCCGCTTGTTGCAAGGCGTTCACCAGCGCAGCATCGTTTGCCAGGCCCAGGTAATCGTTACTGCAAAACGAAAGGAATCGCTGACCATTGGCAGTGATATGCTCGGCCTGCGGCGAATCCAGCAACCGGCGCTGACGCGTCAGGCCTAGCGTTTTTCGCTTTTCAAGATCGGCTTGTAAAAAGTCCAGCATAGAATGTCTTAGATTTTCTTGAGGCCTAGTTTGGCGAACAATGCGTTGTCCTGATCTGCCTCCGGGTTGCCGGTTGTCAACAATTTCTCACCATAGAAGATACTGTTGGCACCTGCCAGGAAGCATAGAGCCTGTACAGCATCACCCATGCTCTGGCGGCCGGCAGACAGACGCACAAAGCTGTGAGGCATCGTGATGCGGGCAGCGGCGATGGTACGTACAAACTCCAGCGGGTCCAGGGGGTCGGTGCCATGCAGCGGCGTGCCTTCCACTTGTGTCAGCAGATTGATAGGCACACTTTCCGGTGGCTGCTCCATATTGGCCAGTTGTGCCAATAAGCCGGCGCGCTGGGCGCGATTTTCGCCCATGCCGATGATACCGCCAGAACACACATTGATATCCATACTACGCACACGGTCCAGAGTATCCAGGCGGTCCTGGTAGGTACGCGTGCTGATCACATCGCCGTAATACTCGGGGGCAGTATCCAGATTGTGATTGTAGTAATCCAGGCCAGCTTCTTTCAACTGCTCAGCCTGCCCGTCTTTGAGCATGCCCAGGGTGGCACAGGTTTGCAAACCCATGGCTTTCACTTCAGAGATCATTTTCAGTACCGGCTCCAGGTCCCTTTGTTTCGGGCCGCGCCACGCTGCACCCATGCAGAAACGGCTGGCACCGCTCTCCTTGGCGGCTTTCGCTGCGGCGACTACATCATCCAGCTTCATCAAAGGCTCATTCTCAACCTCAGTGTGATAACGTGCCGCTTGCGGGCAATAGCCGCAATCTTCGGAACAGCCGCCAGTTTTGATGGACAGCAATGTGCTCACTTGCACCGCATTCGGGTCGAAATTCGCGCGATGCGTCGTTTGTGCCTGATTCAGCAAGTCATTGAACGGCAGCTCGAATAATGCCATGATATCCTCGACCGACCAGCGTTCAACGGTAGGATGTTCGCATGCGCTGGAGGCTCTCAAACCATCGATATTGATGACGGAAGTTTGCAGTTCGCTATTACAAGCGCTAGAAGAAGTTTGTTGTTCCATAGTAATCGCAGACAGTTTCAAGATGATTTTAATTGGGCTGAATTATAGGTTGTTTACCCTTAAACGTGAAAATTTTTTACAACAGCTTAAATATTAATCACATGCGTTTTTTGCCATGGCTGGAAGCCTGGTTAAAACACAGCCAGCCTTGCCCTATGTGTGCAGCGCCAGCCCAGAGATACCAGGATAAACATTCGTCAGTAAAAAAGACCAGCCATGCGCCATTTTGCAATGATTGCGCGACGGCACTACCCTGGTACACCTCGTCACGCTGTCCGCAATGCGCACTGCCTACCTTGAGCGGCGATTATTGTGGCATCTGCCTGCAACATCCACCGGCGTTTGACCAGACGTTTGCCCCTTTCCGCTATGCCTATCCGCTAGACCGCTTATTGCATCAATTCAAATACCATCAGCAATTACCTGTAGGCAAATTACTTGCCGAATCAATCCTGCCTGATTTGCTTTCATTGTTAACAGCAAATCTGCCGGATGTGATGATTGCCATGCCCATGCATGCGCAAAGGGTCCGCCAGCGCGGCTTTAACCATGCACTGGAACTGGCGAAGCACTTACAACAGGCTTTAAAGATTCCGCTGGATATTGAAGCTTGCACACGTGTGCTGGACACGCCTTCGCAAGCAGGGATGGATATGAAAACGAGAGTCCGCAATTTACGCGGCGCATTCGCTACAGAAAAAAACTGGCAGGGAAAACATGTGCTGGTTATTGATGATGTCATGACCACCGGTGCCAGCATGCATGCGCTGGCAAAAATACTCAAACAAGCCGGGGCCGGGAAAGTGTCGGCGCTGGTATTTGCGCGGACACTCAAAAGCACTGAAGAGTAAAACTGTATTTCGGGTGAGGAGTAAACTACCGCGCTAGAAACTACTGGTCACGCGGTTGCACTGTGCCACCGAGCTGGCGGATGCGCTGATTCACGAATTCTGATAATCGTTCACTTAATGGCATGGCTTGCGCTGACTGTAATTGTTGCAAGGCTTGCGCATTTTGGCCGCTGGCCTGTAACGAAATTGCATACGCCACTAGCCACTGCGCCTGGCCCGGGCGCAAGATGATCGCCCGCTCAAAGTAAGGCAAAGCTGCCTGATGCTGGCCCAATTGCTGGCAAGCAATTGCCTGCATCCATTGGCTTTCAGGATCGCGCACCAGCACATTGGCAAATGGTTTTAGTGTCAGCAACACAGCCTCAGGCTGATTGTGCGCCAACTGCCATTTAGCCAAGGATTTGGATAAACCAACCTGCTCTGGATTACGCTTGATACCTGCCTGCAATACTGACACTGCCTCAGCATCCTGCCTGGTTTCAAACAGGTAAGCAGCCAGTAATTGGCGCGCATCTTCAGATTGCGGATACGTTACCAGCGCCTGGCGTAAAGTGGTCAACGCTTCACTTAAGCGCCCTTTTTGTTCATGATCGACGGCTTTTTGAATGAGCAGGTTTACTTCCTGCTCAGGCCGCACGTGCTTGTTTACAGTACCGTTGGATTCTGTAGTGGTTTCGACACTGGCTTTATTTTTATTGCCGGATTCCAGCGGCGGTTCAACCACAGAAACGACCGTGCCCGAAGAATTACTTTCTGCAGGCTTGATAGAAAATTCACCCTCAATCTGCGGTGCTGTTTCAGCTTTGGCCGGGTTTTGCTTAGAAACAACCGTTTGCTTGCCCACTGGCGCAGGCGTCACTTTTTGACGAATCGCCGGTTTGGTGACCGACTCAGCAAGCTCGGCTTGCCATTCACTGAATAACGATTTGGTTAATTGTGGATGCGCATCTACGACTTGATTGCTCCCAGCTGCCGGCTGAGGTGCTTGTACAACGGCAGCTTTTGCAGGCACTGGGGTTAATGGTTGCCTGACTGGTACAGTATTCGCTGCGGATTTTTTGTCGCCACCTGTTTGAATACTGGCTAAAGTTGAATGGTAATACGCCACCAACTCGGCGCGGTTGAATATTATCCAGGCAACCAAACCGGCAATCACTAATAACCACATCAGGCGTTTGGCCCATAGCCCGGTCGCAGAAGGTTGATGTGTCAACACCGGTTTGACTTGTTGCCCGGCCCAGCCATCGGTCGTGGTTCCACCCTGGCGCGCTTCAACATCCTTCAATACCTGATTAATTAAACTCACTACTTATCCTCAATGCCTTGTCACCGGCCAACACCGGCCAAAGCGGTATGTACTGTCAGCCACCATTTAAAACCGTGACTCCACCAGCGGTGTTGCGCTTTCACGCTCGCCTGTGTGTCCAGAATAGCAGCTTTGACATCCTCTGCCGATACGCCTTGCTGGCCTCGGCCAAACGCTGACAGCAAGGATTTATGCGCAAGAATATTCAGTAACCTGGGAATACCATTGGCATAGCGGTACAGCAAGCGCATACTGCCAGGCGTAAACACCATGCCGCCCTGATACCCGGCCACATGCATACGGTGGTTAAGGTAAAAACCGAGCTCCGACCACTGCAAACTTTTTAGTTGGTATTCAAAGCTGATGCGCTGGCGTAACTGGCGGATGGATGGATGATTGATGCGTTCTTCCAGTTCCGGTTGGCCAAAAATCACCACCTGGATCAATTTACGCTTTTCAGTTTCAAGATTACTCAGCAAGCGCAATGCTTCCAGGGTTTCCAAGGGCATGGCCTGCACTTCATCAAGGCAAACAATCACATGCTGGCCTTCTTCGGCATAGGTCAGCAACTTGCGATGCAGTGCATCTATCATGTCATGGTGGGTGAAATCCGGCTTGAAAGCGACACCAAATTCGGTGGCCAGCGTCATCAGCAAAGCGTGCGGATCAAGATAAGGGTTGGGTATAAACGCGACTTTGCAGCCAGGTTCAAGCGCCTTGAGCAGGCGGCGGCACAGCAGCGTTTTACCGGTGCCGACTTCGCCGGTGATCTTGACGAAACCTTCCCCGGACTGGATCGCCACCAGCAAAGTGTTCAGCGCCTCTTGCAAGCTGCGCGTCGCGTAATAAAAACTGGTATCCGGGGTGATAGTGAATGGATACTCTTTTAAACCAAAATGCTGCAGGTACATACCCGCTCCTAGAAGCTCTCACCCTTCAGTTTATCAATTCGGCCCTGAGTTTCAAGCATATCTTCCGCCCAGTTATCGCCACCACGTACTACCGTGGATTTCAACAGGATAACCAGCTCCGTTTTACGGGTGATTTCACTCTTCTGGCGGAACAGGTTGCCCAGATATTTAATGTCACCCAAACCAGGCACCTTGGTGCGTGTGTTGTCGATAGACTCAGACATCAAGCCGCCGATCGCAACTACATTGCCATCTCTGGTACGTACGATACTATCGGTTTCGTTAATGTTTGATGAGGCTGTCGGGATGGTATATACCCCACCGTTAGCACTCGACAACGTTACCGTCCTGTTAACCTGCGTCACATCACTGACGAACGGGTGTACGTGCAGGATGATGTTGTCGTTCTTATCGATCTGCGGAGTCACATCCAGCGAGATACCGGAGAAATAAGGTTGCAACTGAATATCCGGTGTCACGATCGCACCACCAGTGGTAGTGGTAACGTTGGTTCTTACGTTAGTTACAAAGAACGCATCGTTACCCACTTTTAGTACGGCTTTCTGGTTATTGATAGTGGCGATACGCGGGCTGGAAAGCACCTCCACATTGCCCTGCGTTTCCAGGAAAGTAAGTAATGCGGAGAAGCCTTTGCCCTGAACGGCAAGTGCGAATACCGAGCCACCCAGCCCAATGGCTGAATTGTTATCCAGGAAACCCGGATTCGCTGCCGGCGAAGTAGTGAGATTGCCATCCGTGATATTGCCTGTGTCACCGTTCACGGTGCTGTTACCGCTCACATTACCGAAGGTCACATCACGGCCGCGCATAAACCTTGCTGCAGACCAGTTGATGCCTTGTTGTGAATCCTTATTCAATTGCACTTTAAGGATTTTAGCTTCGAGGATCACCTGGCGGTCCACCGTCACTTGCATCAGGCTTAAAAATTTCTCCACCTGGCGGATTTCCTTAGGCATGGCTTTGACCATGATCAGGCCGGATTGTGAGTTGATCACCACCTTGCGGCCACCCTCTTCACCGATCATGCTATTCAGTGAGTTAGCCATTTCGCCCCAAAAGTCATTATTGGTACCCATGCTTACGTCTGAGGCATATACCTGTAAATTGGCAGCGCCACCACCGGATGCCGCTGGTGCACCTACCGCGGTTCCACCTGAAGCGGCAGCGGCCTGTGCGCCACCAGCACCAGGGCTGCTGACTGTCCCGGAAGTCACTTTGGTTGCGGAGGTGCCTTTACGCGCGCCGCTGATATAGTTCACCTGAAACACCCGGGTCTGGATATTTTGCGGCTCGACAAAAATCTGTTTGCCGGTCATTTTATATTCGTAGCCGTACAGATCACGCAAGGCATTGAGCGCTTCAAATAGCGTGACGTCTTTCAAATTGATCGAGATATCACCTTTCAGATCCGGGCTCAGTGCAATGCTGTAAGGGCTGCCGGAAACGATACCCATCAGCACTTGTGAGGCTGGCGCTTTATTCACTACCAGGTCAAACCTTGGTTCAGCCCGTTTGGATAATGTTTTTGGCGCCTCAATACGCAATGGCTCAAATAATTCATCAGTCACCTCTTTCGGTGGCGGTGCCACTTGCGCTTTTGCCTGGGCAGCTGATTTGCTCAGCTCACTCTGGATTTTAGGGTTGATTGATGCATTGCTTGGCGCAAATGGATTGCTGTTACATCCTGCCAACCCGGCACCGATGATCATCACACCCAACGTATTCACAAAAGTTTTCATAGCAGTCTCTCAATGTTTTTTAACCTGGCTGTTGATCGTGTTTTAACAGCAGGTGTTATTACTTTATTTCTTTACTTTTTTAGTTTGCCTGACGGTTTTTGCTTTTGTTTTTGCCGGCGGTTTGGCTTCGACGATATAACTGGTCAGGCCCATTCCCACTACTCTTTTCTCACCTGTTTTACTGACAAATACTGCCTGCTGGTCTTTAACCGAAGTCAGTTTGAAACCGCTGTAAATCTCACCTACCTGGACCATCTGGCCATTGACCACGGCGAATCCGCTTTTGCCGTTGTGTTGTACAGCGGTCAGCTCCCATGGCTTTTCTGCCTGCGTTTCTGCATTCGGCAAATACTCCATCACTGCAGGGGGTGGCTTGGTAGGATCTACCACCTCCGCATAAGCAACGCCCTGCATAAGCACTAACATCCACACTACGTTTACTAATACGCGCATGCTAAATCCCCAACCATGCATTTTCGCCACTCAGGGTATATACCTGAACGGTCAATTCACTTTCCGGATAATCGGCTTTCAGCTCCGCGTTTTCCCAGGCCACTCTTTGGCCAATCGCTTTAAGAGACTGTGCATATGACATCAGCGAAAAATATTTTCCCTTTAGCTTGACCTTCACCGCATGCTGATAAACGTGCGGCACGTTTTTCCAGATATCTTCAGCGGTCGTATCTTGCGGATTATTGCTGGCGGGTGCTTTTTGTTCCTGTATCAGTTTTCTTTGCTTTTCAATAAAGTCAGTCACTGGCAGTGACTGCATCTCAATCACTTGCACATCTGTATGCTGCTGCAAAAGTTTCTTCAACAACACCACCATTTCCTGAGGCGGCACCATGTATGACGAAATCCTGACCAGGTCGGATGACTGGTTGGCGATTTTGGTATTCACAGCAGCAATCTCACGCTGGATCGCATTGCTTTCCGGCTTGGGAGCAGCCTGGCTGGCGATGGTGGTCATTTGCTCGGTCAGTGTCGCCGTATCATTCTGGATCTTAGTAATCTCTTGCTGGGTACTGGCTAACGCTGCGCGTTGTGGTTCCAGCAAAAAAGTATCCATCAGGCCGACCACGGCAAACAGGCCCGCGCCAAAGATCATCCAGCGCTCGCGCTTTGAAAGCGCCAGCCATTTACTATTCAGTGTATTTAACTGTTCGAATCGCATCAGGCGTTTCCTATGGCTGTTTCACTGCGGGGTTAGCCTGAGGCTGCCCGGACTGATTAACGAACTCATCCCAGCTCATAGTACTCACCGGCTTGGTTTTATCCTTTAACTCCTGGCCTTTTACCTCAAAAGCATAGACTGTCAGCTTGATGTTCTCAGTTACAGCAGTTGGGGCTGCGACTGCAGCAGGGCTGGAAGAGGATGTGACAGGCGTGCTGGTAGTAGCAGATATACCCTTAGCTGCAGGCGCCGGGGCTGCTACCGGAGCTGGCACAGGTGTAACCGCAGGCGTGCTTGCTGTAGTGGTGGTCACCTGTTTTTGCAACTCAACCTGCTTGAACTGCAAACCGGAAAACTGGGTGCCTTCAAACACTTTTTGTGCAGATAAGAGATCCAGGTACAAAGGAATATCTTCCGTTTGCAAGGCCTGGCCAGACAATGAGACATTCAGTGCTGCCGGCTCAATCCTGAAACCGGTCAACCACACGCCGGATTGCTGCTGAGAGGCTAACCCGCGCATGTAATCGATCAGGTGATAAGCATTTTCAGAAATGGATTGCTGGAAAATCGCCAGCATCTGCGATTGCATCTCAAAACGGTTATTCAGGTTTTTAAGCTCAGCTTCCAGCTTGCTGTTATCTACCGGCACAGCTTTCCTGGCAAACTCTTCCACCTTTTTTTGCATGCTTTCGTACTGGGTCACATTCTGGTTGCGCTGTGCCAGCAGCTGGGCATTTTCAGATTCAATAGTCGTGTAAAAATACACCATGACAATCGCAGCCAAGGCATAGATTGCGGCTACGAAAGATAACGTGAACCAGTCTTTGGACTTGACCAGCCCGCTTTCAAACAGATTGACTTGCTGACTCACGCGGCAGCCTCCTGTCGCAACGCTGCGCCCAGAGCCGGTAGCAACATTGCCTGTTTTTCCAGGCTGGCAAAATCCTGGTTAGGCGGTAACTCTACGATATCTTCCAGGTTGAATACATTCACAGGCACATACAGGCTGGTGCTCAAGCCGCTGACAAGGTAGTCACGGTTGGCGACCGGCGCGACCACCAGACGATTAAGACTCAGGTAAGGAAACTGGCGGTCAAAGCTATCCAGTGAGCGCTGTAATTCCAGTACCAGCTTGTCGAAATTTCCCTGGTACAACTCACCCCTGTCATTCAGGAAATCCCTGTCCAGCTCGATCAGGCGTGCATGGTACAACTCGCCTTTTGCAGTAAAAGTCAGCAGGCAACCTCTGGGCAGCATGGTCAGCATGACCAGGGCACGGCCTTCGGTCTCAAGCAACTGAGCGATGTTACGCTGCACCAGCGCATGCACGTCAATGGTTTTCAGGTTGAAGCCGGCTTCGACGATCTGGTTACCGATCTGGGTAACAATGGCTTTCTTGGCACATATCGCCAGCATCGCTTGCTGGCGGTTAGAATATGAAGGGTCTACGGGTACATCCACACCATCGACAACAGCCTGCTCTACAGAGTAATCCAGCAGATCCTTCACCTTCCAGCGCAGTGCCTGCTTGATCTCGGATTCAGGCATGGTTGGCTTTTCGATCTGCAAAACATTGTATTGGTCAACATTCAGCATCACATTACACGGCATGGCCTTCAGGTCATTTTTGGTCACAAAATGACGTAATGTGGAGGCTGCCTGTAACGGCACCTGCTGAATTGCGGCAAGTGACACGGTCGGTTTAGCGCCATCCAGCCCGGGCGTAAGCGCCACGGTGCTCACATGCATATCAGTGAAGCTGACCCCCACTTGCTGCTTGTTCTTTTGTCGTTTAAACCAACTCATATAAACCCATTTGCATGAATAGTTAAATTTTTATTTAAAATCAAGGCACAAGAAAGAACTTCTAAAGTTAATCATAAAACAATGCCATAGGATTAGCCACATATTTGGCAATCACCGTACAAGTCACGTAACTTAAATCTTTAACTGTGGTATTTGGTTACAAAAACTGTCAGTTACCAAGGCTTTTTATTCTAGATAGCAACTTTAGTGCCTGCCATGTAACTTCAATCCTTTGATTAAAATAATAAAACCACCTGTTCAGGTGGTTTTATGAGGATCAGAAGTTTTCCCGCATATAAATGATGGGGGCTCTGTATACCCCAAATGTGGCTCTACCTATGGGGTCAGGGTTTCCAAACCAGTTGATGGAACCGTTCGTGGCCGGAGCTTCAACTGCATTCGTACAGGTTCTTTCACCAGCAGCAGCTGCTGCCAGGTTTACTTCCAAATCCACACTACCTGTATTAGGGGTATTTCCCGTGACTCCAGGAGCGCTCAACCGCAGTCCGAGAAGGCCAGCGTTCATAGGGGTAGCGATACTTAGCTGAGTTTCGCATGCATTTAAGTTACCCCTATAATTTCTCATCACAATGCTAGTGACCGGTATCGCTGTACAGATGTCATCCCTGTTCCTGACAAAGCCATTTCCATTCCAGAACTGGACTTCAATCGGCACAGATAAAGGAAGCAATTCTGAACCATGTGCAGAAGTCACGGCGAGACGTCCAAGCCTAAACCTAGGCTGAGGGATGTTGGGGTCTGCTGGAATGAGGATTTCAGCTCTGGTTGAGTTTACTAACTCGGTACCATCGTTACCTCTTGGTTGCGCAGAAATCCTATATGATCGCGGTTCCACAGGATTTGTCGGGCGTGTGATTCTATGCCTGGCCTGCACATTTGCAATACCAGAATTCCAGGTCCCTGCTGGATTAGTGGCGCTGGCCGTGATAGTGACGCCATCAGGGATAGGCTGATTAGCAGCTAAAGGCTGCAATTCAAAAAAATAATTATTCCAGTTATTCAATCCGAATATGGCATAGTTTCCGGTGTAATACTGGGTAGTGACGTCCGCAGCATTTTTTGCTTCCAGAACAAATGGCGTGATCAAACCAGGGTCCTGATTATAGTACGTGAAAATTCCACACCCATCGGTGTATGTAGTCCCTGCCGTTATTCTGAAATGGTCCGGGATAAAGCGACCAATAAAAGCACTTTCTGCTTTGTTGCCAAACTTGCATCCAAAGCGCTTGGGTGTTCCGCTACCGGCATCGTTAAATGAATTATCACAATCACCAACATCAGCATCTATCTTGGCGTAAGTATCATCATAGATACCTTCTACCTTGAATTTAAAATGACCGACTTCAGAATAAGTGAAATTTGAACCAGCACTCACCCCAGAAACTGCAGGATTAAATAAACCATTTACCTGGCCTACGGAGGTTAGATTGTTATGCGTCCATAATTTGGTGCTATCTACTTTTGGTATGCCAGCGTAGGTTGACTCATTCGTGGTTACTGTCACACTGAATGTACCAGTGCCAGCCTTTAGAACAGGTGCCGATGTATGGCTGGGAGTCAGTTGTAAAGGGCTAACACTGGATATACTCAAAGAGGATGGCCGGATTGCGAAATTATCAGATGAACACCCGGTTTTACTCAGCGCGACATCAGTGACTTTGCACCGCAAGTTCGGATGTGGTCCCGAAATATCTCCACTAGAGAAACTGACTTTTTTTCGACCCAGGTCCAAGGCTGAGAAAGGTATATTCTTTGAAGCTATGACCGTTGCTCCGCATGCCCCGCCATCATCATTTACTAATTGAACAGTTAAGCCTGACGTTGAGTTATAGCCTGTAGATTGTGTTCCATTCGAAAGTAAAGCGACCACATCGACATCAAAATCCGCTCCAATTGCCTTTGTATACAGTGGGTTACGTCCTTCGCCAGTGACACGATTCTTATAATTGAGTGTATTTTCCATGCATTCGAAAGTACTTACGCAAGGCGTGTTTGAAACGACAAAACTGCAATTTTGTGAATTGGTAGAGGTGTTCCAGCACTTAACCCCACTGAGTGGGGCCTTAGTCAACCCTCCAACACCAAGTGTATAAGTAGCCGCTGAGCTTGCTTCCATACTCACAGTTGCAATCGGGTTTGCTGAGCCTACGTCAAACGGATCCGGGGACACCTTCACACTAGGACTTGATGGTGAAACAATCAGGTTACCCTTTAAACTACCGGAGGCCACTATCTGATTATCAGGACAAGGAACAGTTGAAGATAAACATGCCAGGACCTTTATTTCAGATGGGCATAACGTACCACCTCCGGCATGACGTATCTCAAAATGATCATAGTCCGGGACAAATGTTGAGCCTACAACAAAGTCATAACTGAACGTATAGGTTCCAGGCAAAATGAAATCATATTCGATGGCGACTCCGGTATCGATTTTAGCTGTAGATAATGTGTCACTTAAAGAGGCTGTTTTAGCTATCGCACATGCATTGCCGCTCGCGCTGGTCCAGAATGAATCCCAAGCGCCCACGCAATAATGATCAAAACTCCTGTTGCGCTCCCTGAACGACTCAACCACGTTCAGATTAGCAGGAAGAGTATTACTGGAGGGGCATGGCGTATTGGTATTACCTGATAAAGGATAGGTGCCTATGACCTGCCTACCGCTGGTATCAACATAACGTACACCACATCCCCTGTCGTCCCCACCCAGGTATGTGTCCACTGCATGATAATACCGCACCGGGTTTGAACTACTGACCGGATATCCGATTGGAATAACCAATGTGACTTCTGCAGTGATGTAATCAAGAGGATAAGTATATTTCCAGTTAACTGTAACACTGGGACCTGCAACCAAAGTAGTGTATCGAGGAGCACTGAATTGGGATGTCGTGCTTTGCGTCACGCCTTGCGAGACAGCTGCAGGCGTGGGTGTAGAAACTGTACGGTTTATATAGGCAGTTGGCGTTAAAGTACTTGGAAAACCAAAATGGTCAGGGCCGATCAGTGCGTTATTCGCTCTCAAGTAAATACCATTATCCAGCTGGGTATTAGTAGGCACAGCATTTGGATGATACAACTGACCCGTATTATTCAGTCTGCGTACCTGAATTTGCGTAGTATCTTCGATATAGGTGCGCAGGCCGTTACCATCCACAGTCCCTCCATTTGCATTTAACAGGACTGTTGCCGCGTAAAGATGGCTGGAAAAAAACAGCCACAAAACACAATGAAAAGATATTTTTTTAATGAGTCCGTACACCACGTATCCTCTAGTTACATTCCTCGCCAGAGATAGCGTCAATACACCGGCTTAATGTCACTGTCATCCTTCGCTGTGTATAGTCTTGCGCCCCAATCACACCGATTGAAGCAGTTGAAACTATCGTGTAAATGCCAATATTTTGAGTGCCGCCTTTGTCTTGCTGAACGCTCTGATTGCAATTAAGAACAACATTAAACCCATTCACTGTAAAAGGTGCAGGCGCTGCAGGACACCCTTGCATACCTTGCATACTTGGTGGTGTCAATACTTGAAAAGCCACCCACTCAACTCCGGCCCTGGCTGCCAGATAGCCTTGCACTCCTTGTACATCCTGGATAGTACCCAGGTTGGCAAGCATCGCCAGCCGCATGGCATAGCCTACCAATGCTGCCAGTACGACCAGTAGAAAGATTGCCATAGGCAACATAAAACCTTTTGCGGGATAAGCGATGGATTTCATGGCGAATTCACCACATTGATCAGATTCAATAATCTTGCGACCCCTCCATTTTTTGACAACTCAAGCTGGACGGTCATCACGCCGGTATGTTGCATCACGCCCTGACTGTAAGTAAAACTGCAGCCTGTGACATCACCTACGACCACTCTGGCATTTGCTGCGTTAAAGTTGGCTGGTCGTACTGAAGGAATTGCGATATTGCTCACCATCAGCAAACGATTGTTGGCTAGGTCACACACATAAGCGACGGCACCATTAACAATGTAAAAACGGCTGGCGGGAGAAGGTATCGGGAATGCAGCAC
>JALDYP010000053.1:0-14781 GCA_032153875.1 Methylophilus sp.
GAAGCTGGTAAATCCGTGAGCGAAAATCGTTAACTTGTTTGAAATGGCTGGTGAGGTCGTCGGTAAGGGGCTGCTTGTACATGAAACACTTTCAAAAAAACATCAAATATCCTAGTCTTCTACAGCAAGAACGGGACCTGAAACCTCAATGGAATCAGTGGAATAACGGGCAAAAGGTGTCTCTTCCTTGAGCTTTGAAGCATATGAAAGGGTTTTTTATGGGCTTTTAGGGTAGATAAAAACCCGAATTCCTATTGAAAACAATTAAATTGCACTGTGATGGGGCGGATATTCCTTGTATTGGTGCATATTCCTGCTGATCGTTACCGGACAATCAAGCTATGATGACAGGCACAAGAACTGCTTATTACAGTCAGCAAGGAGTCATCATGATCAGTAGTGCATTTGAAATACATAATGTTTCCGAGGCTATCCGCGATGCGGTTGCACCAGTCTTTTTACTGACCGGTATCGGTTCTATTCTCGGGGTGCTGATCGGGCGTTTGGGCCGCTCGATTGACCGGGCGCGGTTCTTGACCGATGCGCCGGAAGAGAGGCGCGAACGCTTCAAGGATGAGCTAAAGATCATTGTGCGGCGGACCAAATGGTTGCGGCGGGCAATCGGTCTGGCGACATTTGCTGCACTGTGTATCTGTGTCTCGATCGCCGGTATGTTTATATCCGTCGAAATGGGTTTTCGTTTACCGCATCTGGTGATGGTGTCTTTTATTATTTCGATGACGACATTGATTCTGGCTTTGTTATGTTTCTTGCGGGAGATTGTGCTGGCTTCCCGCGAAGTGATCGTCCCATACCAGCAACTGGAACAGCACGAAAAAAACTAGCGGTATAACGCGCGGATAATATCGGTCTGGGTCAGGATACCCACCAGCTTGTTATGCTGGTCGACCACAGGCACCAGTTGTAGATGATGGCTGGTCATCAGCGGGATGGTATGCATCAGGTGCATATTTTCCAGAATGGTAATGACTGGCGTCGCCATGATCTGGCCGACGACTTCCGGTTTGCTGCTGTGGATCGTCGGTGACCAGCGTATCAGTTTTCTGATGGCCGGAGCCACCTGGTTGAATTTCTCCGGCTTGGCATGGCGCATAAAATCAGCCACACTCAGCAGGCCAATCACCAGATTGGCTTTGTTCACCACCGGGATGGCCGGTTCAGCTTGTTGCAGCAATATCTGCCAGGCATCTTCCAGCGTATCGCCAAATTGCAAGGTGTCGCCCACCAGCCGCATCACATGCCTGCATTCGATTTCTTCCAGTTTGCGGTGATAGGCAATCAGCTCGGTTTGTTGCAGCAATGCCTGCAAGCTGTCCGGGCTGATATCCAGTACCTCGTGAAATTGCCCCAACGCCGCCTGCAGATCTTCCTGCCGGAAACCGAACTGGTAATTCATGTGCTCGGGTGAAGTGGGCTTGCTGTCGACTTGCGCCGCAGGGTAACGGTAGCCGGTCAGGGTGTGGTATAGCCAGGCGGATAACACCAGCAATGCGCTATTCGCCAGCACCGGCCACAAAATAAAGTTATAGCCCAGTTGATACACCGTTTCACCTCCCAGCACGGCGGTCAACGCTACTGCGCCACTAGGTGGATGCAGGCAGCGCAAGGCGAACATCAGGGCAATGGCTGACAGCATCGCCAAAGCGGCTGCGTAGGCGATATGCGCCGGCAATAAATGGGCGAAAAAAACGCCACAGAGTGCGGCCACCGTATTGCCTGCCAGAATCGCCCACGGCTGGGCCAGCGGGCTTGAGGGCAAGCAGAAAAGGATGACTGCCGAAGCCCCCATTGGTGCGATCAGGAAAATAGCGGTAAGCCAGTCGCCCGGTAATGCAGCATGCGCCACCAGGCCGGTACCCAGGATGCCTAAGCCGGCACCAAATGCCGCACGCGCGTGATCACGCAGGGAGCCAGTGACAGGACGTGGCCAGTAGGGTTTCAAAAACGCGGGGATGGCAGGCATGAGCGAATAACGACACTGCGTATGCATAATGAAAGGTGGCAGTGTATCACGCACATGGCCTGTGAAAGCCTTGCGTGGCCATGTTTGCACATCCAGCCTGTGATACATGAGGATACAAATTCACGGAAACTTAGCAGTGACTTCTCACCTCTTATGCACAGAAAGTGTTTATTAGTCATTCATCCAAACACTCAATCAAGCAAAAAAGTAAGTCTGAAAGGAATCAATTTTATGCAGGCATTTGTTCAATCAAAACTCACGCACTGGGTCAGTGTACCGCTGGCGATTGCTGCGCTGTTTGGCGCAGGCTATTGGGTCAAAGGCAATACGCTGGTGAATCATGCGCAGGCCACCGCACAGGTTGCCGCCAAAACTATCTCCAGCCCTGGCGCTTACATTACCTTGCCGAATTTCGCCACCATTGCGGATAGCCAGGGCGCGGCGGTGGTGAATATCAGCGTCACCGGTACCGTTAAAACCAGCGGTATCCCGGGCATGGATCCGAATGATCCCATGTATGAATTCTTCCGCCGTTTCCAGCCTAACCTGCCGCAAACCGAAACGCCTATGAATGGTATGGGCTCTGGCTTTATCGTGAAACCGGAAGGCGTGATCCTGACCAATGCGCATGTGGTCGATAAGGCCGATGAAGTCATCGTCAGGTTGACCGATAAACGTGAGTTCAAAGCCAAGGTGATCGGCGTCGATAAACTGACCGATGTCGCCGTGCTGAAAATTGATGGCAAAGATTTGCCCACCGTCAAAATCGGCAGCACCAGAAACAGTCATGTCGGTGACTGGGTAGTTGCGATCGGCTCTCCATTCGGCTTCGATAATACCGTCACCGCAGGCATCATCTCGGCTAAATCGCGCGCCTTGCCGGATGAAGGTTATGTGCCATTTTTGCAGACCGATGTGGCGATCAACCCCGGTAACTCAGGTGGACCGTTGTTTAATCTGAATGGCGAGGTGATCGGCATTAACTCGCAAATCTATAGCCGCAGTGGCGGTTACCAGGGCTTGTCATTTGCTATCCCTATCGATGTTGCCATGGGCATTGAGCAGCAGTTGCTGGATAAAGGCAAAGTCAGCCGTGGACGCCTTGGTGTCGGCGTGCAGTCTATCAACCAGGACCTCGCGACTTCATTCGGCCTGAAAACCAATAGCGGTGCCCTGGTCAGCAATGTTGAGAAAAATGGTCCGGCCGACAAAGCCGGGCTGGAGCCTGGCGATGTGATCCTTAAATTTAATAACCAGTCTGTAGACCGTTCCAGTGACTTGCCGCCTATGGTGGCAAATATGGCGCCGGGTAGCACGGTCAAGATGGAAATCTGGCGTAAAAAGCAACTGAAAACCCTGAGTGTGCGTGTGGATGAAATGCAGACTGCCAAGATTGCACCAGTGATTGCCCCGGACAATAAACAGGCCAAGCTAGGCGTCAGTGTGCGCCCGCTAACTTCGCAGGAGCTGGCGCAAGTGCAAATCAAGCAAGGCTTGCTGGTGGAAGAGGTTGGTAAAGGTCCGGCTGCCAATGCCGGTATCCAGCCTGGTGATGTCATTCTGGCGGTGAATGGTGACCAGGTCACCAGCATCACGCAACTGCATGAAAAATTGCTGCCGAACAGCAAAAATATCGCCCTGCTGGTCATGCGTGGTGATAACAAGATTTATGTGCCCGTGAAGATTAGCTAGGAAGATCAGCTGATTCAAATAAAATTATCCCTCTCTCTCTCAGCCCCGCCCACGCGGGGCTTTTTTATGCAGCTCACTAACGCGTCCATCTGACACGCGGATATTTCATCGGGTAGAATAACCGTATGCAAAAATTCCAGATTGAACCGACAAAAAACGAAACCCTGCAAGCTGCCCTTACGCAGCAGATCAACCAGAAAACCAAACCGCTAGAGGCGTTGGGGCGGCTGGAAACACTGGCTTTGCAACTCGGGCTGATCCAGAACACTGAACACCCAGCCTTGCAGCAGCAAACCATGCTGGTGTTTGCCGGTGACCATGGCATTGTCGCTGAAGGCGTCAGCCCATACCCGCAAGCGGTGACAGCGCAAATGGTGCTGAATTTCCTCAATGGTGGCGCGGCGATCAATGTGTTCGCGCGCCAGCATGACTTTCAATTACATGTGATAGATAGCGGCGTCAATATGGTTTTTGAACCGCACCCACTGCTGATTGATGCCAAGCTCGGCATGGGCACGTTGAGTTTTCTGCATCATCCGGCGATGACCTCTGAAGAAGCTGAACAGGCGATTATCCGCGGCGCAGAAATCGCCCGCGATGCGATTGCGCAGGGCTGTAATGTCCTGGCACTGGGCGAGATGGGCATAGGTAATACTTCCAGCGCCAGTTGCCTGATGAGTGTGTTGTGCGGTTTGCCCTTGCACCAGTGCGTAGGGCGCGGCACCGGCCTCAGCGATAAAGGTCTGGACCACAAATTATCGGTATTAACCAATGCATTACAGAGGCATCACGTCGATGCCAGAGACCCCATGCAAGCGCTGGCAGTGTTTGGCGGGTTTGAAATCGCCATGATGGTGGGTGCGCTGCTGGCCGCCGCTGAAGCCAGGGTCACGCTGCTGATTGATGGTTTTATTGCGACTTCCGCCCTGTTAGTCGCCGCCAAACTTTACCCGCAAGTGCTGGATTATTGCGTGTTTGCGCATTGCTCTGATGAAAGCGGTCACGGCAAGATGCTAGAGCATTTAAAAGTGCAACCCTTGCTGCATTTATCTTTGAGGTTAGGTGAAGGGACCGGCGCCGTGCTGGCGTATCCGTTACTAGAGTCTGCGGTGGCTTTCCTCAATGAAATGGCCAGTTTTGAAAGCGCTGGCGTCAGCGGAAAAAGCCAGTGAACTGGAAACTGCAATGGCGCTATTTCCAGCTGGCAGTCGGGTTTTTTACCCGCTTGCCAGTGCCCGCCATGCCTGACTTCCAGGAAGCTGAATTAAATCACGCCGCGCGTTATTTCCCGCTGGTAGGCTTATTGGTCGGCCTGATCGCGGCCATCGTATGGTGGTTATCTTCATTGCTCTTCCCGCCATCCATCGCGGTGTTAGCCAGCATGGCCGCCAGCATTTACCTGACGGGGGCATTTCACGAAGATGGCCTGGCAGATAGTGCCGATGGTCTCGGTGGCGGTTTAAACCGTGCCCGCAAACTGGAAATTATGCAGGACTCGCGCCTGGGTAGTTACGGCGCGATTGCGCTGATTGGCATGCTGGTATTCAAATTCCAGGCATTGACTGCGTTACCTGCGGCATTATTACCGTTCGCGCTGATTGCTGCTCACGCCGCTAGCCGCCTGGCTGCCGTGTATCTGATGGCGAATATGAGTTATGTACGCACTGCCGGGAAGTCAAAACCGCTTGCCACTACGCCTGCGCGTAATGATCTCTGGTGGGCGAGCGGATTCGGTTTATGGGTATGGGTCGGCTTTGCCGCGCTGTTATGGATGAATCATTCCGGGCTGGCTTCCTTGCAATTTTTATTGCTGACCGAATTACCGGTGGTTCTGGTTTGGTGGTGGTGGCGGTCATTGTTGGTAAGGCATCTGCAAGGCTATACCGGTGACACCCTGGGTGCCATGCAGCAGTTAACTGAACTGGCTTTTTACCTGGGCTTGCTGGCCTGGAGCCGGTTGATATGAAACTCACATTGATCCGCCACACGCGCCTGCAAGTGCCTGACGGTGTGTGCTACGGGCATAGTGATATCGATGTGTCGGCCAGTTTTATGGATGAACTGGCACGTCTGCAAACCAAATTATCCGGTGAACAGTTTGATGCGGTCTATGCCAGCCCATTGCAGCGCTGCAGCAAACTGGCGCATGCACTTGGGTTTGATTACGAAATTGTGCACGATGACAGGCTGAAAGAACTGCATTTCGGCGATTGGGAAATGCTGGCCTGGAACGATATCCCGCGTGAATTGTTTGATGTGTGGGCGCAAAGTTATGCTGACCTGGCGCCACCGAATGGCGAAACATTTGCCGCATTGCAACAACGCGGTATCGCCTTTATCGATGAATGCTTACAGAATCATGTTGACGAGCATATCCTGGTCGTCACTCATGGCGGCATGATACGCGCGTTGATTGCGCATGCGCTGAATATGCAACTGAAAGGCCTGTTCAGGTTCCAGGTTGACCATGCCAGCGTGACGAGGATAGACTTTTCCGGCACCGTGCCAAGGATAGAATTCGTTAACCGTTGATGCTCACACTTGCTTTGGCTAATGCTTGTTCGAGCCGCGACCATTCGGTCACTGGCGGCAACCCAAACCGTAATGCCTGTGGCGATTCAAAGGAACGTGTCCAGACGCCTTCTTTTGCCAGGGCAGACTGTAACTGATGGCTCACAGAGTGCTGCACATACTGGAATAAATCGGTGCCGCCGAACGGATTGAATCCGTAATGCTTAAGCATCTCAAATAACTGCCGCGATTGCGCAGGCAAGTGGTCACGCATCTCATGTTGCCAGGCAGTATCTTCAAGCGCGATCTGCGCGATATGACGGCTGGGTCCTGCGATTGCCCATGGCCCAAGCAAGGACTCAACTTGTGCCAATAAGGTTGGCTCCCCGAGCAAAAAACCTACCCTGAGCCCGGCCAGCCCGAAAAATTTGCCTAGTGAGCGCAGTATCCATAATCCCGGTTGACCACTATAGCTGGCGAGACTGGCTTGTGGTGTCGTATCCATAAATGCTTCATCCACCACCAGCCAGCCACCACGCGCTGCCAGTCGTGTGTGCCAGGCTGATAGCTGATCCACGGGATACAACTGACCTGTCGGGTTATTCGGGTTGCACACCAGCAATACGTCAGCTGTGTTCAGGATACCGCTGTCCGGTTGCTGCTCAAAAAATTGCACAGTATGACCGGCACGTTGCCAGGCTTGCGCATGTTCCTGGTACATAGTGCGCGGCATGGCAACGTGACAAGGTTTTCGTAAAGTTGGTAACGCCTGTAACGCAGCTTGCGAACCTGCGCATGCCAAAACATTTGGCGCATCGTAGTAGGTGCAGGCGGCAGCCTGTAAGCCGTCATCCATTGCTGGCAAACGCTGGAACAGCGCAGGCGGGAGCGCTGGAATCGGGTAATGTTGAGGGTTAATGCCGGTCGATAAATCCAGCCAGTCATGCACAGGCCTGCCATATTTAGCTGCCGCTTGCAGCAGGTTGCCGCCATGTTCAAGCATAGATCACGGCTCCTGTAAGCACAGCGATTCCCAGCCACGCATATAAGCCGGTGCTGACCAACTTCAAGGCGCGGGGGATATCTTCTAGCGTCGCTGGCTTTTCTGTGCCCAACGCCGGACGTTCATGCCAGACGCCATGGTAGCGGGCACGCCCACCGAGGGCGACATCCAGTGCGCCCGCGCCTGCCGACATCACCGGTCCGGCATTCGGGCTATCCCATTGTTTGGCTTGTGTGCGCCAGGCATGCAAGGCTTTCTTGGTGCTGCCCAACAGGGCATAAGTCAATGCAGTCAAACGTGCAGGCATGTAATTCAACAGGTCATCCAGCCGCGCCGCGGCCCAGCCAAAATAATAGTACTGGCTGCTTTTGTAGCCCCACATGGCATCCAGCGTATTCGCCAGGCGGTATAGCAGCGCACCAGGGCCACCTGCAACCAGGAACCAGAACAGGGCGGCAAATACGCCGTCATTACCGTTTTCCAGCACCGATTCCAGCGTGGATGACACCGGCTCTATTGCTTCCTTGTCGCGGCTGACCATATAGGAAGCGGCGAGCTGTGCTTTAGGGAGGTCATTATTTTTCAGCGCCGAGTACACGGCCAGGGCATGTTGCCGCAAGCTTTGGTGACCGAGGGCAAAGTACAGCAAATAGCCATGCACCAGCCAGCCGAAGCGAGTCTGTGACAGTAACCATGCGATATAAGTGAGTGGTAAAACAGCCAGCATCCATGCTAATGAACCAACAACACGTTGTGATTTATTTGGTTGAGATGCGGGAGGATTGAATTGTTTGCTCAAGAAATTGGCTATGCTGCCAAAGCCCACTAGTGGATGCCAGCGAGCGGGTTCGCCCAGCCAGTGATCAAGCGCAACCGCGCCGCAGGCAAGCAGGGCGAGTATGAGATAATCGGCGGATGGATAAACAGGCAGTAAAAACATTAATGGTTCAGGGCACCACGTCGGATGCCGGTAAAAGTACGCTGGTGGCTGGATTGTGCCGGGTATTGTACCGCAGCGGGGTGGCGGTGGCGCCATTCAAGCCGCAAAACATGGCGCTGAATGCTGCGGTGACTGAAGATGGCGGCGAGATCGGACGTGCACAGGCAGTGCAGGCGATGGCCGCCGGTTTGCAGCCGCATACCGATATGAACCCGGTGTTGCTAAAGCCTAATTCGGATACCGGTTGCCAGGTGATCATTCACGGCCGGGTGCAGGGTAACCAGGAAGCGAGCACTTACCACGAATACAAAAAAGTGGCGATGCATGCGGTCCTGCAATCCTATCAGCGTTTACAGCAGCAATACGATTTTGTCATGGTGGAAGGGGCGGGCAGCCCGGCCGAAATCAACCTGCGCGCCAATGATATTGCCAATATGGGATTCGCCGAAGCGGTGGATTGCCCGGTGATCCTGGTTGCGGATATTGATAAAGGCGGCGTGTTTGCGCACCTGGTCGGTACGCTGGCTTTGTTGTCCGACAGTGAACAGGCGAGGGTAACTGGGTTTATCATCAATAAATTCCGTGGCGATATTGCCTTGCTGCAACCCGGGCTGGATTGGCTGGAGCAACGCACCGGCAAGCCAGTCATCGGCGTGCTGCCGTATATGCATGATTTGCACCTGGAAGCGGAAGATGCCGTTGCCAGTAGCAATACCAGAAAAACAGATATCCGGCTCACCATCGTGGTGCCGGTGCTGCCGCATATCGCCAACCATACCGACTTCGATGCACTACGCTTACATCCGCAAGTGGATCTGAGATTTGTGCGCCTGAACGAACCTGTGCCAGCTGCCGATCTGATCATCCTGCCGGGTAGCAAAAATGTGCGTGGTGATTTAGCTGCGCTGCGTGAGCATGGCTGGGAGCCCATCATCGCAAGGCATTTGAGGTATGGTGGCAAGTTACTGGGGATTTGCGGCGGGTTCCAGATGCTGGGTCAGCAACTGCACGACCCCTTGGCGCTGGAAGGCGAGGCGGGCAGCAGCGCCGGTCTCGGTTGGCTGGATATGCAAACTACGCTGGCAGCACACAAGCAGCTAAAACAGGTGTCAGGAAAACTGACCTTCGTCGATGCGCAGTTGCAAGGGTATGAGATCCATATGGGAGTAAGTACCGGGTCCGCTTTAGAGCGTCCGGTGCATTTGATTGACGACCAGGCTGAAGGTGCAGTCTCAGAAGATGGCCAGGTTGCCGGCAGCTACATCCATGGCCTGTTTGACCATCCGCAAGCCTGTGCCGCCTGGCTGCAATGGGCTGGATTATCGAACCAGGTCGCTTACGACTATACGCAATTACGCGAACAAAGCCTGGAGCAACTGGCTGATGCCTTGCGGCAACATCTTAACTGGTCAGCGCTCGCCGCGTATTTGCCCGCAGGTTTCGAACCGAATTAACCAGCCACCACAGTGATGGTCTGCTCGAATGCCTGCACCACCTGGCCGGCGCGGATCTTGGCAGTCTTCCTGCGCTCGATTTGACCATCCACTGAAATCAGCCCTTCTGCCACCATAGACTTGCCCTGGCCGCCGCTGTCGGCTACGCCCTCCAGTTTCAGCAAATCGCACAGGGCGATGTATTCACCTTTGAGTTGGAAAGTCGAGGTTGCCATGAGGTTATCTTCCGATTGAGGGATAGTTGAAATTGTAGCTTAAGGCTTTTTCGAAGTCTCAGCCGGTAGATTCACTTCCAGCGTTAACGACGCATTCTGGCTTTCCCACAGGTTTTCGTTCAGCTGGTGATGCACAGTCGTAAACAGGAAATTCAGCCCGGCTTTTGCAGGGCGGAAAGTGAATTCGCCTTGCGCGTTGGCGTGAATATTCGATGCCCTGACGTTCTCAACATCGTAAAGATCTTCAATACGGTGTTTGCTGAAGTGCTCGTTGTCTGTCACTACGATAATGCGGGCATTCGCCACCGGCTTGCCATTTTCCAGCACCCGGAAACTTAACTCGCCACCCAATGCCAGGCTGTTCGGTGATGCCAGCGGAATGATTTCCAGGCCTTTATTGAATGGCTTGGCCTGGTATTTCTGCTGGCCCTTGAAAATATAGGTATCGGCATAACTGTAGTAGTTCATGGTGGTCGGCTTGCCGGTCACGCGTTTCATATCCGCTGCGAAATACAGTTTTTTATCCGCCGTCTCCACCGCTTTATAGATCGGGCCTACCCGTTGGCCGGTGCTGATGCGGTAAGTGCCTTCTTCTTTCAACTCCGGCTCCAGATACACTGCGGCCTTGGTTTTGGCGACCGGCTTGATGGCAGTGACTTCACCTTGCGGTGAGGTGATGGTGAAGTTGGGTGAATCCATGGCAAAGTCGGCCTGGAATGGGAATTCAGTAAACGCAGATTCTATGGTCAGGCGATGGTGCGTGACATTGAACTGGTTAGGTTTTAAGAATGGCACATGTGCAATGGCGCTGAGTGATGCCAGCAATGTGACCAATGCGCCGGTCAGCAAAGAGAATTTTTTCATGGGTTTTCCTGTGATCGTTATTTGAGTTTTAAGGGCAGGCCTGCCGCCACGAAACTGACCTGGTTGGCGATGGCCGCAATATCCTGGTTCAAACGGCCCTGTGCATCCTGGAACTGGCGGTTGATCTCACCTAGCGGCACGATGCCCATGCCGACTTCGTTGCTGACTAAAAATATCTGGGCTTGCAGTTTTGGCAACGCAGCCAGTAAAGCCTGTTTTTCGGCCTGCCAATCCAGCCGTTCCGGCTTGTCGCAATCAGGGCAAATGCATTGTGCCAGCCACAGCGTCAGGCAATCGACAATCAGGCTGGTTTCCGGTGCGTCGTTATCCAGCAACGTCTGGCCGAGGTTGAATGGCGCTTCTACCAGCGCCCAATAAGGCGGGCGGCGCGTTTTATGATGTTCCACCCGTCTGGCGAATTCGTCGTCATAAACCTGGGCGGTAGCGATGTAAGTCACCGGTAATTCCAGTGCAGATGCCAACCGCTCTGCATAAGCACTTTTGCCGCTGCGCGCACCGCCTAAAATCAAATGGCTGCTCATCACACATTCTCCCGTTGCTGTTGCCAGCGTTGAATAATTGTTTGCAGTTGCGCCAGGCCTTCAGTGAACAAGGCTGGCCCGGGTTGCAAAATATCGACTGATTTAATTTCGTAAATATGCCCGTGACGGATTGCCGGTATCGTTTGCCAGCCTGCACGGGCTTTGACTTTTTCCGGCTGGAATTTCTTGCCGCACCAGGAGCCGATAATAATGTCTGGTTGCGCCGCGACTACTTGTTCGGCTGTCACCTGACGGTCGCGTGCATGATGAAACTGGCTCAATGCGGGAAAACAATCCTCGCCACCTGCCGCCTCAATCAGCTCTGCCGCCCAGCGGATGCTGCACATCATAGGCTCGTCCCATTCTTCAAAATAAACCTTAGGTTTATGAGTCCAGATTGAAGAGTTTGCGCGCGAGTTATCCAGTAACGATTGATACTGTGCAACCAATACCTGAGCCTTTTCACTTGCACCAACCAGGTCTCCCACGGTCAGTATCATTTGCAAAGTTTCATCCAGGCTGCGCTGGTTAAACACATGCACCTGGCAACCGGCTTTGATCAGCGAGGCAGCAATCTCAGCCTGCAAATTGGAAAAACACAGCACCAGGTCGGGATCCAGCGCCAGGATCTTGTCGATATTGGCACTGGTAAAGCCGCTGATCTTTGGTTTTTCTTTTCTGGCAATGGCAGGCCGGGTGGTGAAGCCTGAGATACCGACGATACGATCCTGCTCACCCAGCAGATACAGTACCTCTACCGTTTCCGTGGTCAGGCACACGATACGTTGCGGCCAGCGGTTCATGACTGCTGCTTATCCTTGTCCTGCGCACCCGTATTCCAGCCATTTTCCATCAGCATCTCGGATAACGGTTTTTCCGTAGCCCAGCCTTCTTCTACCAGCATCGGTGATTTGTAAAACGTATTCACGTAACCCAGGCATAAAATGGCAATCGGTTTGGCGTCATCAGGCATGCCGAGCAATGCGGCCAATGCTTCTGGATCAAACAGGCTGACCCAGCCCATGCCTATGCCTTCGGCCCGCGCAGCCAGCCACAGGTTCTGGATGGCACAACTGACTGAAGCCAAATCCATTTCCGGCAAGGTACGGCGGCCAAACACATATTTCTCACGCTGGTCGCACAGCGTAGCCACCAGTAACTCGCCGCAGTCGAGAATGCCTTCTACCTTAAGCCGCATGAATTCGGCCATGCGTGCGGTATTTTCAACTTCACCTATGGCTTGCGCGGTGCGCTTGCGTTCTTCATCGACCAGCGCATGAATACTTTTGCGTATATTGACATCACTAATTCTGATAAACCGCCACGGTTGCATCAACCCAACGCTGGGCGCATGGTGTGCCGCTTGCAATAATTTTTGTAATAGCTCGGGCGCAATCGGCGTCGGCAAGAAATGCCGCATATCACGCCGCTCGGCAATCACTTTGTAAATCGCCGCTTTATCGTCTTCAGGATAAGCAAAACTCATGGCAGGAAAAACTGCGCGGCCAATGCCGGGTTAGACGGGAAATAGAAATGCAGGAAACTGGCCGTAATGTTCTGCTGGCGATAGACCGCTTCACCCGAACCGTATCTGCCCTTGCCATGTGCAATCACCGGCAGGTCAGTGTCAAAACGCCCGTAGTGGAAGGTATGCGCACCTATGGTGGCGGTGCCGTTTTCAACAGGGAAAGTTGCGTGTTGTGTGCCCAGGCCTTGCCGTTTGCTTTCTATCTTGCCGTGGCCGCTTAATAAGCCGAATACCTGGCGGCCATCCAGGCTTTCACCCAATGAAAGCATGCCGCCGCATTCTGCCAGTACGGGTTTGCCTGCGGCGGCTGCGGCGTGCAAACCGTCACGCATACCGGTATTATTTTCCAGCTGTTCCAGATGCAATTCAGGGTAACCGCCCGGCAGCCAGTATGCATCTGCCACAGGTAATTGTGTATCCTCTAACGGCGAGAAAAATGTAATGCCCGCACCTTGTGATTCAAGCAGATCCAGGTTGGCCTGGTAGATAAAACAGAAAGCTGCGTCTTTAGCAATGGCGATAATCTTGCCTTGCAACAGGGGCTCGGAAGAATCTGTTTCAGGCGCATCAAAACTCACGGTCGGCGGCAGCGGGATGTCTTGCCCTAATAATTGCGCGGCGGCTTCTATGCGCTGTTCAATGTCATTAATTTCCTGCGCCAGATGCAGACCCAAATGGCGCTCGGGCAGGCTTAGCTGGTCGTTGTATGGCATAGATCCCAGCCACGGAATATCCGCAGGCAAGGCTTCCCTGATCATGCGTGCATGGCCTTCGCTGCCTACCTGATTGGCGATGACGCCAGCGCGTTGCAGGCCGGGGCGGAATGCATATAAGCCATAAGCCACCGCAGCAAAAGTCTGCGCCATGGCTTTGGCGTTGACGACCAGACCAATGGGTATATTGAAGCACTCGGCGATATCGGCGCACGAGGGGTTGCCATCGTAGAGCCCCATCACGCCTTCAAGCAGAATCACATCGTTCTCTTGAGCAGCCTTATAGAGTAAGCGGCGCGCATCGGCTTCGCCACACATGCCTAAATCCAGGTTATAAACCGGTTTGCCGGTGGCGACTTCTAGGATCATGCCATCAATAAAGTCAGGCCCGCATTTGAATGCCTGTACGCGCAAGCCGCGGTTGCGGTAAGCGCGGGCCAATGCGGCCGTGGTCATGGTTTTGCCTTGGCCGGATGCGGGTGCGGCCATCAATATGGCATGGCAAGTTGCAACAGCGGGTTGCATTACAGGTCTATTCCGGCCTGGGCTTTGATGCCTGCGCGCCAGGCATGTTTGACATCCATCAGCTCGCTGACCGTATCGGCCGCGTTCCGCAAGGCCTCAGAGGCGCCGCGGCCGGTGATCACCACGTGCTGCATGGGCGGGCGGGCGGCAATCGCGTCCAGCACCATCTGCTCATCCAGATAGCCGTATTTGAAGGTGTAGGTCAGTTCGTCGAGAACCACTAATTGAATCGCCGGGTCTTGCAGCATGCCGGCGACTATCTGCCAGCCGCGCATGGCGGTTTCAGTATCACGCTGGCGGTCTTGCGTGTTCCAGGTAAAACCTTCGCCCAGCACATGCCAGCTCACTAATGGATGTTCGCGGAAGAAGGCTTCTTCGCCGGTATCTGAACGGCCTTTGATAAATTGGGCGACACCGACACGCATGCCGTGGCCCAGCGAGCGGGCAACCATGCCAAAAGCGGAAGAACTTTTGCCTTTGCCGTTGCCGGTGAGGATAAGCAGCACGCCTTTTTCCTGCTTGGCCTGCTCGATTTTTTCATCAATGACCGCTTTTTTGCGGATCATGCGCGCCTTGTGGCGGCTGTCGCGGTCATTGGTTTCCATGATGATTTCTAAAAATTAAGCGTTTTCGCGAACTGAACGCTTGGCGATGCCAAACGCCAAGTGTGCAATTAATGCTACGATAATCCAGAATGCAATCGCTTCCAGCTGTTTAGGATAGTATTTCACCAGGCGCGCACCGAATTCAATCAAGGTTGGGTTGGCATAACGGCCACCGAAGAAATAGAAACCACCGCTGGAGAACAGC
>JALDYP010000054.1:0-14575 GCA_032153875.1 Methylophilus sp.
TTATGGTGGTGGTGTTTGGTGGCGCAGCGAGCATCGTCGGTACGATTGCCTCTGCTTTCGGTATCGCCCAGGCACAATCTATCCTGCAATTCTTTATGACCAGCTCCATGGGTAAGGTATCCACCTTGCTAGTCATCGTCACCATCCTGATGATGAAACCGGAAGGGCTGTTTGCCTCCAAACTGCGTAAATAACAGAGTTCGCGGCGTGTGAGCAGATTTCTCATACGCCGCCATAAGTAAATAGACGTATTAATTGTTTCCGATTGAAACCCTAGAATCAACGCATCAACAGAGGAGAAATCTTGATGACATTATGGGAAAAAATGAAAGCCAGTCCTGTACTGGGGGGTAAGGAAGGGGTGATAGGCCTGGCTGTGCTGGCTGCTATCATCTTCGTTGTGTTGCCATTTGGCGTGGATATCTTCCGCCTTAACCTGATCGGTAAATACCTGACTTACGCTTTCGTGGCAGTGGGATTGGTGATGCTGTGGGGACATGGCGGTATCCTGAGTTTAGGCCAGGGCATCTTCTTCGGCCTCGGCGGTTATGCCATGGCCATGTTCCTCAAGCTGGAAGCCTCTGATCCGCTGAGTACCAAGATCCAGTCTACGCCAGGCATTCCTGACTTTATGGACTGGAACCAGCTCACGGCCTTGCCGTGGTTCTGGGAGCCGTTCAAGAGCCTGCCTTTCACCATCTTCGCGGTGCTGACCATTCCGGCATTATTCGCCTATATCATCGGTTACGCCATGTTCAAACGCCGGGTCGGCGGTGTTTACTTCTCCATCATCACCCAGGCGATCGCCTTGATCCTGAGTATCCTGATCGTCGGCCAGCAAGGCTATACCGGTGGTGTGAACGGCATGACAGACTTGCGCACCATGCTGGGCTGGGATATCCGTACCGACTCTGCCAAATACATCCTGTATTTCGTCAATGGCCTGCTGTTGTTCGGTGCCATCTTCCTGTCCAGATACATCATGAGCAGCAAGTTCGGCATGTTGCTGCTGGCGATGCGAGATAAAGAAGAGCGCGTGCGTTTCTCCGGTTACGACGTCTCAAACTTCAAGATCTTTATCTTCTGCCTGGCGGCCATGATGTCAGCAGTCGGCGGTGCCATGTTTACCTTGCAGGTTGGTTTTATGTCGCCTTCCTTCGTCGGTATCGTGCCTTCTATCGAAATGGTGATCTTCTGTGCCGTCGGTGGTCGTGCATCCCTGATCGGTGCGGTCTACGGCACCTTGCTGGTGAATTACGGTAAAACCGTATTCTCCGAAACCTATCCTGAAATGTGGTTGTTCCTGATGGGTGGCCTGTTTATCTCGGTGGTGATGTTCTTCCCAAGCGGCCTGGCCGGTATCTGGGATAAATATGCGACCAAATACGGCTGGTTCAAAGACAAAGCCGAGCCGGTAAAAAAGCCTGAGGTAAGTATTGCAGAGGGTGAAGCACAAGCAGTACTTACCGAGATAATCCCTGAAAGCACCATGGCCACTGACTCTACCGGGGTGGCCGCAAAAAAAGCGACACGCAAGAAAGCAGACACGACGCCTGCGATCGACAGTAACAAAATGAGAGGAGCAGAAGCATGAGTAATACAGACTTCGTCTTGGCTGTAGAAGATTTGACCGTCTCCTTCGATGGCTTTAAAGCGGTGGATAGCCTCACCATGTATATCGACAAAAACGAGCTGCGCGTATTGGTAGGCCCGAACGGCGCTGGCAAGACCACGGTGCTGGACCTGATCTGCGGCAAGACCAAATCCACCGCCGGGTCTATCAAGTTCAACAATACCGAGCTGACCAAACTCTCCGAGCACGAAATCGTGCGCTCGGGGGTAGGGCGCAAGTTCCAGAACCCGTCTATCTATGAAAACCTGTCGGTGTACCAGAACCTGGAAGTGTCTTACCCGAAGGGCCGTGGCGTATTTGGCAGCCTGACCTTCAAGCGTACCAAAGAGGTAGAAGACCGTGTCCGCAAGGTGGCTGCAGACATCATGCTGACCGAGTTCCTCGACATGGAATCTGCGTTATTGAGTCACGGCCAGAAGCAGTGGCTGGAGATCGGCATGCTGTTGATGCAGGAGCCGGAGTTGCTGATGCTGGATGAGCCGGTTGCCGGCATGAGCGCTAAAGAGCGCGACCAGACGGCTGAATTGCTGAACCGCATCTGCCAGAACCGTTCTGTGATCGTGATCGAGCACGACATGGAGTTCGTCAAGAAGATCGCGCACAAAGTCACGGTGTTGCACCAGGGCAAGATCCTCGCCGAAGGGCCGATGGAAAAGGTGCAGGCAGATGAAAAAGTCATTGAAGTTTATTTAGGTCATTAATTGAATTGGGCCATTGAAGGAGCACAGCATGTTTGAAATTGAGAATTTGCAGGTGAGTTATGGCCAGAGTGAAGTGATTCATGGCTTGAATTTCACTGCTAAAAAGAATGAAACCCTGGCTATCATGGGCCGTAACGGCATGGGTAAAACCACCTTGTTCAAATCCCTGATGGGCATTCTGCCGAGCAAGGCGACCAAAGCGACTGTAGATGGTGTGGACCTGCAAGGCTCCGCTACGCATGACAGGGTCATGAAGGGGCTGGCGTATGTGCCACAAGGCCGCTGGATTTTCCCGAATATGACGGTGCAGGAGAATATCGAGACCGGTTTGGAAAAATCTTCCAGTGGCGAAATCCCTGATGATATTTTTGCCTTGTTCCCGGTGCTGCACGAAATGCGCAAGCGCAAGGGCGGTAACCTGTCCGGTGGTCAGCAACAGCAACTTGCAATTGCACGTGCGCTGGTGACCAACCCGAAAGTGTTATTGCTGGATGAGCCTACCGAAGGCATTCAGCCTTCCATCATCAAGGATATCGCCAAGGTGCTGAACGAGATCCGCAAAATGCGGGAGATCACCATTATCGTGTCTGAACAGGTGCTGAGTTTCACCATGGAAGTAGCTGACCGCATCATCGTGATTGATAAAGGCCGCTTTATTCATGAAGATACCCGCGACAATGTCGATGCAGCAAAAGTGAAAAGTTATCTGTCTGTGTAAGTGCTTTTTAGCCACAGAGGACACAGAGGAAAGCTTAATTAAACGAATGTTTGGGGTTTGAAATCTCTGTGCTCTCTGTGTCCTCTGTGGCAAGAATTAAAAAATCTTTATTAGCTGTGGCATGATGCCGTTATGGATGATTTAAAGCATGCGATCACATCGCCACCGCAAAGTGTTGCAGTAAAACATTGGCAAGCCAAACTGGAACTCGGTTTCGCTCGGCGCGATGCCCGTTCTTACCTCGCGCATCGGTTACATCAAGGCCCGCTGGTAGTACAGAAAAGCCTGCACCCTGAAGGTGAAGATATTTGTCATGCGATTGTCGTACATCCTCCCGGTGGGGTCGCTGGTGGCGATCAATTGCAGTTAAACGTCAATATAGATGCAGGCGCGCGTGCTTTGCTCACCACGCCGGGTGCCGGCAAGTGGTACAAAGCCAATGGCACCAAGGCGACGCAAAGCTTGCATTTTCAGCTCGCGACTGGCAGCGGGCTGGAATGGTTTCCACAGGAAAATATCCTGTTTGATGCGGCCGAGGTAGGGTTTAGTGCAGATATCCATTTGGCCGCTGATGCGACTTTGGCGGCCTGGGATATTGTCTGCCTGGGGCGGCAAGCGCAGCAGGAAGTCTGGCAGCGCGGTTTGTACCAGTTGAATCAGCGCATCACGCGCAATGGCCAGTTGATATGGAACGAACGGGCACGCATGCAAGCGGATGATCTGGTGAAAAGCAGCCGTGTTGGTTTAGGGAATGCCATAGTGTTTGGCACTTTCCTGGTCTGTGCGGGCGCTGTGCCGGCAGAAGTATTGCAGGCCTGCCGCGAGATCGTGGTTGCGGATGCCAATATCGGTATCACGGCGTTGCCGGAAGTACTGTGCATACGCTATGTCGGCAATGCTTCCCAGCAAGCCCGGCAATATTTCGAGCAATGCTGGCAGCTGTTGCGGCCATGGTATTATCAAAAAGACGCGGTCAGGCCGCGTATCTGGAATACCTGATAGCAAAAATATAGTCAGAGAATCGAGTCTATGGAATTAACCCCAAGAGAAAAAGACAAGTTATTGATATTCACCGCAGCTTTGCTGGCTGAGCGTCGCAAGGCACGCGGGCTAAAACTGAATTACCCTGAATCAGTGGCGTTTATTTCGGCGGCCATCATGGAAGGCGCGCGTGATGGCAAAACTGTCGCCGAGCTGATGAGTTATGGCACCACGTTGCTGGCTCGTGATGAAGTGATGGAAGGCGTGCCGGAGATGATTCCGGATATACAGGTGGAGGCGACGTTCCCCGACGGGACCAAGCTAGTCACCGTCCACCACCCCATTCCCTGAGTAATTTAATGATGAAAATGGCGAATTGCGGCGTTGCGCGGTACTCGAAATCCTCATGTACTACATGTACATTCCGGTTTCTGTGTTCCGGGCGCCTTGCACCTCATCCATTTTGATCATTAACTGATCTCATGGAAATCCATGTCTGGCTTAGCTAAGTTAAGAACAAGCAATGACTAAAAACCATATAAAAAACGACTGGAGTAAGCCATGATTCCTGGCGAAATGCAGGTCGCAGCAGGCGACATCGAATTAAACACAGGGCGTGAAACTGTCACGCTGGATGTCGCCAACAAAGGCGACAGGCCAATCCAGGTCGGTTCGCATTACCATTTTTATGAGACTAACGAGGCTTTGTCATTTGAACGCCAGCTGGCTTACGGCTACCGCCTGAATATCGCAGCAGGTACTGCTGTTCGTTTTGAGCCAGGCCAGACGCGTACCGTGCAACTGGTCAGCCTGGTGGGCAAGCGTGAAGTGTACGGTTTTGCCGCTAAAGTCATGGGCGCGTTGAAATAATGGCAAAGCATGAGTAACGGCAAGCATGAGGAAAAACAATGAAAGTCAAGATGGATAAGCGCGCCTATGCCGAAATGTTTGGGCCGACGGTTGGCGATAAGGTGCGGCTGGCTGATACCGAGCTATGGGTAGAGGTGGAAAAAGATTTCACTATCTATGGTGAAGAAGTGAAGTTTGGTGGCGGCAAGGTGATCCGCGATGGCATGGGCCAGGGCCAGGGTTTGGCTGCTGAGGTCGCAGATACCGTGATCACCAATGCGTTGATCATCGATCACTGGGGCATCGTCAAAGCTGATATCGGTATCAAGGGCGGTTATATTTCCGCCATCGGTAAAGCCGGTAACCCGGATATCCAGCCCGGCGTGACGATTGCGATTGGCGCAGGCACGGAAGTGATCGCCGGTGAGGGCATGATCATCACTGCCGGCGGCATTGATACGCATATCCACTTTATCTGTCCGCAGCAGATTGAAGAAGCTTTGATGTCTGGTGTCACCACCATGATAGGTGGCGGTACCGGGCCAGCAACGGGCACGTTTGCCACCACCTGTACGCCAGGGCCATGGCATATCCACCGCATGTTGCAGGCAGCGGATGCTTTCCCTATGAACCTGGGTTTTCTTGGCAAAGGCAACGCCAGTTTGCCTGAGCCCTTGCGTGAGCAGGTGCGTGCGGGGGTGATCGGCCTTAAATTGCATGAAGACTGGGGTACCACGCCGGCAGCGATTGATAACTGCCTGACAGTGGCGGACGAGATGGATGTGCAGGTGGCGATCCACTCTGATACCTTGAACGAATCCGGTTTTGTGGAAACAACCATAGGCGCGTTCAAAGGCCGTACTATCCATACTTTCCATACCGAAGGCGCCGGTGGCGGCCATGCGCCGGATATCATCAAGGCGGCTGGCTACCCGAATGTGCTGCCATCTTCCACCAACCCGACGCGCCCATTCACCGTCAATACCATAGACGAACACCTGGATATGCTGATGGTCTGCCATCACCTGGATCCGGCCATTGCCGAAGATATCGCGTTTGCCGAAAGCCGTATCCGCCGCGAAACCATTGCTGCCGAAGATATCTTCCACGACCTGGGTGCATTCTCCATGATGTCGTCTGACTCACAGGCCATGGGCCGGGTCGGTGAAGTGATTATCCGCACCTGGCAAACCGCGCATAAAATGAAAATCCAGCGTGGGCCTTTGGCTGAAGATAGTCCCGGCAATGACAATTTCCGTATCAAACGCTACATTGCCAAATACACCATTAATCCCGCAATCACGCATGGCTTGTCGCATGTGGTGGGCTCGGTTGAAGTTGGCAAACTGGCAGACCTGGTGGTGTGGAAACCCGCATTCTTTGGCGTGAAACCTTTTACCATCATCAAAGGCGGCATGATTGCCGCCGCAGCGATGGGCGACCCGAATGCGTCTATTCCAACACCACAACCGGTACATTACCGCCCGATGTTTGGTGCTTATGCCGGTGGATTAAAAACAGCCGTGACCTTTGTGTCGCAAGCCGGATTGCATAACCCTGAGCTTAAAGAATTGGGCCTGCAAAAACCGCTGGTCGCTGTCAAAGGTACGCGGGATGTGAAGAAGTCCGACATGGTGCACAATACCTGGATGCCGGAGATCAACGTGGATCCGGAAACCTACGAGGTGCTGGCCGATGGTATGCCTTTAATCTGCGAGCCGGCGGAGGTGTTACCGATGGCGCAACGCTACTTCCTGTTTTAATCATGATTCATTTAACCGAACGCATCACCGTCAGCGGTCATATCGATGACACACTGGAACTGCCTTTCGACCTGCGGCAAAAAAGCCGTTTGCGTGTCACATTGGCTTCCGGCAAAGAAGCAGGCCTGTTTTTAACGCGCGGCATCATTCTGCGCGGCGGCGATTTGCTGAAATCCGAAGATGGCCTGGTTGTGCAAATTGTGGCGGCGCAGGAGCCGGTCTACAACGTGATTGCGCCAACGCCGCGTGATCTGATGTGTGCGGCCTATCATCTGGGTAACCGCCATGTACCGTTGCAGATAGGCGATGGCTGGCTGCGGCTGGAGCAGGATTATGTGCTGAGGGATATGCTGCTAGGCCTGGGTATGCAGGTTAGTGAAGTAAAAGCACCGTTTGAACCGGAAGCCGGCGCTTATGGCGGCGGTCACCGCCATGGGCATGACGACGATGCCTTGCAATCATTACGTCCCAAAGGTGGTCGCGTGCATGGCTAACGCACTCGCGCTCAGCCGATTGCTGCAACTGGCCAGCCCGCTGCTGCCAGTCGGTGCTTATTGTTATTCGCAAGGGCTGGAATGGGCAATCGAGAGTGGTGAAGTGACAGATGTGACTTCGGCACAAGCCTGGATAGGCGACAGTTTGCAAGTTTACCAGGCACGATTTGAGCTGCCCGTGCTTTACCGTTTATACCAGGCCTGGCAAACGCAAGACATGGTTGCGGTGCAGGAATGGGATATGTTTTACCGTGCCGGACGGGATACTGCCGAAGGCTGGGCCGAGACCAGGCAAATGGGTTATTCCCTGCGCCGTTTGCTGAATGACCTTAAATCCATGTCACCCGAGCTGGTAGCGCAGGTGAACATACTGGAATCGCCAGCTTTCCCTACCGTGTATGCTGCAATTGCCCAGCATTGGCAGATTCCGCCCGAACAGATGCTGCATGGCTATAGTTGGGGCTGGCTGGAAAACCAGGCCAGCGCAGCGATGAAAGCCGTCCCACTCGGGCAAGTAGCAGGGCAAACCATCTTGCTTGCCTTGGGTGAGCAACTGCCTCAAGTGATTGAGGCTGCCATGCAGTTGCCGGATGATGACTTAAGTAATTTCAACCCTTTGCTCAGCATTGCCGGTTGCCAACATGAAACGCAATATAGTCGGTTGTTTCGATCGTAACTGTTTTATCCCATAACGGCAGAAGGTATAGCATGGGTTCGCATAGTAGCTTTACGCAGGGCGTCATTCCGGCGAAGGGTGTAGCAGGAGTTTCGTACAGCATGCTGTACGCCTGTGGAACGGGTGGCTTATGCAGAAGTCAGTGCGCCCTGCAAGGGAAAATCCAGGCAAGATTAATGTATAGCTTGGCGGCAGTAAAGGGAAAATCGATAAACTTCTTGGGAGTTCTAATTGATATTTCTTTGGATGGTTAAACATTCTTTTTCGCCTTTACGGCGAGTTACTTTTCTTTGCTTGCCCAAAGAATAAGTAACCAAAAGAAATGCACCCTAGCTTCCGCTTGTTTCCTGCGTTGCTCGTCAACGTGGGCGTCCAACGAAACTCGCCCTAGTGGCTTGCAAAAGTCGCAAGCTACCGCGGAACTCGAACAGACGCTGGCCGACACCTCCCACGTTGACTGTGCTACTCGGCGCGTCAGATAGGGAGGGAAATCTAAACCCAGCGGTGTGATGGATTATGCTGGTGTGAGTTCAAGATAGAGATGTGGAATTGAGATGATGAAAGTAGAGGGTCATAGAATATGATGAAAATACATACCCAATTTGAAACACCCACCCCAGCCGTCACTGAGTACAAAGAACCTTTGCGCGTTGGCATCGGTGGCCCGGTCGGTTCCGGTAAAACGGCATTGACGCTGGCCTTATGTCAGCGTTTGCGCGAGGTGTACAACATCGCCGTGGTGACCAATGATATTTACACCAAGGAAGATGCCGAGTTTTTGACGCGTAACGAAGCATTGTCGCCGGAGCGCATCATAGGCGTGGAAACCGGTGGCTGCCCGCACACGGCTATCCGTGAAGATGCGTCGATGAACCTGGAAGCGGTGGACCAGTTGAGCAAGCGCTTCCAGACACTGGATATCGTATTTGTGGAAAGTGGTGGCGATAACCTGGCGGCGACCTTCAGCCCGGAGTTATCTGATCTCACTATTTACGTGATCGATGTGGCGGCGGGGGAAAAGATCCCGCGTAAAGGCGGCCCTGGTATCACCAAGTCTGACTTGTTAGTGATTAACAAGATCGATCTGGCGCCTATGGTGGGGGCTTCGCTGGAAGTGATGGACCAGGATGCCAAACGTATGCGCGTGCAGCGGCCTTTTGTGTTCACAAATCTGAAGACGAATCAGGGGTTGGAAGAGATAGTCAGTTTCATCGAAAAACAAGGCCTCATGCTTTGAAAATAGGCACTGCGCGTAAGTGGCGGTGTTTTACCGGCTTGGCGTACTTAGTATAAATGGCTGCGCGGGCAAATTGCGGCGTTGCGCGGTACGCGAAATCCTCATGTACTGCATGTACATTCCGGTTTCTTTGTTCCGGGCGCCTTGCACTTTATCCCGCTCGCGCATTTATTCGGTAAGTAAGATGCCAGTGAAAAAATCAGTAATTTAATTTTGTTGGGGAAGATTTATGAAAAAAAGTATTCTTTTAGGTATCGCAGCTGGCATGTTGTCTGGCGCCGCATACGCACATCCCGGCCACGATCTGCAGGCAGGGTTTGCGACCGGATTTACGCACCCGATGACCGGTTGGGATCATCTGCTGGTGATGCTATCCCTGGGTATCTGGGCCGCACGTCGGCAGGCACAGCAGGGCTGGCAATTACCAGTGTTGTTCGTCAGTGTCATGGCGGTATTTGCAGCGCTGGCGATGGTCTGGCTGCCTATGTCTTTGGCGGAAGTTCTGGTGGCTGCCAGTGTGCTGGTGATGGGCGGTTTGCTGATTGCACGCGTTGATTTATCCAAATGGGCGCAGTTCAGCCTGGTGGCGTTAGTTGCGGCGGCACATGGGTATGTACATGGTGTAGAGCTGGGTCAAAGCTGGAATTCGTTAGCAGGTATGGTGCTGGCTACTGCAACCTTGCATGGCTTGGGCTGGATGCTCGGTCGACAGCAACAGCCCTGGTTGAAGGCGACTACACAGTTGCTGGGCGGGATTATGATGGGTCTGGGTGCTTACTGGATGATTGCATAATCAGGTAATTTCTCGGGTATAACCAAAAAGCGGATCCTCCCGGTCCGCTTTTTTCATGTAAAGGCCTGTCATGTTTCTTGCCTTTCATCGCTACGTCAATTAACGTAATGATTGATTTGCCTGCAGACCTTAATATAGCGTGGGGAAGTTTTGGTCTGCAGTTGCAGTGGCTGCAGGCATGTTATAAAAGCCTGCCATCATTAAAGGGTTATTGATTGTCTACGCCGTCTCCCGGATTATCCAACGAAATTACTGCCGAACCGATACAGCGTATCGTCAAAATCCGCCGCGACTACAACAATTGGGTGGCGAACGAGACGATTGAAGATTACGCGTTGCGCTACACGCCGCGCGCATTTCGCAAGTGGTCGATTCTGCGCGTCTCGAATACTGCGCTTGGAGCGATTTCGTTTCTGGTGCTGGAAGCGATTGGTGGCACCATCACCATCAATTACGGTTTCCCCAATGCGCTGTGGGCCATCCTGGCCGTGGGTGCGATCATCTTCCTGACCGGCCTGCCTATCAGCTACTATGCTGCCAAGTATGGCCTGGATATGGATCTGCTGACGCGCGGGGCCGGTTTTGGCTATATCGGCTCGACCATATCGTCGTTTATCTATGCTTCGTTCACTTTTATCCTGTTTTCGCTGGAAGCGGCGATCATGGGTTACGCGCTGGAACTTTATTTCCATTTGCCGCTGTATCTGGGTTACCTGGTCAGTGCATTGATTGTGATTCCGCTGGTGACGCACGGCGTGACACTGATCAGCCGTATCCAGATGATCACGCAGCCGATCTGGATTGCATTGATGTTCCTGCCGTTTTTCGCCATCCTGCGTGCTGACCCTGATGTATTGCACCGTCTGAGTGATTTCGCTGGTGTCTCGGTCAATGGTGGTCACTTCAACTGGCTGATGTTTGGCGCGGCGACTGCGGTCGGTGTAGCGCTGATCCCGCAAGTAGGTGAGCAGGTCGACTTTCTGCGGTTTATGCCGGCGCGCACCAAGGAAAATTACTGGCGCTGGAATTTAGGTGTGTTGATGGCGGGTCCCGGCTGGGTGATTTTGGGCATGCTCAAGATGCTGGCGGGAGCGCTGCTCGCTTACCTGGTATTCACACGCGATATGCCATTGAGCTCTGCCGTGAATCCTACCCATATGTATCTGGTGGGGTTTGGGCATGTGTTCAGCAACCATGAGATTGCGCTGGCAATCACGGCACTGTTTGTCTGTGTGTCGCAAATCAAGGTCAATATGACCAATGCCTACGCGGGGTCGCTGGCATGGTCTAATTTCTTCGCGCGCCTGACGCATAGCCACCCTGGCCGCATTGTGTGGGTGGCTTTCAATGTCATGATTGCCATCGTGCTGATGGAGCTGAATGTGTTCCAGGCACTGGAGGAGATTTTAGGGTTATATGCCAATATTGCGATTGCCTGGATCGCTGCAGTAGTGGCTGACCTGGTGATTAACAAGCCGTTAGGGCTAAGCCCGAAAGGCATTGAGTTCCGCCGCGCCTATTTATATGACATTAACCCGGTTGGCGTAGGTGCCATGTTTATTGCTTCGGCAGTGTCTATCGCCGCTTACACCGGCATTATGGGCGTGGTGGCGCAGTCATTCTCCACCTTTATTTCCCTGTTTACCGCACTGCTGTTTTCGCCGCTGATTGCCTGGTACACCAAGGGTAAATATTACCTGGCAAGGCAGCGCCCGGTGTACCTGCAACCTTCAGCGACCAAACGATGCGTGATCTGCGAGCGGGAATACGAAGTCAGCGATATGGCACATTGCCCGGCCTATGGCGGTGCTATCTGTTCGCTGTGCTGTTGCCTGGATGCCAGATGCAATGACGCCTGCAAACCGCAGGCGCGTTTAAGTGCGCAGTGGGAGGCGCTCAACAAGAAAATCCTGCCGGAAAAATTATGGCCGCATTTGAATGGCGGTGTGGCGCATTTCCTGTTGCTGATGCTGATCGCCATGTTGCTGTTTGGTGCCACTATCGGGTTGATCTACCTGCATGATTCGCTGACCATAGGCCAGGAATCGCCAGAGTTGATGCGGCGCTTCCGTCTCGGTTACATCAAGATATTTGTAGCGCTGCTGTTTTTGGGCGGCATCGTCGCCTGGTGGCTGGTGCTGACTTCGGCCAGCCGTCGCGTGGCGCAAGAAGAGTCCAACCGGCAAACCGGATTGTTGCTGGAAGAGATTGAATCCCACAAGAAAACCGATAGCCAGTTGCAGAAAGCGCGCCGGTTGGCAGAAGAGGCCAACCAGGCCAAGAGCCGCTATATCACCGGTATCAGCCATGAATTACGTACGCCGTTAAACAGTATTCTTGGCTATGCGCAGTTATTGACCAACGACGAGAGCATCCCCGAACACCGCAAGCAGGCGATCAAAACCATCAGCCGCGGGGGCGAGCATCTGCTGTCACTGATTGAAAGTACGCTGGATATTGCGCGTATCGAAAGCGGCAAAATGGCGTTCGACGTCAAGCCGCTGCACTTCCCGGAATTCATTAACCATATTGTCAGCATGTTTGAGATCCAGGCGCAAAACAAAGGCCTGACTTTTCATTTTCAACAAAACGGTAGCCTGCCGGAATATGTGCGCGCGGACCACAAGCGATTGATGCAGATTCTGGTGAATATCCTTGGCAACGCGGTGAAGTTCACCACCAAAGGCAGTGTGACTTTCCGCATCAGCTACGCGCGTGAAATTGCGCAAATCGAAATCCAGGATACCGGACCGGGCATTGCCCCTAATGAAGTCGAGAAAATCTTCGAGCCGTTTGAACGCGGTAGCGCCGCCAATGTGGTCGGCATAGGCGGTACCGGGCTGGGTTTAACCATTAGTCGATTGCTGACCCAGCTGATGGGCGGCGAAATGCATTTTGACAGTGTGGTCGGCTATGGCACTCGCTTTGATATACGTCTGTTTTTACCGCAAATCCGCGAAACTGCGCATTTGTCCAAACAGGCCGTGCGGCAGAAAACCGGCTACGAAGGGCCACCACGCACTATTCTGGTAGTTGATAATGAAGATGCGGACAGGGAGTTACTGCGGGATACGTTGCAACCGCTGGGCTTTATCATCCATGAAGCGGCCAATGGCCAGGCTTGCGTGAACCAGTACCAGGCGCTGAATGCAGACCTGATCCTGATGGACCTGGCGATGCCGGTGATGGATGGCTGGGAAGCCGCTTATATCATCCGCCAGGTGCACCAGTCGCAGATCCCGATCGCGATCGTGTCTGCCAATGCTTATGACCGAAACCTGGATAACCAGGCCAAAATTCCCGCGCGTGATTTCTTTGTCAAACCGGTCAACCTGGATGAAATGCTGGATTGGCTGGGCCATCAACTTGGCCTGACCTGGCGCTATGTCGATAGCAGCCTTGACTTGCAAGCGCTCTCGGTTGTGGAGTCTGCGGTAGCCGTGGAACCGGTAGATACGAAGGCTATCCCCGAAGCCTTGCTGGTAAACCTGATGCAATTCGCCAGGATTGGCTACGTGAAAGGCGCGCGCGAGGTGTTGGCGACGCTGACCAGGGAATATTCACACCACCAAACATTGATTAACGCGTTGCAACAAGCCATGGACCGCTTTGATTTTGCTACACTGCAACGCTTGATTGAGGAAGCAAAATGAGCCACCCAAACTATACCGTGCTGATTGTGGATGATGTGCCGGAAAACCTGGCCTATCTGCACGATGCACTGGACGAGTCAGGTTACCAGGTCTGTGTCGCCAACTCCGGCGAAATGGCTTTGCAAGTGGCGCACCTGATGCAACCGCATGTGATCCTGATGGATGCGATGATGCCCGGCCTGGATGGATTCGCCACCTGCAGGCGCATCAAGGCTACCGCAGAAACCCAGCATATCCCGGTGATATTCATGACCGGCCTGACCGAAATCGAACACGTGACCATGGCTTTTGATGCCGGCGGCGTGGACTATGTCACCAAACCGGTACGCCCGGCTGAAGTGCTGGCGCGCGTGAAAGCGCATGTGCAAAACGCCACCAAAATGCACCAGGCTACTTCTGCACTGGATGCGTTTGGCCAGGCGACGATTGCCATCTTGCCGGCCGACAAACGGCTGGTATGGCAAACGCCATTAGCCAAGCAATATCTGGAACAGTACTTTGCCGAATGGGCCGCCAAAGAGAGTTACAACGCGGTACAAACCCTGCCACCAATGATTTACCAATGGCTGGAAAGCTCCATTCAGCAACACGCTGCCGGCCAGACCATGCAAACCTTGAGCGTCAATCATGGCAATGCGCGGCTCAGTCTCACTGTTGCCAACACCAGTGAAGAGCAATGGGTGATCGTACTGCGCGAGCATTCTGATGAGCTGCAAATTGAATCACTGGGCAAAGTGTTCCAACTGACCAAGCGCGAGTCAGAAGTACTGTACTGGACCGTCAAAGGCAAAACCAATAAGGATGTCGGCGAGATCCTCGGCACCAGCCCGCGCACCATCAATAAACATCTTGAACATGTATTCCAGAAACTGGGTGTGGAAACCAGGACAGCAGCTGCTTCTCTGGTGGCTTCAAAAGTAAAATTTTAGCTTCTTGACCGGGATCAGAATTAAAGAGCATTGCGACTGCTGACCCCGGTATATTTCCTGCCTGCATTACCTCCCACATCTGAAAACACCCTTAAAAATGAGGGTGTTTTTTTACGCCTTTTTTCCTTACCAGCTTCCATCATCTGTT
>JALDYP010000099.1:0-3148 GCA_032153875.1 Methylophilus sp.
AACGGTTTGCTAAGCAGGTTGCAAGGGCGATTGTTAAGGAGCGCGAAGATGGGCATGCCATCACCACTACGGGACAACTTGCCAAGATCGTGGCAGGCGCCATCACAAAGGTTGAGCCGGGCCAGAACCCTGCAACGCGCACATTTCAAGCTTTACGGATTTTCGTCAATCAAGAGCTTGAGGAACTCTCGCTAGTGTTGCCTGACTGTTTACGCTTGCTGCGTGAAGGTGGCCGTCTGTCGGTGATCAGCTTTCACTCGCTGGAAGACCGCATCGTGAAGCGTTTTATCCAGTCCGAAATCGACAGGGATAACTTGCCAGCCGGTTTGCCAGTGCGTGCCAAGGACATACCGCAGCCGCGCCTGATTTCAATTGGTAAAGCCACTAAGCCAGGTAAAGCCGAAGTATCCGAGAACGTACGTTCGCGTAGCGCGGTATTGCGCGTGGCTGAGCGTACCCATGTTCAGTAACAGATATTTTGAATGATACGCCTCAACCTGATTTTATTTGCAGTAACGATTGCCATGGCATTGGGTGTGGTGACCGCGCAGTACAAGGCACGCAAGTTGTATTTCGAGCTGGACCGTCAGGAGATGCTGACCAAGCAATATATGACTGAGTATGACCAGTTGCAGATTGAGCAAAGTACCTGGGCCATGCATTCACGTCTGGAAGAATTTGCTACCGCACGTTTGCATATGCATAGCCCTAGCATGCAGCAAACGCAGGTGATTGTGGTTGATGTGCCGACGGCACCTATCGTTGTGCCGGCTGCGCCCAAGTAGTTTGAGTTGGTGAACGGTCATGCTGCTTAAAGAGAGTCAACATAAGCTGGTGAAACTGCCAGCCTGGCGCAGAAGAACACTGCTGGTGCTGTTGTTGTTGAGTTTTGTCTTGCTGCTGGGTCGCGGGTTCTACCTGCAAACGTTGCACAAGGATTATCTGATTAAAAAAGGTGAAGCTTTCTCCCGCCGCAAGGTGGAATTAATGCCTCACCGCGGCAAGATTTATGACCGTAACTTCAAGCCATTGGCAATCAGCCTGCCGGTGGAGTCGTTATGGATGAACCCGACCGATGTGCAGATTTCGGCGGCGCAATTGAAGCAAATGGCCAAATTGCTGGAAATGCGGCCAAAAGAGTTGCAACAAAAAGTGCAGCAAAAGAAAAAAGAATTTGTGTTTATCAAACGGAGAGTAGCGCCCGATGTGGCAAAACTGGTGATGGCGATGAAAGTGCCCGGCGTATTCAGTCAGAAAGAATACAAACGCTTCTACCCTGCGGCAGAAGTGGCGGCGCATATCGTCGGTTTCACCGGTGTGGATGACACAGGCGTGGAAGGCATGGAGCTCTACCGTAACAACGTGTTGTCAGGTACTTCCGGCAAGCGTGACTTTGTGCGCGACCGCAAAGGCCACGTGGTTGAAGACCTGGTTGCGATTAAATTGCCACATGACGGCCAGGATCTGGTGCTGAGCATAGACCGCACCGTGCAATATGTGGTACATCGCGAATTGTTACGCGCGGTCGAAAAACACAAAGCCAAAGCGGGTGCGGCGGTGGTGCTGGATGCGAAAACCGGCGAAGTGCTGGCACTGGTGAATATCCCTACCTACAACCCGAACAATCCCGGCAACGTAGCCAGCAAACTGCGCAACTCGGCCATCGTCAATATTTTTGAGCCTGGCTCTACCATGAAGCCGGTGACTGCCGCTGCTGCGATGGAATTCGGGCCTTACCAGCCGGATACCAAGATCCAGACTGCACCTGGCTATTTGCGCGTAGGCACCGCCACCATTCATGATGCACACCCGAATCAGATGCTCAGTGTGTCGCAAATCATCCAGAAGTCTTCCAACGTGGGCTCAGCCAAAATGGCGCTGGAGCTTAATCGCGAACAATTATGGAATACCTATATTCAACTGGGTTTTGGTTCGCCGACAAAAATCGGTTTCCCGGGCGAAGCTTCCGGCAAAGTGCGTGATTACAAAACCTGGCGTCCTATCGAGCAGGCAACCATGTCTTACGGTCACGGCATCAGCGTGACCTTGTTGCAACTGGCACGTGCCTACACAGTATTCGCCAATGAAGGCGAATTGCTGCCGGTGACGTTAACCAAATTATCCGAGCCGCCAGTAGGCCGCCAGGTGTTTTCTGCCAAAGTGGCAAACGCCGTCAAGGATATGCTGGAACTGGTGGTGCAGCCAGGCGGTACTGCCTTGAAAGCGCAAGTGACCGGTTACCGCGTAGGTGGTAAAACCGGTACTGCGCACAAGCTGGGCGCGCATGGCTATGAGCATGACAAATACGTAGGTTCGTTCGTCGGCATGGTGCCTGCGTCTAATCCGCGCCTGATCATGGCGGTGATGATAGACGAGCCTAACAATGGCGAATATTACGGCGGCAGCGTGGCTGCACCGGTATTCAGTGCTGTGATGAATGATGTATTGCGCATGCTGGCGATTCCCCAGGATGGTAACGCTGTGCCTTTAGCCACGCCTGCGGAAGCCGCGGCAGTTCCGGAGGCGATGTGAGTAAATACATTATTCCGGCGCCGGTACACGGGATTACGGCTGATAGCCGCCAAGTGGAGAAGCATGGCCTTTTCCTCGCGTACCCGGGGCAGCACGGCGATGGCCGCGACTATATCCCGGATGCGATTGCCAAAGGGGCTAATACAGTCATTTGGGATAGCCTGGGTTTCGACTGGAACCCGGAGTGGACTGTGCACAATATCGCCATTCCTGACCTGAAATCCCAGGTCGGCCATATTGCCAGCCAATTCTATAAAGACCCGACCGAGCAGTTATGGTGCATTGGCGTTACCGGTACCAACGGTAAGACTACCGTCACTCATTGGCTGGCGCAGGCTTACCGTTTCCTGCAACGAAAATCGGCGGTGATTGGTACCCTGGGTAACGGTACGCTGGATGACTTGCAACCTACCCAAAACACTACACCAGGCCCGGTGGAGTTGCAGAAAATCCTGGCCAATTTCCTGCTCGAAGATGTGCAGATGGTTGCCATGGAAGTGTCGTCGCATGGCCTGGATCAGGGCCGTGTAAATGGTGTGTCATTCGATGTCGCCGTGTTCACCAATGTGACGCGTGATCATCTGGATTACCACGTGACCATGGAAGCTTATCAGTC
>JALDYP010000100.1:0-3102 GCA_032153875.1 Methylophilus sp.
CACAACAATATCGTGGACCCGGAAAACCGCTACAAGCAGATTTTCAAGATACAGATCGAGTTGCCTGCTGATATCTCTGAAAAAGACCGCACTGGCATTTTGCGTTCGATTGACCGCTGTACCGTGAAAAAAGTGGTACAGGCGGGGCCAGATTTTATTATTGAAGAAGTGGCTAATTTAGACGCCGATGCACAGGCGTTGCTGACGGTGGATACAGCGGCAGAGTCGCAAACGTATATCACCGGCAAAGACTTGCCGCTGGAACAAACCATTACCAATATGACCAGTGTGCTGGCCGGGCTGGGCATCAAGATCGAGATCGCTTCGTGGCGCAATATCGTGCCTAACGTGTGGTCGCTGCATATCCGCGATGCACACTCACCTATGTGTTTCACGAACGGTAAAGGATCAACCAAGGAAAGCGCGCTGGCGTCGGCGCTGGGTGAGTATATAGAGCGGCTGAGTAACAACCATTTTTATGCCGGCTCGTACTGGGGCGAAGAGATCGCCAATGCGGAATTTGTGCATTACCCTAACGAGCGCTGGTTCAAGCCTGGCCGCAAGGATGCGCTGCCGAAAGAGATACTCGACGAATACACGCTGGAGATTTACAACCCGGATGGCGAGTTGCGTGGCTCGCACCTGATAGACACCAATTCCGGTAATGCCGAGCGCGGTATCTGCTCGCTGCCGTTTGTGCGGCAGTCGGATGGCGAAACGGTGTATTTCCCGACCAATCTGGTGGAAAACCTGTTTGTCAGCAATGGCATGAGTGCAGGCAATACGCTGGTGGAAGCACAGGTGCAATGTTTATCCGAGATTTTTGAGCGCGCGGTGAAACGCGAAATCATCGAAGGCGAAATCGCGTTGCCGGATGTGCCGCAGGAAATGCTGGCGAAATATCCTGGCGTGGTGGCCGGGATCAAGGGGCTTGAAGAGCAGGGTTTCCCTGTGCTGGTGAAAGATGCCTCGCTGGGCGGGCAATACCCGGTCATGTGTGTGACCCTGATGAACCCGCGCACCGGCGGTGTATTCGCCTCATTTGGCGCGCACCCGACCATGGAAGTCGCGTTGGAACGCAGTCTGACCGAATTACTGCAAGGCCGCAGCTTTGAAGGCCTGAATGATCTGCCGCAACCGACCTTTGCCAGTGAAGCGGTGACGGAGCCGAATAATTTTGTAGAACACTTTATCGACTCGAGCGGAATCGTCTCGTGGCGCTTTTTCAGCGCGAAAGCCGATTTCGAATTCGTGGAATGGGATTTCTCAGGTAAGGGTGACGATGCCAATGCCGAAGAAGCCGCGACCATGTTTGGCATGCTGGCTGAGATGGGCAAAGAGGCTTATGTCGCCGTGTATGACCAGCTAGGCGCAACTGCCTGCCGTATCCTAGTGCCGGATTACTCGGAGATTTACCCGATAGAAGACCTGGTGTGGGATAACACCAATAAAGCTTTATTGTTCCGTGAGGATATCCTCAACTTGCATACCCTGGACGATGCCAGCCTCGAAGCATTGCTGGACCGCCTGGAAAACAACGAGCTGGATGATTATGGCGATATTGCGACTCTGATCGGCATCGAGTTCGACGAAAACACCGACTGGGGCCAGCTGACTGTATTGGAATTGAAATTGCTGATCAATCTGGCCTTGCAGCAGTTTGAAGAAGCGCAGGAACTGGTCGGTGCTTTCCTGCAATATAACGATAACTCACTCGAACGCGGCCTGTTTTACCAGGCACTGAATGTCGTGCTGGAAGTGATGCTGGATGATGAGCTGGAACTAGGCGATTACGAAACCAACTTCCGCAAGATGTTTGGCGATGCCAGGATGGATGCGGTGATCGGCTCAGTTGATGGCAGCGTGCGCTTCTACGGCCTGACACCTACCAGTATGAAGCTGGAAGGGCTGGACAGGCATCAGCGACTAATCGATAGCTACAGGAAGCTGCATGCGGCGCGGGCGAAATTTGTCTAAGCAGTTCATTTGATGGGTTAGGCATCTAAATATATTGCAATCATTAGAAATCGCGGAATAGAGCGTATAATGTCTACACCCTGTGAACTACCAATCCTCACAGCGGCCTTGTCATAATCTCTAAATATAATCTTCGTTTGTCCAGATTGGTGTTGCGACTAGCAACAGACCAACGCCCAATAATTTGTTGCGTGGCCATTTTGAATATGCACCACGCACACTCTATAAGTGAATTACTTTGTCCATAGAAAACAATACTCCTGCAAACGTGACGTTTGCTGATTTAAATTTATGCGAGCCTGTGCAGCGCGCGATTGCCGATGCAGGCTACACCATTCCTACGCCTATCCAGGCGCAGGCTATCCCTTATGTTTTACGAGGCGGCGATCTGCTCGCAGGTGCGCAAACCGGTACCGGTAAAACGGCTGGTTTTACCTTGCCGATTTTGCACCGCTTATCTGAAAACCCTTTCAATACGCCTGCCGGCAAGCCTCGCTGCCTGATTCTTTCACCGACGCGTGAACTGGCGGCGCAAATTGGCGAATCTGTCACTACCTACGGTAAGTACCTGCCGCTGAAAAGCATGGTGGTATTTGGCGGTGTGGGCGTGAATCCGCAAATCAACCGTCTGCGCAAGCCGGTGGATATCCTGGTCGCAACACCGGGTCGTTTGCTGGATCTGGTGCAACAGAAGGCGCTGGATCTATCCGGTATTGAAATCCTGGTGCTGGATGAAGCCGACCGTATGCTGGATATGGGCTTTATCCATGACATAAAAAAAGTGCTGGCTTTGTTGCCTAAAAAACGCCAGAACCTGTTGTTCTCAGCTACGTTTTCTGACGAGATCAAGCAACTGGCAGACAATCTGCTGAATGCGCCTGACCTGGTGGAAGTGGCGCGCCGCAATGCGTCGAATGCGCTGATTGAACAGAGTGTGCACATGGTGCCGCAGGCGCATAAACGCGCGATGGTCAGCCACCTGATCAAACAGAACGACTGGAAGCAGGTGCTGATTTTCACGCGTACCAAACATGGTGCCAACCGCCTGGCGGAAAAGCTGGTAAAAGACGGTATCCCGGCGATGGCGATCCACGGTAACAAGAGCCAGAATGCGCGGACTGCGGC
>JALDYP010000055.1:0-14073 GCA_032153875.1 Methylophilus sp.
GTATCCCGGCGATGGCGATCCACGGTAACAAGAGCCAGAATGCGCGGACTGCGGCTTTGGCCGAGTTTAAAGCGGGCACGATTCCGGCACTGGTGGCAACGGATATCGCCGCACGCGGGCTGGATATCGATCAACTGCCGCAAGTGGTGAATTTTGAATTGCCTAACGTGCCGGAAGATTATGTGCACCGCATAGGACGTACCGGCCGCGCCGGTGCCAGCGGCGCTGCGATCTCGCTGGTGGACCGTGAAGAACTCAAATTGTTGAAAGACATTGAGCGCCTGATCAAGCGCGAGATTCCTCGTGTGCCGGTAGAAGGTTTTGTTGCGCCGGAAAAGGGAAGTGAAGAGCCGGATCGTCCGCCACGCGGACAGCATCCTCGCGGGCAGAATTCACGGGGACAAAATAATGGCCGTCAGGGTCAACAGAAATCTGCTGGCAATACGAATAACCAGAAGTCCCCACAGCAACGTCAGTCACAGCCGAATGGTCAACGTCCGGCACAAGGTGACGGTAACAGGCCAGCACAGGGTAATACAGGCCAACGCAATGGCAACCAGGCGAATAAGCCTGCGCAACATCGCCAGGGTGCGAATGCTCAAGGGGGCAGCCAGAACGCTGGTCAATTACAAGGTAACAGGTCACAAGGTGGCAACAAGCCACAAGGGGCGTTGTTTACACCCAGGCCAGGTGCCAATTCAACCAGGCAAAACCCGAAAGCGCGTTAATGCATATCTGGGTGGATGCTGACGCGTGTCCGGTGGTGATCAAGGAGATCCTGTTCCGCGCCGCTGACCGCGCCAAAATTCCCACTACGCTGGTTGCCAATAAATTGTTATTTGTGCCGCCATCGCCCTACCTGAAGTCTATGCAAGTCGCCAAAGGGTTCGACGTCGCCGATAACGAGATTGTGGCAGCGCTCACTGCGGGAGACTTGGTGATTACTGCCGATATCCCGCTGGCGGCGCAAGTCATAGAGAAGGGCGGTCACGCCCTGAATCCGCGCGGTGAGTTTTATTCAGTTGAAAATATCCGTGAGCGATTGGCGATGCGTGACTTTATGGAATCACTACGGGCTAGCGGTATAGAAACCGAAGGCCCGAGTGCCATGCAATCATCAGACCGCCACGCGTTTGCCAAGCAACTGGACCAGTTTCTGGCCCGGCGTCCTCGTTAAAAGCTTATACTGCCACCGATAAATCACGGATGGTAAGTGGCCTGGCGCGGTAAAAACCCTGTGAGTAATCGCAGGCCATTTCCTTCAGCAAATTCTCTTGTTCCAGCGTTTCCACCCCTTCTGCAATCAGCTTGATATTCAGCTGTTTACCCATATAAATAATGGTCTTGCACAAGGCCAGGTCGTTAGGGTTATTGGTGATATTGCTGATAAACGATTTATCGATCTTGACGTAATCTATCTTGAATTTATTCAGGTAAGCCAGCGAAGAGTAGCCGGTGCCAAAATCATCCAGCGCCAGCCGGATGCCATGTTCGTTAATCTTGCCCAGGTTATCAATCACGTTATTGGAAGGTTCCAGCAACAGGCCTTCGGTGATCTCAAAACAGAAATGCGCGCCGGGAATGCCCATGCTATTGATACTGGTAATAAATTGAGCTATGGATTCTGATTGGGCAAATTGAATCGGCGATAAGTTGATGCATATTTCTATGTCGCCAAAGTGTTTGGCAATTTTGTTGAAATCGCCAAGCACTTGCTGGAACACCCATTCGCCCAGCTCAATAATGCAGCCGTTCTCTTCCGCGATACTGATAAACGCGTTTGGTGGCACGGTGCCAAATTCAGGGTGATACCAGCGCAGCAAGGCTTCCACTTTTTCGCAGCGCTGGTTGTGCAGGTTGAAGATAGGCTGGTATTGCAGGTATAGCTGATGTCTTTCGACTGCGTGCCGTAATTCATTGCCCAACAGGGTGCGTTTGGTGAACACATCATGCATGTTTTCGTTGAACAGGATGAATTTGTTTTTGCCTGTCCTTTTGGCCTGGTACATGGCTTCATCGGCAAACATGATCAGTTCTTCCACATGGCGGCTGTTGTCCGGAAACAGCGAGGCGCCTATGCTGGTAGAGACCAGAAAGGACTTTTGCTGGATCTTGAACGGTGTTTCCATCACCTCGATCAGCCCGGCACAGAAAGCATGCAAGGCCGCTTCGTCGGGATTTTCGAGCATGAGGATAAGGAACTCATCACCGCCAAAGCGGGCGATGATATTTGGTGGAGTGATGATTTGTTTAATGCGATCAGCCACTTTAATCAACACTTCATCACCAATCGCGTGACCGGCGGTGTCGTTAATCTCCTTGAAATTATCCAGGTCGATAATGATGACACCTATCTTGTTCAGGCTGATTTCGGACTGATGCAGTGCTTCTGAAAGTTTGGTTTTCAGGAAGTAACGGTTGGGCAACCGGGTGAGAAAGTCATGGTTGGCCTGGAACCAGATTTTCTGCTCGGCTTCACTCGCCTGTTTTTTGCTCGATCTATATAGCTTGATCAACTGAAACAGTAGCACCACCGCAAAAAAAGAAATCGTCGCCATCAGGTATTTGATAAATGGATTCTCGGGCTTGATTTTCCAGGTGTTCAAAATCTCGGGCGGGTTGGTGCCGATTTGCAAGATGGCTTTATTCAATATGCTTTGCAGCAAAACATGTTCATCGCTGGCGGCCATGTAGATTTTGCTGGTGATGGGTGTGGTGCCGCTTTTTTTGATGGACTTGATCTTGTGGTACGCAATATGGTAATCCAGCACCAGTTCGTTACCGATGTAGGCATCTACATCATGGGATTCAAGCTGTTCAAAGGCATCATCCGCAATCGCAAATAACCTGATATTGATATCCGGTACGGTGGCTTTCAGCTCCTGTGCCACCGGCCCGTTTTTAAATACGGCGACCTTTTTTTGCGAGAGCTGGTTAAGGTTGGTGTTGCCTGGGCTAAGCGTGCTGCCAGCGGCGACATAAATCGCATTGGTGACATCAAGATAAGGTGTGGCTACCAGCTGAAATCCAAGTGGTTTGCGCTTGTCACGGATGCCTGTGACCACCTCAGCTTCGTTGCTGTTGATATTGGGTTTGTAATCAACGATGGTAAACGTCAGCCCGGTCAGCAGGCTGATTTGCTGCAGGTAATCCACTGAAATGCCGGCGTGTTTCTGGTTTTCCAGTTGAAACTCGATGGGCATCCAGCCATTTTTGACCGCTACCCTGACAGTCGGGTGTTGTTGAATCCAGCTTTTCTCTTCTTCTGAAAGCGGGATGGATTGGGTGAGGCTGGCTTCAGGAAAGTGGTTGGATAATATTTCTTCTGCTAAAGCGATTGTTGAAACAGCCAGTATGGAAACAATGCTGCCAGCGCATGATATCCACTGTTTAACCCTGTGTACACGGGATGCGGTTAAGCGTTTTAATCCCATCTTCTTTCCTTGAAATGCTTTAGCATGGCCGTGACTGAAGTAAAGTTGAATTCTATGTGATTGTCTGCCGCGAGTGTATGTAAAAGGATGTATTGGTAATAATATTTTTTACTTCATTGTAGTTAACGAGACAAAACAATAATAAAAAAAGAAATGTCTGAGTTTTCCTACAGAAAATTCAGCCACACTTGCATGGCCTGTTTCAAATTAAATCCGCATGATTGACCCTAATAAAACAACGCTGGTTAAACAGCGTAATTACATTGCGAAATTTAATTAACTCACCCTTACCAGGAGAACACCATGAGAACAGCGTCAACCGAGCAATCTAAAAATGTCTCAGCAGGCAAACGTGCAGCAACACAAACAGTGAAACACGATGTCATCGTACTGCTGAAAAATGACCATGATGAAGTGAAGAAAATGTTTAAACAGTTTGATAAGCTGGCTGAAAAGGGCGACATCAAAGGTAAACTAAAAATGACCAACAAGATTTGTGTTGAGCTGATTGCACATACGATTGCAGAAGAGGAAATTTTTTACCCTGGCGCACGTGCAGCTACGAATGATGATGACATGATTAATGAGGGCATTGTCGAGCATGAAAGTGCTAAAGAGTTAATGGCACAGATCCAGGCGATGGATCCTGAGGATCCTATGTACGATGCCAAAGTAACGGTGTTAGGTGAGTACATCAACCATCACGTGGACGAAGAAGAGGAAGAAATGTTCCCTGAAGTGCGTGAATCAAAAGAGCTTGATCTGCGCGGGTTGGCAGTGAAGTTCACTGCGCGCAAAGAAGAGATTTTGAAACAGTTGAATGACGCCAACGGCGAGCTAAATACAAAAGCATTAAGTAAATTGCTAGGCGCGGCTGCGCATCATTAATGCTTGTTTGCTGAGTTTCCAGGCCACAACAGGCCATCAAAAAGCCCGGGAAGTTCCCGGGCTTTTTCTTTTAAAGCTTTCCGGATTGATAGAGGTGGTTCTCTTGAATGTAGTGCATGACATTTTCAGGGATGCCCTCGACTGAGTTCGCTTCGCCTTTACCGAATGCGTCGCGAATGGCCGTAGAAGAGACAGCCGGAGGCGTGACGGGCAGGTAACTGATCAAACCATGCGCTTGTGCGGCAAATTGTTGTGGTGCCTGGGCGATATCCACCAGCTTGTTTTCGTGTTCCGCATGCGGCTGTAATGTGTGCTCCACATCTGCCCTGTGGACGATCAGTAAATGACTGTAATCGAGCAGCTCCAGCCAGCGGTGCCAGGTAGGCAGTTTCAGGTAGCTGTCCTGCCCCATGATCAGGCACAACGATTGATCCGGCAGGCGGTGGCGTAGCAGATGCAATGTTTCTATGGTATACGACGGTCCCTGGCGATCCAGCTCGCAGGTATCCAGCGTAAATTCAGGATGGTCTGCAATTGCCAGCTGCACCATGTTCGCGCGGTGTTGCGCTGTGACAGCAGGCACTGCCTTATGTGGTGGAATCGCGGCAGGTATAAAACGGATCTGGCTGCAATGCAGGGTGTTCAGCACACTTTGCGCCAACACCAAATGGCCGTTGTGGATGGGGTTGAATGTGCCGCCGAAAAGTCCGATGATTTCCATTTTAATGATTCTTCCGGCGCATCGCGGCGTTGCGCGGTGCTATTAAACTCGCTGTACAGTGTGTACTATCTCGTTTACTGCGCTCCGTGCGCCTTGCGCTGCATCCGAAATAATCATTAAAAAGCGCATAATTTTCGGCGCATCAATCAATGTCCAAATTGCATCAATCGAGTGCCAGCACAAGGCGCACGGAGCGCAGAAACCGCAATGTACAGATAGTACATGAGGATTTCGAGCACCGCGCAACGCCGTGAAGCGCTCGATTCATGCAATTTTTTATGCCCTGACGTGGCCGTCACCGAGGACTATATACTTCAAAGAAGTCAGCCCATCCAGGCCCACCGGTCCGCGCGCATGCAGTTTGTCGGTAGAAATACCGATTTCGGCGCCAAAGCCATATTCAAAACCATCGGCAAAGCGGGTAGAGGCATTGACCATCACGCTGCTGGAATCCACTTCACGCAGGAACTGGCGCGCTTTGGTGTAGTTCTCGGTCACAATCGCTTCGGTATGCTGGCTGGAATGCTGGTTGATATGTGTAATCGCCTGTTCCAGTCCGCTCACCACCTTGCAGGAAATGATCGCATCCAGGTATTCGGTGTAATAGTCTTGTTCAGTTGCAGCTACCGCTTGTGGCACCAGTGCGCGCGTTTCTTCGCAACCGCGTATTTCGATCCCTTTGGCTATCAGCATCTCGGCCAGCTTAGGCAAGGCGGTGCTGGCGATGCTGCGCGCAACCAGCAGCGACTCGGCAGTATTGCAGGTACCCAAGCGCTGGGTTTTGGAATTCTCCAGAATGCGCAGAGCCTTATCTAAATCCGCTTCGTCATCTACATAGACGTGGCAATTGCCATCCAGGTGTTTGATCACCGGAATGCGCGCTTCATTACTGATGCGCTCGATCAGGCCTTTGCCGCCACGTGGCACGATCACATCGACATATTGTTTCATGGTGATCAGTTCACCCACGGCTGCGCGGTCTGTGGTTTCGACAACGAGTACCGCCGCTTGTGGCAAACCAGCTTGTGCCAGGCCCTGATGCACAAGTTTAGCCAGCGCCTGGTTGCAGTGAATAGCTTCAGAGCCGCCGCGCAAGATACAGGCATTGCCGGACTTGATACACAGGCCAGCCGCATCCACCGTGACATTCGGGCGGGCTTCGTAAATAATGCCGATCACGCCCAGCGGTACGCGCATCTGGCCGATCTGGATGCCGGAAGGGCGGTATTTGAAATTGCTCATTTCGCCGATAGGGTCAGCCAGGCTGGCGATCTGCTCCAAGCCTTCAGCCATGGTCGCAACCGATTTTTCGCTCAATGCCAGGCGGTCCAGCATGGCGGCTTCCATGCCGTTGGCTTTTGCCGCATCCAGGTCTTGCTGGTTGGCCGCGAGCAGGGCTTTTTCATGATGGCGGATCAGGCCGGCAATATTGCGCAGGGCCTGGTTCTTGGTGTTGGTATCAGCCTTCGCCATCAAACGGGAGGCGGCTCGTGCCTGCTCTCCCAGTTCTTTCATGTAGTGTTTAATATCCATAAGTTGTTATTTTATCCTAAACCATGTCACCCTGAATGTTAGCGTCCTCTCGCGGCCCCTGCCTTCGCAGATTTACTGGCAGCCATCCTGGCGATGCCGGTACATAAACGCGATAATTCAAGCCAGGCATCGCCATCGCCTACACCTTTGGCAATGCGGTCAATATCTGACAGTTTTTGCAGTGCAGCTTCGATATGTTTTTGCGGTAAAAATTCCAATGCGCGCTTAACTAATTGCTGGCGGTCGCCAAACAGCCTGGCCTGGGTCAGTGCGTTTTGCATGGAGTGCCCGCTTTGCATCGCCAGCCTGACTTGCAGGAGCGGGCGGAATAACCATACCAGCGGGTTCATCACGGTGACGGCGGTTTCGCCCTCTTCACGCAGGCCTTCAATAATACGCAGAATGCGGCTCTGGTCGCCGTGCAACATGGCTTCGCCCAATTGCGAGACATCGAAACGTGCCACATTGAGGACACATTGCCTGATCGCTTCTTCAGTCAACGGGCCGGCAGGGTATAACAATCCCAGTTTCTGGATTTCCTGATGCGCTGCCAGTAAATTACCTTCGACCTGTTCCGCAATAAAGCGGCGCGAGCTTTCATCCGCGGTCTGCTGTTGCAGCGCCAGGCGTTGACCTATCCAGTCTGGTAATTGCGCCAGCGGCACCTGGTTATGGATCAACACTATGCCTTGTTGTAACAGTGCTTCATACCAGGCGCTGTTAGTCATGTCGCGGTCTGGCGCGGGCAGTGTGATGATAATCGTGGTATCTGCTGCAGGTAACTCAGCTAACTGTTGCAAGGCTTTGCCACCCTCAACACCGGGTTTGCCGGTCGGGATATTGATCTCGAGGATACGTTGCTCGGCAAACAGCGAGAAGCTCTGCAAAAACTGGCTGACCTGCCCCCAGTTGAAATAGCGCTCTACCGTGAAACTGGCGCGTTCCTGGGCGCCATTCTGGCGGGCTGCGGCGCGAATTCGATCAATGGATTCGGTAATGGAAAGCGGCTCGTCACCTGCCAGCACGTACAGGTGCTGCTTGGGTGGCAGGTGTTGCGCCAGTTGCGCAGCCTGGATGCGCATAAGAGTTACTCGGCTTTTTTCAATGCCGACAGGCGGCGCATAATACCGTTTAACACGTCTGTTTGCATGCTGTCGGTCAGCATTTTTTGCTCCTGCTGTTTGGCGAGCAAATTGGCATCGTTGTAGGTATAGTCGCGACGGCTTTCCATGATCAGTGGCAGTGACCAGATCCGGTCGTCTGCCGCTTTGGTGCGGTAATGCACGCGGTAATATAATTCATATTCACGTACCACACCTGTACCGCTCAAGGAAAGGATACGTTGCTCGTTTTCTTCCTTCAATAACTCGATTTGCAAGTCGGCATCTTCTGAACTATCGGCTATTTTAATACCCTGCTCAGTTAGCGCTTTGACAAGCGGCTTGGTAATAGAGGCACTACCTGAAATATGAATAGTCTTGAACGCAATTGGCGATGGCTGGCGCAACTGAAAACCGCAAGACGTCAACGCTGCGATTAATACCAGCCAGCCACAATTTTGCAGAATACTGGTTAATGAAAACCGGGTCAGCGAAAATGGTGTCAGGCGGGAATGCAGCATGGTCATCCTTTCTACGATGTTCAACGCTAATTAGCTAAGCGACAACGATATTAATCAATTTGTTAGGCACGACAATGATTTTTTTGACGCTGCCTTCATTGAGGAATTTTTGTACAAAGTCCTGATTGACGGCGGTGGCTTCAATTTGCTCTTTGGCCATGCTTTTCGGTATATTGATACTGCCGCGCAATTTACCGTTCACTTGCACGACGTATTCAACTTCGTCCTGCACCAGTGCCGAGTTAGCTGGCTCAGGCCATTTGGCAGCCAGGATATCTTCACCCAGGTTTAAGGTCTGCCACATCACTTGCGAGATATGCGGCGCGATAGGTGACAGCACGCGTAACAGGATGCTGTAGCCTTCAAAAGCGACTGCCTGCCAGTCTTTTTCTGCGTCCTTTTGTACTTTTTCCAGCGTGTTCAGTATTTTCATACACGCTGAGGCAACGGTATTGAATTGCAGTTTTGCCAGGTCAACATTCGCTTGCTTCAACACAGTGTGGATTTCACGGCGCTGATTAGCCAGTTCACCTGTGAGCTTGTTTGGCATTTCACCTGCCTGGGTTTCGGATAGCATGTAACCGTAATTCCAGACGCGTTTGAGGAAACGGTGCGAGCCCTCGACGCCACTGTCGGACCATTCCAGGGTTTGTTCCGGCGGCGCGGCAAACATCATGAAGAATCGTGCGGTATCAGCACCGTACTGTTCAATCAGTGATTGTGGATCGACGCCATTACGTTTGGATTTGGACATCGTACCTATGCCCTGGTAATCAATGGTCGAGCCATCGGCGACCAGTTTGGCGCCGGTGATCTTGCCGTTGTCATCCTGCACCAGTTCAACTTCTTCCGGTGCAAAGTATTCAATACCGCCTTTTGCAGTCCTGCGCGAGAAGATATGGTTGAGCACCATGCCCTGGGTGAGCAGGTTGGCGAACGGTTCATCGTAATTGACCAGGCCGAGGTCACGCATGACCTTGCTCCAGAAACGCGAATACAGCAGGTGCAAGATCGCGTGTTCGATGCCGCCGATATACTGGTCTACCGGCATCCAGTGGTTGGTTTGCGCGTCGACCATGGTGTCAGCACTGAAGCCTGACGCATAACGTGCGTAATACCAGCTGGAATCGACAAAGGTATCCATGGTGTCGGTTTCGCGCTTGGCCGGTTTGCCACAGCTTGGGCAGGCGCAATTCAGGAAATCTTCACGCTTGTTGAGCGGGTTGCCGGAACCATCCGGCACACAGTCTTCAGGCAATCTGACCGGTAACTGGTCATCCGGCACCGGTACGCTGCCACAGCTTTCACAATGGATGATAGGGATAGGGCAGCCCCAGTAGCGCTGACGGGAAATACCCCAGTCACGCAGGCGCCAGTTGGTCTGTTTGCCGCCCAGGTCTTTTTCTGCCAGGTCTGCAGCCACCGCATCGACTGCTTCCGCATAGTTGAGGTCGTTGTATTTGCCGGAGTAAATGCAAAGCCCTTTGCTTTTCTCGCCATACCATTCCTGCCAGGCGCTGCTGTCAAAGGTTTGGTCAATCACGCTGATCACCTGTTTGATCGGCAATTTGTATTTGTGGGCGAAGCCAAAATCACGTTCGTCATGTGCCGGCACTGCCATCACGGCGCCTTCGCCATACGTCATCAGCACGTAGTTGCCGACCCATACCGGCACTTGTTCGCCAGTGATCGGATGCGTCACGGTCAGGCCAGTATCCATGCCTTCTTTTTCCATGGTTGCCATATCGGCTTCCATCACCGAGCCTTGCTTGCATTTATCGATGAATGCCTGCAGGGCAGGAGTGTGTTGGGCAGCATGGGTAGCAATAGGATGCTCGGCAGCGACCGCGCAGAAAGTCACGCCCATAATGGTATCGGCGCGGGTGGTGAACACCCACAATTTGCCGTCATCAATCAGTTTGCCGTCGGCACTGGTGATGCCGTGCGTAAATGCGAACCGCACGCCTGTGCTTTTGCCTATCCAGTTGGCTTGCATGGTTTTCACACGCTCTGGCCAGCCGGGCAGTTTATCCAGGTCATCCAGCAGTTGCTGGGCGTGGCCGGTAATGTTCAGGTAATAGCCCGGGATTTCGCGTTTCTCAACCAGCGCACCCGTGCGCCAGCCGCGGCCGTCAATCACTTGCTCATTCGCCAGTACGGTCTGGTCAACCGGATCCCAGTTCACGACCTGGGTCTTTTTATAAGCGATGCCTTTTTCCAGCATACGCAGGAACAGCCACTGGTTCCATTTGTAATATTCAGGCTGGCAGGTCGCCAGTTCACGGCTCCAGTCGATGGCAAATCCCAGTGACTGTAATTGTTTGCGCATGTAGGCAATATTGTCATACGTCCATTGCGCAGGTGGTACTTTGTTCTGGATCGCCGCATTCTCTGCCGGCAGGCCAAACGCATCCCAACCCATAGGTTGCAACACGTTAAAACCTTTCATGTGGTGGTAGCGGCTGAGTACGTCGCCAATGGTGTAATTGCGTACATGGCCCATATGCAGCTTACCGCTAGGGTAAGGAAACATGGACAAACAGTAGTATTTTGGTTTGGTACTTTCAGGCTTCGCTAAAAAGCTTTGTCTGGCGCCCCAGAATTGCTGTGCCTGTTGTTCGACTTCTTTAAATGGATACTGCTGTTGCATGGGATCGGGACGCGATTACTAAAAAAGTAATTATACCTGAGAACCCTGTTGCAGGTGGTGTGCAGGGAGTGGACCAAGTTGATCTAAGTAACGATTGAGGTTGATATGAACCAACCAACGTTTGGTTCGGCTTTTATCAACCAATCTTCGCACGAGTTTTCCCTGGTTTGCCCAGAATGGAAATTATATTTGCGTAAATAAATCAATGAGATAATTATTATTAAAATACATTGGTGTAAATGTTGCTTATTCCTTTCCGTAATTTTTTACAAGAAGAGGAATAAGAGGATGTACACACATAATAAAAAAATCATAGTTGCTGCCACAGCACTGGCAATGGGTGTCGATGTAGCAAGCGTATCTGCAGAACCACAGGGTAATCGAGCTGATAGTTTGGAAGTAGATTCAGTCGTCGTGAAAGGCATTTTGCCGGATCGGCTGGAGACGGTACCTGGCTCGTATAGTGTCGTTGATGAAAAAGCCCTGAATGAGCGTAGACCATTTTCCATTCAGGAGGCGATTAATAATGTGCCCGGCGTGCACATCGTGGGCGAAAACACTTTTGGCCTGGGCGTGAATATTGGCGTCAGGGGGATGGATCCAAGACGTACATCACGCACATTGCTGATGGAAGATGGCATGCCATTGTTCCTGGGCCCATATGGAGATCCTTCCGCACATTACACCACGCCGATTGAACGCGTACAGCGCATTGAAGTGGTGAAAGGCTCAGGCCAGATTTTGTATGGCCCGCAGACGGTTGGCGGCATGATTAACTTTGTGACCAAGCCAGTGCCGAAAAACGGTTTTGAAGGCAGTGTGACCGGTATGGTGGGTAACAACGATTTCACTGGCTTTGCCGCAAACCTTGGTGTGGGTGGTGAGCAAGGCGGCATCATGATTGATGCGATACAGAAAAAAGGCGATGGTATCCGCAAGAACCATGACTTTGAAATGCGTGAGCTGATGGTGAAAGGCCAGTTAAACCTGACTGAAAGCCAGAGAATCATCGCAAAAGTCGGTTACTACGAGGAAGATTCGCATGTCTCTGAAACCGGCTTGGGTGCAGTGGAATATGCACAAGACAAATACCAGGCGCCGACTGGCAAAAATGACCGCTTTGAATACCAGCGCAAGTCATTGCAATTGCAACATATATTCGATATCAATCCTAACGCTACTTTAACCACCAATGCCTATTATGTTGATGCATTCAGAACTTCGTTCAGGCAAATCAACGAGCCTGGTAGCTTAGGCGGCGTTTCTGTCATGGACAGGTGTACTGGATTAGGGGCTGCAACGGTAGCCAATGCCGAGCAGTGTGGCGGTCGCCATCGCCCTAGAAGTTATGATTACTATGGTTTTGAACCGCGTCTGGATATTAAGCACAGTCTGTTTGGTATTGAAAGTAGTGCTGTAGTTGGTTTTAGATACCATGAAGAAGGTAACAAACGTCAACAGTTCAGGGATGGTGATCCTCGTGCACAAAGTTTGTCTTACGCCAAGGCATTCGGTGATTTCAGGGAAGATATCCGTATCGATATCGAAGCGAAATCTTATTATGCGCAAAATACTTTTTACCTGGGTGACTGGACATTAACTCCGGGCTTGCGTGTTGAAGATTACAAAAAGAAAATCAATGTGCTACAAGCAGAAGGGGATCCACAAGGGTTTGCTAAAACCAACAGCCAGACAGTGTGGTTGCCAGGCATAGGGACTACATGGAATGGGATTGCGAACACGACCCTCTTTGCAGGGATACACAGGGGATTTGCACCACCAAGGCCTTCACGAGATATTGACTTTGATGCTTTAGCTGGCCCGGATGCGATCAGTAGTACAAAAGCCGAAGAAAGCACCAATACGGAAATCGGCATCAGATCTTCCTATTTCAAAGGGGTTGGCTTTGAGGCCACATTGTTTAATGTCGATTTTGACGAGATTGTGATCCAAAGAACTGCGGGTAATTTTGTCAATGCCGGAAAATCGCAAATGACCGGTGTGGAACTGGCAGGGCGCATAGATTTCGGCAGGATTTATGACACTCCGCATAATTTCTACATTGCCGGTAATTACACAAACCTGTTTACTGCCAAGTTTGAGAAAAACACGGATCAGACCACCAGCGGTAACCGTTTGCCATATGCGCCACGCGACATTGCTTCCCTCAATTTTGGCTATGAGCATCCGATTGGTTTCAATGCACGCATCGGTGTGGATTATGTCAGCCAGCAATATGTCGATCCGGACAATACGACAGTTGAGGTCTCTAGCGGTGAAGAGGGCAGGATTCCTGCTTACACTTTGCTGAATGCGTCGGTTAACTTTAAACCTGTTGGTTCAAAGCTGACTTATTTTATGAGCGGGCATAATCTTGCGGATAAAGAGTACCTGGTTAGCCGTGTTGACGGTAAAGTGGCAGGACGTCAGCGCCAGGTGTTTGCTGGTATCCGTTATGACTTCTAGGAATGTGAGAACAATATAATTCCTGAGTAAAATAAAAGCCCGCTAAATGCGGGCTTTTTAATTCAAGCTAAGCTTATTTCAATGCAGCAAAGATTTCTTCTTTAATCGCATTCAATTCACCCAGGCCATTGACCTTGACGTATTGTGGCGCGCCGGCGACACCTGATTTCGCCCAGTCAGAGTAATAACCAATCAATTGTTCGGTTTGGTCGTGATAGACCTGCAAACGCTTGAGCACGACTTCTTCCTTGTCATCCTCACGTTGTACCAGCTCTTCACCGGTGACATCGTCTTTACCCTCAGCTTTAGGCGGGTTGAATTTGACATGGTAAGTACGACCTGAAGCAGGGTGGCTGCGGCGGCCGCTCATGCGTTCAACAATCGCTTCATCCGGTACATCGATTTCCACGACATAGTCGATGGCGACGCCAGCGTTTTTCATCGCTTCCGCTTGCGGAATGGTGCGCGGGAAACCATCAAACAGGAAACCATTGGCGCAATCTGCATCTTTGATGCGTTCTTTCACCAGGCCGATAATCACTTCATCCGGCACAAGGCCGCCCTCATCCATGAATTTTTTGGCTTCCAGGCCAAGCTGAGTGCCTGCTTTTACCGCTGCACGTAACATATCACCAGTAGAAATTTGCGGAATGTTGTATTTTTCTTTGATGAAAGTGGCCTGTGTACCTTTACCGGCACCAGGTGCACCCAGCAGAATCAAACGCATGTCATGCTCCAGAGGATTGTTTTTGAGGAAAGA
>JALDYP010000013.1:0-56730 GCA_032153875.1 Methylophilus sp.
ATGACGGCGTTACCCGTTACTTCGACAAAGTGGACCCGAAATTCGCAGATTACACGGAAGAAGATTTCAAAGCCGGTGGTTTCCGCGTGGTGCCAAATGCCATCGTGCGTAAAGGCTCATTCATCGCCAAAAACACTGTGTTAATGCCTTCTTACGTTAACATCGGCGCTTATGTTGGCGAAGGCTCCATGGTGGATACCTGGGCAACCGTAGGTTCATGTGCACAAATCGGTAAAAACGTGCATTTGTCAGGCGGCGTAGGTATCGGCGGCGTGCTGGAACCAGTACAAGCTGGCCCTACTATCATTGGTGACAACTGCTTTGTTGGCGCACGCTCAGAAGTGGTTGAAGGCGTAGTCGTTGAAGATAACTGCGTGATTTCCATGGGTGTTTACATCGGCCAATCTACCAAGATTTATGACCGCGAAACCGGCGAAGTGCATTTCGGCCGCGTACCAGCTGGCTCAGTGGTGGTTTCCGGCAACCTGCCTTCCAGCGATGGTAAATACAGCCTGTATTGCGCAGTGATCGTGAAAAAAGTCGATGCCAAAACATTAAGCAAAGTCGGCATCAACGAATTGCTACGCGGTATCTAAATTCTGCAACGGGAATCTCTTTAAACAGTTATGCGCTGAGACTTGCCAACCAAGCTCAAGTTATCAGCGCAAACAGTCGTTATAAAAGTGATTCTCGTTAACGAAACATTTGAAGACGAGATTTTTCAGGATGGAGAAATAGATTAGCAGAAACATGCTCAAGCTATAAAACACAAGCAGTACAAGTAGTAGTGTCACAACACCAACAATCAGAATAATCGTGAATCACTCATTTATGACTACAACGCATCTTTTTATCCCGATTCTGTTCACACTCAGTGTGATCGGGTGCTATTTTGCGTTTGAACTGGTAGATCGCCTGCGCAAGGTGGCTGCCAAGGACCATGACAGCCTGCTCAGGAAAAATGCGATCATCGTCGCCCTGGGCGTGTTCCTGTTGCATTGCGGCTACCAGATGTCCGCCGATAACTTCCCCAGAATTGCCGAACATCCGGTCGACTTCGTCGGCAGCCTGTTATGCGCATACATGCTTTCGCTTTCGCTACTCAGCACAGTCAACAAAAAGAAACTGCCATTGCGGGAACTGTTATATGGCTCACTGGCCGCTGCGTTGAGTGGTTACCTGCTTTCTTATTTCTACCAGATCAGCGCCGGCGCCATCAATACACGTATTGATACCTGGACTGCATTATTTGCGTTCTTCCTTTCCTGCCTGACTTCTGCGCTCGCGATTGTCACCATGCTGTGGATCAAAGGCTACGAAGGCAAAGCGCTGCAACGCCTTAAAGTGATGTTCTCAATTGAAATCGCACTGGGCTTCCTGGCTTCGCATGCGGCGATCAACCTGAGCATATTGCATAACAATATGTTTATCGGCCAGCCAACTGACCAGGCAGGCAATTACTTGGTGCTGCTATTAACCCTGGCACCGGTTTTGCTGTTTATCACCTCATTTATCCTGGTGATTTTTTACGAACGCAATGTGGATCTCGCTCAAAGCAAGCTGACCTTCCGCAACACACAAAGCGCCAGCAAAAAATTCCTGGCTTACGACCCGCTGACACAGCTGCCTAACCGCGATGCGCTCAACCAGCACCTGGCGATCAATGCCAAACGCTGTGACCGCAATGGCGAGTCACTGGCGCTGGCGTATATTGACCTGGACCACTTCAAGCCGGTCAATGACCAGTTTGGCCACCATATTGGTGACTTGCTGTTAATCGAGGTATCCAAACGCATCAGCAATGCCATCCGCAACTGTGATTACGTGGCCCGTGCAGGCGGTGACGAATTTATTGCGGTACTCAGCGAAATCGAGAATCACCAGAGTGTGGTCACTGTCATTCAGCGCATCATTGATTCCTTGCGCGAAACGTTTGTGATTGAAAATCACGTCATCGAGATTTCCTGTTCAATCGGTATTTCCATGTATCCGCAGGATGGCAATCTGCAAAAACTCAAATTGAATGCTGATGCGGCGATGTACAAAGCCAAGGAAAACGGCAAGAACCAGTACCGTTTCTTTGATGCCGAAATCGAGCAGGCTTCCGACGAAATGCAGCAGACGCGCATTGAGCTGAAGAAAGCCATTACCGAGCAGGAATTCAGGTTGTTGTTCCAACCCAAGGTAGACGCGGCAACGCGGCTGGTCCATGGTGCCGAAGCGCTGTTACGCTGGCAACACCCTACCCGCGGCCTGCTGTCGCCTACGCATTTTATCGAGGCAGCCGAGCGCTTTGGCATGATTGAAGAAATCAATGCCTGGGTGATTTCGCAAACCTGCAGCACTATCAGCCAGGCCAGGGAACGCGGCATAGACTTGAGTATTTCCGTGAACCTATCTAACCAGCAATTCAGGAACAGGCACCTGGATGCGCATATTCAAGCGATCCTGGAAGAGCATAAAGTGGAAGCACGCAACCTGATACTGGAAGTCTCTGAAACCACGGCTATCCATCATCAATCGCAGTTTAAAGAAACTTTGCGCCACTTTAAAAAGCAGGGATTGAAAATCTCGCTGGATGATTTTGGCCTGCACCCTTTCAGCCTGACTCACCTGCAGGATCTGGAAATCAGCGAAGTAAAACTGGATCGCTCACTGACCAAAGGGGTGGCTGCCTCAAAAACCTCATTGTCGATTGTGGAAGCGATTGTCAAACTGGCCCATGCGCTGGATTTGAACGTGGTCGCCGAAGGTGTGGAAGACGAAGAACAGCGCCAGGCACTGGTCAGCATCAACTGCGACCAGATGCAGGGTTTCCTGTTCTCCAAACCGGTTGAGCAAAAATTCCTGTTTGATGTGTTCAGTGAATTACAGTTGAAATCCACCACCAAAAGCCTGTTCTAACGCTTTAGCGCTGCGCGGTCTCCACCGAATTAATTACTCCACCTTTGCTGCTGGCTGGTAAAATGGTTTCTTTGACCAAGAATTATCGCCATGAAACTTTACGGCATCCCCAATTGCAGCACCGTCAAAAAAGCACGTGCATGGCTGGATCAGCATGCAGTCGCTTACGAATTTCACGACTTTAAAAAACTAGGATTAGACGCCGTAACGGGGCAACAATGGCTGACCCAGCAACCCTGGGAAAAGCTGGTGAATCGCAGTGGCATGACCTGGCGCAACCTGAGTGATGCCGAAAAGAATGCCGTGACAGACGCTGCCAGCGCCTTGCCACTGATGCAGGATAAAACCTCAGTGATTAAACGCCCGGTACTGGTCGATAACAATCAGATTCTCGCCCTTGGTTTTAACGAGACCGACTACACCCAACTTTTTGCCAAAGAATGATCATCATGACAAAAACACTGGAACTCGCCATTGATTTACTTAAACGCCGCTCGCTGACACCGGAAGATGCCGGCTGCCAGGAAACCATGATCGCGCGCCTGGAACCGCTGGGATTCAAGATTGAACGTATGCGTTTTGGCGAGGTAGACAACTTTTACGCCCGCCGCGGCACTAGCAGCCCGCTGCTGGTGTTTGCCGGCCACACCGATGTGGTGCCTACCGGCCCGCTGGATAAATGGCACACGCCACCGTTTGAACCGACCATCAAAGACGGCATGCTGTATGCGCGCGGTGCAGCCGATATGAAAACTTCACTGGCGGCATTTATCACCAGTATTGAAGAGTTTGTTGCGGAGAATCCTGACCACCCTGGTTCGATAGGCCTGTTGATTACTTCTGATGAAGAAGCAATCGCCATCGAAGGCACGGTCAAGGTTGTCGAAGCTTTACAGGCACGCGGCGAGACCTTCGACTATTGCATCGTTGGCGAACCGACCAGTAACAAACTGGTGGGCGACATGATCAAGAATGGCCGCCGTGGCTCCTTGTCCGGCACATTAATCGTGAAAGGCATCCAGGGCCATATCGCTTACCCGCACCTGGTGAAAAACCCGATTCATCTAGTCGCGCCTGCGATTAAAGACATGGTGGAAACGGTATGGGATAACGGTAACGAATACTTCCCGCCCACCTCATGGCAGATTTCCAATATGAATGGCGGCACCGGTGCGACCAATGTGGTGCCTGGTGAAGTCGAGATCCTGTTTAACTTCCGTTACTGCCCTGAAGTCGACGGGCAAGGCAGTTCAGAGGCCAGCTTGCGTTCACGCGTACATGCCATCCTGGATAAACATGCACTGGATTACTCTCTGGACTGGGAACATAACCAGTCATATATCACGCCGCGTGGCAAGCTGGTTGCCGCCATCAGCCAGGCGATTGAGCAGAGTTATGGCATCACGCCAGAATTGTCCACTACAGGCGGTACTTCTGATGGACGCTTTATTGCGGATATCTGCAAGGAAGTCATTGAATTCGGTCCATTAAATGCCACTATCCACAAATTGAATGAGTGCGTGGGCGTAGCGGATATCGAGCCTTTAAAAGAGACCTACAAGCGGACTATGCAATTACTACTGGGGCAATTGCTGCTGAAATAAAAAATAAACCTATGACACAAACTTTACAAACCATACGTGACTGGCTGCGCTACGCAGTCAGTCGTTTTGAAAACTCGGATATTTTTTATGGTCACGGCACCGATAACAGCTATGACGAAGCCGTCTGGCTGGTCATGAGTGCCTTGCATCTGCCGCATGACACGCTGGATAATTTTCTCGATGCGCGGCTGACTTCTGAAGAAAGCCAGCACCTGGCAACATTAATAGAAAAACGAGTGACCGAACATACGCCAACTGCTTACCTGGTGAATGAAGCCTGGTTACGCGGATATAAATTCTACGTCGATGAACGCGTGATTGTGCCGCGCTCATTTATTGCCGAATTGCTCGAAAATGGTTTGCAGCCGTGGGTGGAGTTTCCGGAAATGGTGGAATCTGCCGCCGACATTTGCACCGGCTCCGGCTGTCTGGGTGTGCTGCTGGCGGAGGCTTTCCCCAATGCGCATATCGATGTGATCGATATCTCGCCGGATGCGATTGAGGTCAGCAATATCAATATCGGACGCTATGGGCTGGAGCATCAGGTACAGACCGTGCAGTCTGATATGTTCACGGCGCTCAAGGGCAGGAAGTATGATGTCATTATCAGCAATCCACCCTATGTAGATGCGCCTAGCATGGCTGAATTACCGGCAGAGTATCGTCAGGAACCGCAACTGGCATTAGGGAGTGGCGATGCAGGCCTGGACCATACGCACACGCTGCTTACGCAAGCCAGTGAATACCTTAATGATGGCGGTGTTCTAGTAGTCGAAATCGGTCACAACCGCGATGCCTTGCATGAGGCGTACCCTGACCTGCCATTTACCTGGCTGGATACCAGCGGCGGCGACCAGTTTGTGTTTATGCTGACCAAAGAGGATCTGCTGGAAGCAGGCTTGCCCGCTGAATAAGGCTTTAGCTTAAAAATAAAAGCTCTACATTTCGTAGAGCTTTTTTTACAACTATTCCAGGCAGTTTAACTTTTCTGCTGCCACTAAAACAGCGTCCATTAAAGGCTTGGATTTATGAGCCTTATCCGCGCCCACGATCCCTGTCGCTGCGTTTTTTAGCGCCTGAGTTCACACGTGCATTCTGGCGCGAGGCCTGTTTTAAATCTGAATCCTGACGAATACGGCGTGTGCCTGGTGGTGGTGCCGGACGTGCAGGTTTTTCTGTTGGGGTAGCGCCATTCGCTGTTTCCAGCAGGCTACGGCGTTGTTTACGCACTTTAGGTACGAATACGCTGGTCGCACGGTCTTTTTCACGCGGACTTAACTGTTTCAGCGGTTTGTTAGGCACTGGCAGCCCAGCCCATTCCAGCACACCAACCACTTGCTTTTGTTCCAGTTTAAGCATGGTGCCGCGTTTCAGGCGTGGCGGTAAATTGATAGGGCCAAAACGTACGCGCATCAGGCGGCTGACCGGCAAATGGAAGGCTTCAAACAGTCGGCGGACTTCGCGGTTACGACCCTCTTTGATTACGACCTGGTACCACTTGTTAACGCCTTCTCCACCGGTGGCATAAATGCTCTCGAAATTGGCCGGACCATCTTCCAGCTCGATACCCTGTTTCAGTTGTGCTAACTGGTCTTCAGTCAGCTCCCCCAGAATACGCACTGCATACTCACGTTCAACCTCATAACGCGGATGCATGAAGTGGTTAGCCAGTTCACCCGAGTTGGTGAATATCAGCAAGCCGCTGGTATTCATATCCAGGCGGCCAATCGCGATCCATTTACCCTGCTTGATCTTGGGTAACTTATCAAATACTGTCGCGCGCCCTTCCGGGTCGTCCTGGCTGACCAGTTCACCTTCTGGCTTATGGTAAAGCAATATCTGCGGCAATTCAGGTTCAAACGGCAAATGCAGGATGCGGCTATCAAGACGGATTACATCGTGCTCGTCAACCGTAGCACCTACCACCGCAACCTGGCCATTGATGGTGATGCGCCCGCTACCAATCAGGGTTTCCATATCGCGGCGCGACCCAAAACCTGCCAGTGCCAGCAATTTATGCAAGCGATGCCCTGCACGTACCGGAGTAGCCGAATCTTCGCCTTCCACTTCCACAACTGGTGGCGGGGTGGCAGACTGACGTTTTGCCGGGGAACCTGGTTTAGGTGTTTTAAATGGACGCGCCATGCTTAACCTCTTGAATGAAGGCTGTATTTTACCGTATTTAAGGGGTTAGCCCTAAGGCTAAATCTTGGCTGAATCGGAAAACTTAAGCTGAAACCTGGCTTATCGCCAGGCTGTTTGATATGTAATCAAACAATCTCGGCGTGCACCACCTGTAATTGCAGGTTTCTGGCGCCATTAAATTCGTTGATTTGCAATGCATAAGCCAGGGTCACTTTTTCTGGCAATAAAGCAGCCTGCTGGAAATAAATCGCCTCAAACTGCGCACCCTGTTTTTGCAGACGCAATTTGAGGTGTTTTTCGCCCAAAATGCGCTGTTGTACTACTTCAAAGTCATCATAAAACAAAGGTGGCGGAAAACCCTGCCCCCACACCTGGTGACTGAGGATTTCTGCATTCTGCAGGGTCATTTCCTTTATTTCCAGGGCACCGTCGGTTTCCAGTACCTGCTGCAAGATTTCTGCAGTGATCAACTGTTGCACTACTTGCTCAAATACCTGTTTAAAACGGCCGAAATCTTCAGCGCGTATGCTAAGGCCTGCCGCCATTGCATGCCCGCCAAATTTAATGATTAAATCCGGCTGTAATTTTGTCACCAAGTCCAGAGCATCGCGCAGATGCAAACCGGCAATCGAACGTCCGGAGCCTTTAATCAGGCCATCGCCGGCATCTGCAAATGCTATCACCGGGCGGTGGAAGTGCTCTTTGATACGGGAAGCAAGAATGCCGATCACGCCCTGGTGCCAGTCGGGCTGGAATACGCTGATCGTATACTGGCTATCCTGGAAATCCTGCTCAAGATCCGCCATGGCATCCCACTGCATTTCGGCTTCGATCTGTTTGCGTTCGGCATTCAGCGCATGCAATTGCTGCGCATATTGCATGGCTTCCTGCGGCGTCGCTGCCAACAGGCAACGGATACCGATGGTCATATCATCCAGCCTGCCGGCGGCATTCAGGCGCGGACCCACGTAAAACCCCAAATCCTGTGCGCTGACTTGTTCAAAATTTCGCCCCGCCAGTTTTAATATCGCCAGTATCCCCGGGCAAGCCTGCCCTTGCCGGATACGTTTTAAACCTTGCCGCACCAGGATGCGGTTATTGGCATCCAGTTTGACTAAATCAGCCACGGTACCGAGCGCCACCAGGTCGAGCAAACTGCCGAGGTGGACTGCATCCTCCGCGAGCAAACCGCGCTGCTTCAACTCGGCACGCAGGCCTATCAACACATAGAACATCACGCCCACCCCGGCCAGGTGCTTGCTGGGGAAATCGCAGCCACGCTGGTTGGGGTTCACGATACAATCCGCCACCGGTGTTTGTTCTGCCGGCAAATGGTGATCGGTGATCAGCACCTGCATCCCCAGCGCTTTTGCAGCGAGTACGCCATCAATACTGGCGATGCCATTATCTACCGTTAAAATCACGTCCGGCTGCTGCCTCGCGGCCAAAGCCACGATCTCCGGCGTTAAGCCGTAGCCATACTCAAAGCGGTTTGGCACCAGAAAATCTACCTGTGCGCCCATCAGGGCTAAGCCGCGCATGGCGATACAGGTAGCCGTAGCACCGTCCGCATCATAATCGCCAATAATCAGGATACGCTTCTTTGCCTGTATCGCATCCGCCAGCAATCTGGACATCTCGGCACAACCGGTGAGTGCTTGCGGTTTAAGCAGGTGCGGCATGTCCTGCATGGACCAGTCATCGACGGAGACGGTCCTGGCAGCCAGCAACCGGGCCAATAAGTCAGGCAAGCCTTGCGCCTGCAAGGCCTCAAATGATGTGGTTGAATATGGTCTTTGCTGAATCTTCATAAATTAATACTTACTAAAGTCATTAAATAGACTCTGGTAATTTAGTGCTTGGCAATGAAGCTTCCAGATGCGCAAACAGACTTTCCAGGGTATAGGCTTTACGCCAGAATTGCCAGCGATGGCTTTTTTTATAGCTTATCCGCACACTGCGCTCGGCAAGCGGCAACACAACTTCAAGCTGTGACAAGTGGCCTTTTTGCCAAGCATGGCAAAGAACACTCCAGTCAACCTGATCAGCCCGGTCAACCACCATTAATGCGCCCTGAATTGACTGCCCAAGTGCTTCAATTATTGATAATTGCTTCAATCCGGGTAACTGGCAGGCCGATAAGCCATCAAATACGTCACCAACGCCATAAATCGTTTGCGTTGAGTGTTGCCACTTAGGTAATTCCGTCACACTGGCAAACCATAAGCTGTTTAACTGCGCCGGCCACGTTGTCACATTGCCCTCACTGGATAATTGATGCAACAGCATCTGAACTTCATTCGTCCATTGGCGAACAAGTGAAGCATGCTTGCCTTGCGGTTGCCACTGGAAAGCCTGCTGATATAGGCAGTCTTGCGGCCATGGCGATTGCACATCCATCTGTTGCAAAGGTTGTATCCACCAGAGTCGTTGCTCTGGTGTAATGTGCACAATAAAGTCTTCTTGAAAATGTTGCTGCAAGCGTTGGGTTAAATACGCATACACTTCGGGTGATAACCGGATGGTACCCTGCAAGGAAAACGTATCCCGTTGCAAACCGAGATGCACCGGCAACAGGCATAGCACTGGCATATCTTTAACTGTATCGCTGCGCGCGCGCAGTAGAGCTGACACTGCAGATATCGGTGCTGAAGCTTTATCCGATATATGCTTATCCTTTGCGTGCAAAGCTGAAAACAAAGCAGTCAATGGTGTAGCAGAACTTACTTGCCAGTCAGCCTTTAACAGCATGGGGCACTGTTCAATGACCGTCTGCACGAGCGATGCCGTTTCAGCGGCTGCATCGGAGAGGTAATCTGTGATATAAATTTGCTGTATCATGAAAAAACAAATACACTCTTTTTACAAAAAAACAAGCCAACAAGTTGCAAGTCTGGCTTTGCCGCCGTGAAACTTTTGATGTTGGAATCTTGTGACTTATACACGAATTACGGGGGGATGTCATGACATTAGCAATACCCATATGCGATAATCATCATCGTGCATCCACCGCCGTATTGAATTAACCGAATTACCCGCCGCCATGCAATTCTTCCAGCAATTAAGTATCCAGTCCCGATTATTGTTACTAGTAATCGCGCCGATATTTGCCTTATCCTGCTCACTGCTCATGCTGGATTTCAAAGAGCAACTGCAACATGATGAAGAAAAACTGAGCCAGCATGCGCTGACCACTGCCAAATTCCTCTCCGCCGTGGTACATAATCAATCCGACTTGCATGGCCGCCCCTATATTGAACGCCTGCTCAAGGCCAGCCAGCTGGATCGAGAGCCTTATCTTTCGCTCATGATTGCGGATGCGGATAATCGCCCGTTGGCACAACTGGGGGCTTCATTTACTGTCGGTAATTCATTACCCCGCCAGGATGCCATCGTCATGCAGCAAGCTACACATGATGTCACCATGGTGAAAATATTTACCACCGAACCCAGACATGCATTGCTGGGGTTTGTATTTGTAGCGATTGATAAAGCTGCTTTGATTGAAGACCACCGGCAGGCGTTTATCAGGAATGTCGGTTACATCACATTAGGGCTCATGTTGTGTTCAATACTGGTCTATTGGGTAAGCCGTTCCATTAGCCAGCCTATCCGTGAGATGACGGCAGCACTGAAACGCTTTGTAGTGGGAAACCAGCACATCAGCCAGGTTAAAAATACCCTGCCTGAAATCAACTCGCTGCAAACGACAATCAATGAGATTTCCAGGGAGATGCAGCATGTTGAGGCCGATATGCGTCATCGTATCCAGGATGCCCAGGCGCAATTACGTTACCAGGCGCGGCATGATGCATTAACCGGCCTGGTGAACCGCCAGGAGCTTGAAAGACGCCTGCAACAAGCACTGGAAGACGTGAAGCAGCACCGCGCCAATCATGTGTTTTGTTATATGGATCTGGACCAGTTCCGCGTCATTAACGATACCTGCGGCCATCCTGCCGGCGATGAAATGCTCAGACAGATAAGTATGATCCTCAGTCAGCGCATACGTGCTGAAGACACTTTTGCCAGGCTGGGCGGTGATGAATTCGGCTTACTGCTCAGCTATTGCCAGGTCGAAAAAGCCATTGAGATTGCCGTGCAATTGCGCCAGATGGTTGAATCATTCCGGTTCATGCACGAAGGCAGGCTGTTCCATACCGGTATCAGCATAGGGATTGTTGAGGTCACCGCCGACCTTAAAGACGTAGGCCAGATTACCCGCCATGCCGATGCTGCCTGCTATGTGGCTAAAGACAATGGCCGTAACCAGATACATTTATTCCATCCTGAAGATGACGTGCTACTTAAGCGGCATGTGGAGATGGAATGGGTATTGCGTATTAACGAGGCAATAGAACACAACGATTTCGTACTGTATTGCCAGGGGATTTTCCCTATGCAACAGAAAGAGTTACCACCTTTCTATGAAATTCTGATCCGCAAGCGTGATGAACATGGCGGCATCATCCCTCCGGCAGAATTTTTACCATCAGCTGAGCGCTATCACCTGATGAACAAGATTGATCGCTGGGTGATCCAGCATGCGTTTATGGCTTTGCAGCCTTTGTTCAAAACACAATCCAGCAGCAAACCATTTATTGTCAGCATCAATCTGTCTGGCATGTCGTTGGGCGACCCGACACTGCTACCCTATATTAAAAACTGCTTCAGCAACTATGAAGTTTCGCCTAGTCATGTGTGTTTTGAAGTCACTGAAACTTCAGCCATCATTAATATCGACAACACTATCAAACTGATTAACGAGTTAAAACTGATGGGCACACGCTTTATGCTCGACGACTTTGGCAGCGGCATGTCTTCCTTCAGCTACCTCAAGCATTTGCCGGTCGATTTCCTTAAAATGGATGGTGCTTACGTAAAAGATATCACTACCAATAAAGTCGACCTGGCAATGGCGAAAGCCATTCAAAGCGTGGCGGAATCGATGGAGATCCAGACGATTGCGGAATATGTTGAAGACCAGGCCACATTAGACTGCCTGGACGAAATGGGCGTCGCTTATGCTCAAGGCTTTTACCTCAACAGGCCGATTCCGTTGAGCGAGGCACTTTCCCGCCATCATGCCAGTTCGCAGTCAGCAAAAAAGTCTGATGCTGCTAACAACCTCAGTGCTTAAACGCTCTTAGCCTAAGAGAAGCTTTCACTTCAACTTGCAGCAAACGGGCGATTAGCACTCAAGATGCCTGTGCAAGTTTTAGAAGAATGGATTCACCAGGCTTCTGTCTTGGTAACACTCGAACTCAACAGTAATTCCCCACAACCTTAGTCACGGTTACGTCCCACATTTCATCTCAAATTCGTAAGCCTATTCCTACATAGATTTAAGGTCTCCCCTCTAATTGATTGCTGTCAATGCTCCTAACATTAATAAAAATTTCCGAACTTTTATTAATGATTTTCTTTCAATACTTAAGCGCAACTTATATCTGCTAAAGCGCTAGTTTGCTAAAGCGCAAGTCGCGGCAATTGATAGTCCAAGAGCGCATGAGTGCACATTGGAGGAAACCAAGGGGCCGCAAATGCATGCAAATACTCTTTTAGTGCTGGATGACGATCAAGACAGCGTAAAAATCATCACCGGGGCAGCAATCAGTCTCGGCTTTGAAGTAAAAGTTGTTGCAGAACTGAAGCGATTTTTTGCTGAGTTTTCTGGCTGGAAGCCTTCTCACCTGGCCATCCATATTGTGATGCCTGGCATTAACGGTGTTGAGTTGCTGCAGCAACTGGCGGCGGCTTCATGCACGTCAGCAATTATTTTAACCAGCGGTACCGGGTCAACAGCACTTGCTGCTGCCCAATTAGCGGCCATTGAACATCACTTGAATGTACGAGGTGTGCTCCCCAGGCCTTTTAATCGTGATCTTAATAATGAGATTTTGAAAAACATGTTAACTGACCTCACCTCTGTGGATTTGCATAGTTCCTATAACGGCAGCGTAAATACTTCACCAATTATTGATCAAGCCGCCATCGACCACGCCATTCTTAACAAGCAATTCCGTCTGTGTTACCAGCCTCTCATAGACCTGCCGCAGGGCAAAGTCGTGGGCTTCGAGGGGCTTATCAGGTGGCATCATCCTGAGTTGGGCGTGAAGCTGCCTGATGCATTTATCCCGCTGGCTGAGAAAACAGGGCAAATTGATATGCTCACCGAGTTAGTCATCGCCATGGGGTTTGAATTCATGGGAAAAATCAGCCCCAAACTATCTCTGTCATTGAACATCTCAGCCAAAAACATCAAAGACTCTCAGCTGGTGAACACCGTTAATCATTTATGCGATGAGTTCGATGTTGACCCGAAAAGAGTGGTGCTGGAACTGACCGAAACCGCGACCATGAATGATCCGGATGAGGCTGAGCACGTGCTGAACGAATTAAGGAATAAGGGCTTCCGTTTAAGTATCGATGATTTTGGTACTGGCTACTCATCCATGGCTCAATTGGCCAAACTGCCTTTCACCGAGCTGAAAATTGATAAGTCATTTGTCACCACCATGGAGACTTCTTCTAAATCCAGAAAAGTCATTGGTTCCACCATTACGCTGGCGGAAAGCCTGGGGCTGGTTACCGTGGCTGAAGGCATAGAGAATAGCCTGGCAGCGATTGGCTTGCGCGAATTGGGTTGCCAGTTTGGCCAAGGATATTATTTTGCCCGGCCTATGGAACAAGATGCAGCTGTGAGCTGGTTAAAGAACTGGAATAACCAGTTTAGATAGCTAAACCAGCGCCTTTTTAAGAGCTATAAATTACGGTCTACAACACCCTTAATAAAATATAGCCAGCCCTTTCAGGCTGGCTATATTGCTTTAACACTGACGGTTTGTGAGTATTAAGATTTATACCATCGGTGGATTTGTTTCACGGGAATGATCGCGCGGTTTACCAACGGCCATCATAAATTTTTCTATCGATTTGAGCACAGTGCCATCTTTTGAAGCATCTGAAATAATCAGGCCCGGATCCTCACCACCATCGGCAAGCGCCAGTTCAATGCCAGCCTTGGCTAATAACGTTTTTGCCGAACCTGACACCATGATAGGTTTGCAATGACGGTATTGATCCCGCAAAAACTCTATGGTCCTCGCATCCTTCGTCAGGTTGGATACAGACTGCTCGCCATCCGCAATCACCATCGCATCAAACAGTACGCCAGGCATGGTTTCTATCGTTGCCTCGGCATCCAGTGCATCGCCTGTGATGGTTTTGATTTTACCAAGCTGAATGCCCAGTACACGGGGTACGCCGCCTTGCGCGAGGATGGCATCATATAAAGCATTTACGCTGGGGCCATCCACGCCATCCGCTGCCAATATGGCAATACGTTTGGTTTTAATGCTGCCATCACCTGGATAATGGGTTTCTGATAAGGCTGGCGATGCATCCAACACCGGGTAAGTTACATTGCTAACCAAGGGTGCGGCTTTTGGCACTTCAATGCCAATACCTTTGGCGACCGCTTTGGCCAGCGTGGCATCAACGTTCACCAGCAAAGACACTACGCGCTCGCGGATAGCCGGCACCTGTACGCGCGTGAGTTCAAACCGGAATGCGTTGATAATATGCTGTTTTTCTACCTCGGACTGGCTGATCCAGAACAGGGTTGCTTGAGAATAGTGATCGGCAAACTTCTCTGGTTTGCCGCGTACTTTATCTTCCGCGATGGGTTCAGGGAAACTGGTGAAGCCTTGCATCCCCGCCTGGAACGGGCAACCGCCACCCAAAGAATTAGGTTCATAAGCAACCCGGCCACGGGCGATATTTTGCCTGTGCATGCCATCACGCTGGTTATTATGAATTTCCTGTAAGGGCGCATTGATTGGAATTTCGTGGAAATTCGCACCGCCCAGCCTGGTCAGCTGCGTATCTAAATAGGAATGTATACGTCCCTGCAACAAAGGGTCATTGCTGAAATCAATACCGGGAATAATATGCGCAGTACAGAATGCCACCTGCTCAGTTTCGGCAAAAAAATTGTCCGGGTTACGGTTGAGCACTAATTTACCTACCGGCGTGAGGGGCACCAGTTCAACCGGGATTAATTTGGTCGGATCCAGGATATCAAACTCAAATGCCTCTGCCTGCTCCTCGGTAAAGATTTGCAGGCCAAGCTCCCACTCCGGATAAGCACCCGCCTCGATGGCTTCCCATAAATCCCGGCGATGAAAATCAGAGTCTGCACCGCTGATCTTCACTGCTTCGTCCCACGCCAGTGAATGCGTGCCCGCCACAGGCGTCCAGTGGAACTTGCAGAATACCGACTCATTTTTTTCGTTAATCAACCGGAAGGTATGCACGCCAAAGCCCTGCATCATGCGATAGCTGCGCGGGATCGCCCGGTCTGACATTTGCCACAGCAACATATGCGTTGATTCCGGCATCAGTGAGGCAAAATCCCAGAAAGTATCATGCGCTGAAGAAGCTTGCGGGATACCGTGATGCGGCTCTGGTTTTACCGCGTGGACTAAATCAGGAAATTTCATCGCATCCTGGATAAAAAACACCGGGATGTTGTTGCCAACTAAATCCCAGTTACCTGAATCCGTGTAAAACTTGACCGCGAAACCACGTACGTCGCGGGCAGTATCAGTTGAGCCACGCTCGCCTGCCACGGTCGAAAACCTGACAAACACCGGCGTTTGCTTGCCTGCCTCATTGAAAGGCGTGGCTTTGGTGTACTTGGATAAAGGCTTGTAGTTTTCAAAGTAGCCGTGCGCTGCGGAACCACGCGCATGCACTACGCGCTCGGGGATTCGCTCATGGTCAAAATGCGTAAGCTTCTCGCGCAGGATGAAATCTTCCATCGCAGTCGGGCCACGCAAGCCGATTTTGAGCGAGCTTTGGTTATCCCCTACAGGGACGCCGTGGTTGGTAGTCAGCACCTGGCCGGCCGAATCACTACGCACGCGCTCCAGATCACCTTTCTGCAGGTTTTCACCATCTGGCGGACCTTCGCCGGTTTTTTCATTGGTATTCAACTCACTGACGGTGCTGGCACGGACGATAGCATCTGGTGCCTCGGAAGTTGCGCCAGAGAAAGGACAGCGGGCAGCTTCACCATATTCAGAAGCTTTGGTAGCGTTAAACGGGAAAGCGCTTGAAAGCTCGCCTGACCCTGCAAACTTATCTACCAGTTTGGTAGGCACTGAATTATCTAAAGCGGAATCTGGTGGCTCATGGCTGGAAGGCCCTGATACAGTTGATAACACGGAACCTAATCCAATTTGAGTCTTCGACGCTTTAGCCATGATGTGTTTTTCCAAGTTAATTGAGAAAGAGCATGGATTATCGAAAGATCAATGGAATGCGGTTATAAGTGTCGCCTTATTTTGCTGTAGGAGAATCGTTTCTTTGCTTGAACTGATTTACTCAAATAAAAAAACCGCTAACTGCGGGTTGGTTTAGCATTGCTGATTTACTGTATATAACTCTTAATCTCGGCTTCATTCCTGGTTGGTTTGGTGAAATCCAGCTTCATGGCTGAAGGATTGGATTGCCAGTTTGGCGTCGAGAAAGTACGTAAACAACCCAGCACATTGGCGATATTGCCGCTGCTGTCGTGCTTGCAAATATCAATTGCAGCCCCCATGCAACGCGCGCCATTTTCAAACCCCGATCTGATTTTGTCTACACATACCGACTCGGCTATCAACGGGCTTACTGCTGGGTCATCCATCTTTAACTTAATCAGATCATAAGCATTTAATTTTGAAGTCACACATTCGTTAAAGCGTGGAATATTTCCAGCATTCCTGAAGTCATGGCAAGTATTCAGCTCTTTGGATAACAGAAGTTTGGATGACTTATTGAACCACGCATTTTTTTCTGCATGGGCTGCAAAGGCGCAAGTCATTAAAGCGAATGCCAGGATGAACGGTTTCATAGTTTGATTAATTGTTGGGCTTAAAGTGTGAAACGGATCTGATGATAATTAGTTTACATCATGGATAGACAGGCAGAAATAACGTTTCTCAAACACTTATTTCAGCGAAGCATGGAAATTCATCAAGTGGATATCTCGAAACTTTACTAAAAATTCTGAATCGACTTAATTAGTGAAGCAGATTGTTTTTCACAAGGAGAAGCTATGTTATTTCTTAAATTATTGTTAGCCGCGACCTTAATCGGGTCAATAGTCTGGTTAATTCTATACCCTGATTACAAATCGATCACTGCCGTCATTATCACTGCCGGATCACTATTAGCCATCCGCGTGAACGAGCGTGCCCAGAAAGATAAACGTGAGTTTGAACCAAAGAAACATTGAGATCATCCCTTGGCCCAAACAATATTGATCCGCCAGTCTGAAGCAGGTGAGATCAGCGGCGCAAGCATGGTTTCAGCGGATTTCCTGGCGGCTAGGATGTAATCGGAACTTGTGCACTGCTTCTCGATATCCTTTTGCGCGGTGGCTAATGCTTTATTCATCAACCCGGTTTGGCGATCGGTACGTGAAACAATTTTAGATACTCCGCTGTGATCCACAGCATAGAAATACGAGCCACTCTTTCCGCCACCGTGATCCAGCCTTGCAGAAATCACTTTCGGTGCTGGCAAAATCAATTCAACCGACTTGTTGTTATGGTCAGCATTTTCATAATGCGCTTGTTTGAGGTCAGTCCCGATCAGGCAATTACCTTTTGCAAGCAACAACACTCTAGTCGCACCAAACTCCAGCTCCCAATTAATGAGGGGAATATCCTGAGTAATGCGATCTTTGATATCAATGATGTTCGAGTAAGAAACATTCAGTGATACCAGGCTGCCCATCTCCTGGACTCTCAGGATGGCAGGCGCCTGTGATTCCTGCTCATTCACTTCATGCACTGTCCAGAATGTAGTCACCAGCAAAACGGCAATCACTGCCGAAGCAATTGTTTTGAACATGGATATCCTCTCGAATTTTTCGAGTCTTTTATGAAGTAAAGAAAATTAGTACGCGCTACTGTATGGACCGAAGAAATTTGTGTGAATTCCAAAAGTGTATGAATCAAAAGCCAGAACAACCGGCCTTTGTTATTTGCATAGTCTGATCTACACTGAAATCTTACAACTGAATTGCAAACGAGCTAGAAGAGAGCAAGGCCTATTATGATAAGAATATTAATTTCTCTGGTTATTTTACTAACAGCGTCTTGCGCAAAACAATCCATAACCACAACAAATACTTATGAAAAAGCATTGCCGTTTTCCAAGGCCGAAATAAAAAAAGTTGAAGCTAATCAAGAGGGAGTTTGTGCTAAATATTCTGCCAAAGCAAACATTCGAATAAAGCGGATGAAAGCAATCAATGCTGCAATGGATGAGCAAGGCCTAACGCAAAAACAGAAAAACGACAGATATGATTACTCAATGTCACACCTTAATGACGGCTTGGAAGATTCCGAACAGTGGAAAGACAAGTGTGATGCTTTGAATAAACAGTTGGATGAAATGTATAAGGCAAATCAAATAGCGGGTGATAAATACTTAGAACAGCGAACACGTAAATACTAGGAGCAGTTATTCGCCGTGTACACGTAACTTCTAGTAATCAGAAGACTTCAATCGGATAGCTGTATATATCCAAATACATCACTAAAACTTTGAGACAGGTAAGCTCAATAAACGCCGCTACTGGGCTTGCAGAGGAATAGGTGAACCAATTAAAGAGATTCACTTGCTACGGAAGAATTGGGAATTTGTTGATGTTGATGTATATCGTTGAAATATTCAAAAACAGGGGAGTTGCCTTTGACCTAAGCTTCAATTGGTGTAATGGTCAAAATGGTTTATTCTGGATGTCGACTTAAAATTATAAATAAAATCTGGGAGGGTGTTATGAAAGCTGATTGGACAAATCAGATTCAGCAATTAGAGCCAATAATTGCAGACTTAAAAGATATAAATATCACGGCCCTTATTACCTACAATGGGCATCCAATTACTCAACAGCAAATTGTAGATTCTCTTGAAACTTGCATGCGAATGTTACAGAATCAAAACGGTAATGAAGTAGACGCAATCGCTTACATAATTCACCATTCAGGTGTTACATCAACTACTCAAGCTCTAGTCGCAAACTATCCTAATTTTGTAACGACAAATGCGACTCAGCCATATGCTGACAACTTTATTGGTCAAATATGGGGCCTGCATTCATCATTAAATGCAGTAAATACTGATAAATTGAAGCTTGATAATCTAGAGAGATATATTGAAAAAAATAAATCTTTAAAAGGTAAATTAGAGAAGTTAGTTGATTATGATAAAGCTCTGCTAGAAGCTAAGACATCAACGGATAAAAGAGCCAAGGAATTAGAAACGATTCAATCTAAAGCTGAACTTCTTTTAAAAGGAATAGAACAGAATAACCAAGAAACTACAAATCTTAAAACATTAAGTGAATCAAATGCAGTTCAGACAACTACAACCAAAGAGAAAGCTGACGCTCTTCTAGCACAAATAACTGGTCAACAAACCACTATTACTAATTTAATTAGCACTCTGGAAGAAACTAAAAACAAAGCATTAAAAACCCTTGGGTTGACCAGTCAGGTAGCGCTCGCAAGTTCGTTCAAAGCTAGAAAAAGATCATTAGAAAAAGCTCAAATTATCTGGATATTTTTATTTATATTAGGGTTGGGAGCTTTATTTTCCTTTACCTTACTTTCCATTTCAGATTCTGATAAATTAAATTTACCTCCAGTGATTATTGATGGTAAGTTCGAGATATGGGGATCAATTGTTCGATTATTACTCTCTGGGCCTATAATTTGGCTAACATGGTTTTCAGTCAAGCAATTCAATAGTAATGTAGTACTAATTGAAGATTATGCTTTTAAAGAGGCCTCGGCTCACGCATTTGTGGGATATAAAGAGGATATATCTACTGATGATGAGATGGTTAAATTACTAACTGAATCTGCCATTAAAAACTTTTCATATGCTCCATCCCGCTTAATCACATCTAATGATTCTGCATCACCAATGCATGATTTGTTTGAATCAGCACTAAAAGATAAGGGTTTATTTGATAGATTGGTCGAGTTACTTCGAGTGTCTAAACCAATAAAAGATTAAGCGAACACTTTGAGAAATTAAAAATAATATTAATGTTAAATAAAGATTCAGTCGGGTTGCTGCCACCAGTCCGTCTGATACCCTAACCACTAAGGTAGTTACGACTAATAGGCAGCAGAGTCTGGTTTGTTACTCTCGGCTCTTCTCTGCGATATTAAGTGCCTTTATTACACTTACTAACTCAGGCTTGTCACCGTTGGTGGCTTTTTTGCTACCAGCGGCAGTAGTTGTTGTTATTGCAACGCTTCGTAAGGACTAAACCTTAGTGCGGGAGGCTCATCCTTAACAAGATGGGGCTAACTGCCTAAAAGTCAATAAAACTTACTTTCTGGGCATGAGCATATTAACCAGAGAACCTGAAAGCCGAATTTACCAGATGGCTTAATGTTTGGTCGGGACGGAGTGATTCGAACACTCGACCCCTTGCACCCCATGCAAGTGCGCTACCAGGCTGCGCTACGCCCCGACGTTTGAGTTCAAGCGGGAACCCGCCTGAAAAGAAGGCTGAATTATAAAACAAAACCGCATATTCGCTAAGCGGAATATGCGGTTTTGTGTGTCAGGAAGCGAGTCAGGCTGCGACTTTAAGCAGGTTAATGACCTGTTGCAATTGCTCTTTTAAAGCCAGAATATCGACAGTGGGTAATTTTGAAGCTTCAGCTGCAATGACCGTTGTATTCAGGCTTGGCGATTCTGTTGCTACGCGTCCGGCCTTCTCTGCTTTTTCATCCACGCCATCCAGGCGATTACGTGCGCCACTGATAGTAAAGCCTTGCTCGTAAAGCAGTTCACGAATTTTGCGGATAAGCAGCACTTCGTGATGCTGGTAGTAGCGGCGGTTGCCACGACGTTTTACAGGCTTGAGCTGGGTAAATTCCTGTTCCCAGTAACGCAATACATGCGGCTTTACACCGCACAATTCGCTGACTTCACCAATGGTGAAGTAGCGTTTGGCGGGGATAGGCGGTAGCGTGATTTTTTGCGTTTCGAGCATGTATGAAATTAATTAAGCTTGTGCTTGCAAAGGTTGTTCTGCGTAGTGCTCTTCTACCCGCAATTTTAATTTTTGACTGGCATGGAAAGTCACCACGCGACGTGCTGAAATTGGTATTTCTTCGCCTGTTTTCGGGTTACGGCCAGGACGTTCTGATTTGGTACGCAACTCAAAATTACCGAAACCGGACAGTTTTACGCTGTCTCCTTTTTCCAGTGCATTACGTACTTCTTCAAAAAACGCTTCGACCATATCCTTGGCTTCACGCTTATTCAGTCCGACTTGTTCAAACAACAAATCAGCCAAGTCAGCTTTTGTGAGTGTCATTAACGATCCCCTGAACCTTCTTATTATGTGAGATTACGCTAGTAATGAATTAACTGATATTTCGTGGTTTACCCAGGAAATATCCGAATAATTATCCGAACCATTATCTTAGTACTGCAGAAAAATTCGATGACCAATTTTTGAGGATTTGTGACACGATTGTGTCCACTTCCTCATCGACCATAGTCTTGGCAGTATCTTGCATAAGTACAAGAAATGCAAGGCTTTTTTTGTTTTCTGGCACGCCTTTACCCTGATAAACATCAAACAATTTGACGGTTTGCAACTGCGGAATTTGCTCTGCAATTATGGCCTCTATCATTGCTTGTGCTGAGATATTTTGCTCAACCACCATGGCTAAATCGCGACGCACCGGCAAGAATTTACTTACCTCTTGATACGCCGGAACTTGCTTGTTCTGGATGGCAGCTGCATCTATCTCAAACAGGAAGCAAGCCTGGGTAAGCTGATATTGCTGTTGCCATTGCGGATGCAGTTTGCCCAACCAGCCAACAGCTTTGTCGCCGATGTAAATGCGTGCTGACTGACCCGGATGTAATGCCGGGTGCAGTTCGGAAACGAAACGTACTGTTTGCGCGAACAAGGCTTCTACATGCGCTTTGGCATCGTAAAAATCGAACTGGCGCGCTGCACTGCCCCATTGCTCTGGCAATACGTTGCCATAACATAGCCCGGATAACGCCAGGGTTTCAGTATAACCTTGAGCTTGGCGCAGATAGCGGCTGCCAAGCTCAAACAGCATCGCACGTGATTGCTGACGGTTGAGGTTATAACTCAAAGTATCAAGCAAGCCACCCCATAAACCGGAGCGCATCACGCTCAGATTGCTGGCGATAGGGTTTTTCAAGGTAATAGGTTGCTGATTGGCGTATAAATCACGCTCCCAGGCGGCATCAACAAAACTATAGGTAATCACTTCCTGATAGCCTTGCTGCACCATCACATCACGCAAGCGGTCGTGACTGCGCTGCGCTTCAGGCGCGGCCAGCATGCCTTGTGACGCGACTGGGGTTAGGGCCGGAATATGCTCATACCCATGCAGGCGGGCCACTTCTTCAATCAGGTCTTCTTCGCGTGCGATATCAAAGCGGAAGCTAGGCGCGCTCACGTTGAAAACCCCATTCGTTTCGCTGAACACGAAGCCTAATTGGGTCAGCAATTGGCCGACTTGCGCAGCGCTGATTTCAATTCCAAGCACGGAAATCAATCGATCGTAACGCAATTTCACCTGCTTGCGCTCTGGCAATTGGCCAGTCGCTGCAGTAATTGGCCCGGCGTTACCGCCACAGATTTCAAGCACCAGTGCAGTGGCACGCTCAAGCGCCTGCAAAGTATTACCGAAGTCCACACCACGTTCAAAACGGTAGGAAGAGTCTGTGCTTAAGCCCAGGCGGCGCGCTTTGCCAGCCAAGGTATCCGGTGTAAAAAATGCACTTTCAAGAAAAATTGATTGAGTCGAGTCGCTCACAGAAGTGGGTTTGCCACCCATAACGCCCGCCAGTGCCACGGCACCGTTGTTATCGGCAATGACCAGGTCATCTGCTTTCAGCGTGATTTCAGTATCGTTGAGAAGAGATAACTTCTCACCTGATTGCGCAAAACGTACCTGGATATCACCTTGCAGTAAATTCAGGTCAAATGCATGCAGTGGTTGACCCAGTTCAAGTAAAACGTAATTGGTGATATCGACCAGGGCGCTGATACTGCGGATGCCGCTACGCTCCAGCCTGCGGATCATCCAGTTAGGTGTTACCGCTTGCGCATTGACGCCTTCAATTGCCCTGCCGTAGTACGCAGGACAGGCTTCGCTGGCAGTGACGCTCACACCCTTGCTTAAATCGCTGCTCAACGCTGCTGGCTGGATTGCAGGCGCTTGAATCGGCGCGCCTGTCATGGCAACCACATCGCGCGCAATTCCGATAATGCTCAGGCAATCTGCACGGTTTGGCGTTAATTTCAGTGTGTAAGTGTGATCATTGAGGTCCAGATACTCACGGATATCCTGCCCGGCTGGCGCATCCGCAGGCAACTCAAGCAGACCACTGGCTTCGGCTGCAATACCCAGCTCTTTGGCTGAACACATCATGCCAAACGACTCTACGCCGCGTACCTTAGCCTGTTTAATGCTGATACCAGGTAATTCTGCACCCACCAATGCACAAGGTGCTTTCAGGCCAGCACGCGCATTAGATGCGCCGCACACAATTTGCAGCACTTCGCCGCCAACATTGACCTTACAGACCTGCAAACGGTCAGCATCCGGGTGCTTAGATGTTTCAAGGATTTCTGCCACCACAATGCGCTGAAAAGCGGGTGCAACGGCAGTTAACTCTTCCACTTCCAGGCCAGCCATCGTCAATGCATGACCAAGCTGCGCTGTATCCAGCGCCGGGTTGACCATGGAACGTAACCATTGTTCTGAGAACTGCATAATCTTATCTATACCTATCTGATCAAGGAAACATGGAGTAAGTGGCTACGCGGGTAAATTGCTGCGTTGCGCGGTACTCACAACCAAGCCGTACTTTATGTACTGTCTTGCTTTCTGCGTTCCGTGCGCCTTGCACTTTATCCCGCTCGCTCACTTATTCCACGATTCCTAAGGTTTAAAAGTGACGGGTGCTTATTTAATAAACTGCTGCAAAAAGCGCAGGTCATTATTAAAGAAATGACGCAAATCATTCACTCCGTAGCGCAGCATTGCCAGGCGCTCCACACCCAAGCCGAACGCGAAACCACGGTATTTCTCGCTATCTATACTCACGTGCCTGAGCACTTCAGGGTGCACCATGCCGCAACCACCGATTTCCAGCCAGCCACCATTCCAGCTCATATCCATTTCAGCGGATGGCTCGGTGAAAGGGAAAAATGACGGGCGGAAACGCACGGTCAGGTCATCGCGCTCAAAGAATTTTTGCAGGAAATCCTGCACCACACCTTTCAGGTTAGCAAAGCTGATCTGCTCATCTACCCACAAACCTTCCACTTGGTGGAACATGGGTGAATGGGTGGCATCGGAATCGACACGATACACACGGCCAGGCGCAATGATCTTCAATGGCGGTGTGTTGTTTTCCATGTAATGCACTTGCACCGGGGAGGTGTGCGTACGCAATACGTGTTCCATGCTGTCAGTGCCACTATCTACGTAAAACGTATCGTGCATGGCACGGGCCGGATGATTATCCGGAATATTCAGGGCGGTAAAATTATAGAAATCAGTTTCGATTTCCGGACCGTTGGCGACGCTGAAGCCGATAGAATGAAACAGTTCTTCTACCCGGCGCAAGGTCAGGGTTACCGGATGCAGACCGCCAACAGATTGCGCTCTGGCCGGCAACGTCACATCAATGCTTTCACTCGCCAGCTGCTTGGCTTGCTCAGCCGCCAATATGCTGTCGCGGCGTGTATTAAGTGCCTGCTCTACCGCCTGTTTCACCACGTTAATCGCGGCACCTGCTGCCGGCCGTTCTTCTGCAAAGAGTTTACCCAGGCCTTTGAGGGCTTCAGTCAATGCGCCAGATTTACCCAGATATTTGGCTTTGGCATTTTCCAGGGCAGGAACATCATGACAGTTAGCAAAGTCTTGCTGTGCTTCTGCGATTAAGGGGGTGAGATCGGCCATAATTATGTTTTCTTGCGATTATTTTTTTATTGCAGCAATTGAAATAAAAAAAGAGGCCGCAGCCTCTTTTTTTGTAAGGTCAGACTAGGCGCTTAAACCTGTTTTTGCCAATTCTACGAATTTAGCGAAAGCAGCTTTATCAAATACAGCCAGGTCAGCCAATACTTTACGGTCAACTTCAACCGCAGCTTTTTTCAAGCCATTCATGAAACGGCTATATGTCAAACCAGCTTCACGGGCTGCAGCGTTGATACGCGCAATCCACAGTGTACGGAATTGGCGTTTTTTCTGACGACGGTCACGGTATGCATATTGACCGGCCTTCATCACCGCCTGTTTGGCAACGCGGTAAACGTTCTTACGACGACCACGGTAACCTTTAGCAGCTTTTAAAACTTTTTTGTGTCTTGCGCGGGCTATGACGCCACGTTTTACTCTAGGCATATCGGTCTCCTTATTGTGTTGGCATCATTGCGCGAACGCGTTTGACGTCAGTTGCAGAAATAATGGAAGTACCGCGCAGTTTACGTTTTTGCTTGGTGGTTTTCTTGGTCAGAATATGGCGCAAGTGAGAGTGTGTACGCTTCACTTTACCATTACCCAAGAACTTAAAGCGCTTTTTGGCGCTGCTCTTTGTTTTCATCTTTGGCATTTTTATCTCCTTAGAGGTTGAATAAAGAGTAACTAGGCAGCCAATTTAGCCGTATTACTCCAAAAAAACTTTTGTATTACTTTAGCTTGCCAGCGTGAAAATTATTCAGCGCCTGGTGTTTCTTTATCAGCAGGTTTTTCTGCTTTTTTAGCTACCGGAGCTACTTTTTTAGCCGGTGCCAGCACCATTACCATTTGGCGGCCTTCCATTTTAGGATATTGCTCAACCAATGCATGCTCTGTTAAATCTGCTTCGAGGCGTTTTAACAACGCCAAACCAAATTCCTGGTGCGTAATCTCACGACCACGGAAGCGCAAAGTAATCTTTGCTTTATCACCATCGCCCAAAAAGCGGATGATATTACGTAACTTGATATTGTAATCACCATCATCGGTGCCGGGTCTGAACTTGACCTCTTTAATTTGCACCTGTTTTTGTTTCAGCTTTTGCTCATGCAGACGTTTGCTCTCGGCGTATTTGAATTTGCCGTAATCCATCAAACGACACACCGGCGGTGCGGCATTTGGTGCAATCTCAACAATATCAATATCAGCTTCTTCCGCTTTGGCAAACGCCTCTCTCAGAGTCATCACGCCTAACGGTTCGCCATCTACACCTACTAAACGCACTTGTGGCGCTGTAATATCGCCATTGATGCGTGTATCTTTATCTTGAGCTATAACAATCCCCTAAACAATAAACAAAGCCGCACGGCACCTAAGGAAAATCAGACCTTGCTGTGGATGTCTTGCTGTACACGCGCTACAAACGCGTCTACCGTCATCACACCCAGATCTTCACCTTTTCTGGTACGTACGGCCACTTGACCATTTTGCATTTCCTTGTCGCCCACCACAATCAGGTATGGCAACTTTTGCAAACTATGTTCGCGTATTTTATAGGTAATCTTCTCATTTCTCAAGTCAAAATCGCATCGGATGCCATTTTTCTTCAAACTTTCAATTACTTGGCGCACATAATCAGACTGGCCATCAGAAATATTCAACACCATTACCTGCACAGGCGCGAGCCAGGTTGGCATGGCACCGGCAAAGTTTTCAATCAGAATACCGAGGAAACGCTCCATGGAACCGACAATTGCGCGGTGCAGCATGATTGGGCGCTGGCGGGAATTATCTTCTGCCACATACTCTGCGCCCAGACGTTCCGGCAGGTTAGGGTCAAGCTGGATAGTGCCACATTGCCACATCCGGCCCAGTGAATCCTTAAGCGTAAACTCGATTTTCGGTCCGTAAAATGCGCCCTCGCCTGGCTGATACTCAAACTCCAGCCCGTTCGCTTTAATCGCATTCGCCAAAGCGGTTTCCGCCATATCCCAGGCTTCTTCTGTACCAACGCGCTTTTCAGGACGGGTAGACAATTTGACGATCACGTCATCAAAACCGAAGTCCTTGTAGACTTCGTACAGCATCTTGATGAAGTCAGCCACTTCGGCTTCAACTTGCGATTCCATACAGAAAATATGTGCATCATCCTGGGTAAAGCCACGTACGCGCATCAGGCCATGCAAGGAACCGGACGGCTCATTGCGATGGCAGGAGCCGAACTCCGCCAGACGCAACGGCAGATCACGGTAGCTATGCAGGCTGCTGTTGAAAATCTGGATATGACCAGGGCAGTTCATCGGCTTGACTGCGTAATCGCGGCTTTCCGACTGTGTAATAAACATATTGTCGCGGTAATTCTGCCAATGGCCGGATTTTTCCCACAGGGTTTTATCCAGCACGGTTGGCGTACGCACTTCCTGGTAATCGTATTCCTTGAACTTGGCGCGCATGTATTGCTCGACCTCCTGCCAGATCACCCAGCCACGTGGATGCCAGAACACCATGCCTGGTGCGTCTTCCTGCATGTGGTAGAAATCGAGCTGTTTGCCCAGCTTGCGGTGGTCGCGTTTTTCAGCCTCTTCCAGCATATGCAGGTACGCTTCCAACTCATCCTTGTTACGCCAGGCGGTGCCGTACACGCGTTGCAGCATCTCGTTATTGCTATCACCACGCCAGTAAGCGCCAGCCAGCTTCATCAACTTGAATGCTTTTAATTTGCCGGTATTCGGCACGTGCGGGCCGCGGCATAGATCGGTAAAGTTACCTTCGCCATACAAGGAAACATCTTCATTGCTAGGGATGCTGGCAATGATCTCTGCTTTGTAATGCTCGTTAATACTCTTGAAATAAGCCACCGCCTCATCGCGCGGCAATACGGTGCGCTCGACTTTTTCGTCCTTTTTAGCCAGCTCCACCATCTTCTTTTCAATGGCAGCCAGGTCATCCGGTGTAAAAGGGCGTTTGTAACTGAAGTCATAGTAAAAGCCGTTTTCAATCACCGGGCCGATGGTTACCTGTGCATCCGGGAACAACTCTTTTACTGCATAAGCCAATAAATGAGCGGTGGAATGGCGGATTACCTCCAGGCCTTCTTCATTCTTGTCAGTGATAATCGCAAGATCCACATCCTGCTCGATCAGGTAACTGGTATCCACCAGTTTTGCCTCTTGCCCCGGATGCGTGACTTTGCCTGCCAGCGCGGCTTTCGCCAACCCGGCACCAATATTCATCGCAACATCAGCCACGGTCACCGGATTCTCAAAGCTTCGGGTGGACCCATCAGGCAAGCGTATTACAGGCATGTATTCTCTCTCGAAAGGTTAAGATATCACTGATAAAACAAGCGCATGGCGCCGCTTTGTGATCAAACGAACATTATCGCACAGCGCGTGAAAAGTCTGCAACGGAACTACTCACCAAAGTTCAAGCAGAGCCCAACAACAGGACTCTTACTCAACCGCGTATCTGACACGGCAAACTTAATCCAAAAACAAAAAAGCCACCTCGTTTGAGGTGGCTTTTAATATCTGGTAGTCGCGAATGGACTCGAACCATCGACCCCCACCATGTCAAGGTGGTGCTCTAACCAGCTGAGCTACGCGACTAAATAATTTGCAGTACTGCTTGATTGCGCAAATCAATAAGGTTGCGCATTCTATCTGAAAGCAGGCAGCTAGGCAATGGCATGCACTTTGATTATTAGTTTATAAACGCCTTATTTTGCAAAGCTGGCACCGGCTTAATCAATTACCTTAAAACCCAGCAAGAAGCCCAGATGAGCAACACTATTCCGTGATCGCCAGCTTATTCCATAAGTTGATAGCATCTTGAACGCAATTCAAAACTGGCTTGAGTTAAGGCGGCGGTGCAGTCAGCCTGTTAAATATCTCAATGCCGGGGTAACCATCCTGTGGCAACTTCTGGGTTGCCTGGTAGCGGCGGATCGCAGCTTGCGTTTTGCCTCCAGGAAAGCCATCTGGTGTGCCGCTATCAAAGCCTTGCGCATTCAGTGCCTCTTGCAAGGCCCACATTTGCAGGTAACTGAGCGCTGGCGGTTCAGGTGGCATCGCCAGCGTGTACATATCATGCCTTAACTGCTGGCTAAGCAGGCTGACGCTGAGTGCATAATTCACCGACCGATTCCATTGCATGATCACATCAAAGTTCGGGAATATCATGTAAGCGGGCCCATCAAAGCCTTGTGGCAGGATAATTGCCGCTTGCGGCAGGTTCTTCGCATCGTCAGGCACGCCGATCACGCCCAGTTTTACCCATTCACTCACTGGTTTATATAACTGCAACTGTGCCAGGCTGTAATCAAAACCCTGCGGCAGCGCCACCATTATGCTGATTGGTTTTCCCGCTTGCCAACCTGCTTGTGAAAGATAATTAGCCGCTGAACTGAATACATCCGGGTAGGAGTTCCAGATATCAATTTTGCCGTCTGCATCGGCATCCACCCCATACTTGAGCAAGGTACTCGGCATAAATTGCATATGCCCGGTCGCGCCCGCCCAAGAGCCAGTAACCGGGCTGTCATAGTGATGCTCGCGCTCAACTACGCGCATCAGGTTAAGCAGCTCGCGCTTGAAAAATTCAGCCCGGCGGCCTTCATAAGATAAAGTCGCCAGCGCAGACGCCAGCGGAATATCGCCCATGTAGCCGCCGAAATTGGTTTCCAGCCCCCAAAAAGCGACTAACACCTCCTTGGGAACCTGGTACAACTCTTCCACCACATACAAAACACCCTGGTAATCTTGCAGCATCTGCTTGCCTTTAATGACCACCCGCTGGTTGATGCGGCGATTCACATAGGCTGAAAAACTGGTTACAAATTCGGGCTGCTTACGATCAAGCTCAATGACCTTGGGCAGGTAAGTCACATTATTGAGCGTGAAATCCACGGCCTGTGGCGCAATATGCAAATCCAGCGCCTCCTGGCGCAACGCCGAGACCCAGGTTTGAAAAGCTTCCCCATCATCTGCATTCGTCAGCACACTCGTTAACAACAGCGCTGCAATGCATAAACCCTTCACCATAGCGTGTGATTTTTCCTGCATGAATGATTGGAAATTGACCATTATTGCCTGGCTGCCAGTATGGCTTCGTAGCCTGCACGGTAATCGGCAAACTTTAATTTAAAGCCGCTTTGCGGCAAGAACTGGTTGGTAATGCGCTTGCCTGATTGCGGCTCTGACGGTGGCGTGTCAGGCAATGGCAGTTGCATTTTGCCTGCCATCCACTGCAACACCTCATGCTGCAACGCCGGTACGCCATCGGTCGCGATGCAATGCGCTGGTAAAACCATGCCGTTCGCTACCTGTTCGTATAAATGCGCAACTGCCCTCGCTACATCCAGCTCATGGATACGGTTGGTCCAATGGGAAACTTTCGGCCAGCGCGCCTGATCCTGCACCGCACGTAATAAATACAGACGTTGCGGGCCATAAATACCTGACACACGCAACGCAGAGTGCCCGCAAGGCAACTCGTACAGCAATCGCTCAGCATCGAGCATCACCTGCCCATCAGCGTCCGCAGGTAGCACTGCTGTACTGTCATCAATAAATTCGCCTTGATGTTCGCCATAAACGCCGGTACTGGAGATAAAAAAGACATGGCGTAGTGAGGATTTAGTGACATGTGCCAGCACATTCTTCAAGCCTTGCACATAGGTTTGCTGATAAGACTGCCCTTCCACTGGCGCCAGGCAATACAGCAGAATTTCCGGCTGCAACCCGGCAATCGATGCTAACGCGTCTCCGTTAACCACATCCAGATGCAAGACTTGCGCACCTTCCGGCACAGCCTGCCTGGAGCGCCGGACAATCGTCAGCGCATGTCCGTTAGCTATGGTTTCCTGCGCAATCAATGACCCTAAGCCACCACAGCCTATCTGTAATACTTTCATCTACTGCTTTCTTAAAGACTCAATCCTGAAACCGGTTTTTTTAGCAAATACCGCTCTGCCAGCAACATGGCACCCATGGTTTTACTATCGGTGATCTCGCCACTCTCAATCGCTTCTATCACGCGCGCAAACGGCCAGACAAACACATCCATCGCTTCATCAATATCCCTGGCATGTGCTCCCAGCGTCAGGCCGGTCGCCAGGTAAATATGAATCACCTCGTTTGAATAGCCAATACAAGGATGCTGAATACCCAGTTTCACCCATTCATTTCCGCTGTAGCCGGTTTCCTCCAGCAATTCACGCTGACCCGTTTGCAAAACCGGCTCGCCATGGTCAATTTTACCGGCGGGCAATTCTATAAACACCTGCTTGAGCGGATAGCGGAACTGCCTTTCAAGCACCACGCCACCCTCCTGCGTCAAGGCAACGACTACCACAGCACCCGGATGCATCACATACTCGCGTCCGCTGATAGTGCCATTAGGCAAGCGCGCTTCGTCATAGCGCACGGTCAACATTTTGCCTTGCGCCAGAATCTCGCTGGAAACGGTTGTTTCGATTAAATGCTGATCGGCTGACAGATCATTTACAGACATTGCCTTTGAAGAGTTACTTTGTTCGGTCATACCTTACACTTCCAGACCACTTAAATGGTCATACTGCGTTTTTAAAAGTATTACAGTCGTTGACGCTGCCGGATTGCAGGCCTGTTTTAAACCAATGTACGCGTTGCTCGGCGCTGCCATGGGTAAAACTGTCAGGCACCGCATAGCCTCGCGCCTGCTTTTGCAAAGTATCATCGCCAATTGCAGTCGCTGCGCGCAAGGCTTCTTCAATATCGCCAGTTTCCAGGATACGGAATTTCTCATCTGCATGATGCGCCCACACACCGGCATAGCAATCCGCCTGTAACTCCAGTTTTACCGAGTAAGCATTAGCGTCAGCTTCTGAACCCGCCTGCTGCCTGGCCTGCTGCACTTTTTGCGAAGTGCCCAATAAATTTTGTACGTGGTGGCCGACTTCATGTGCAATCACATATGCCTGGGCAAAGTCACCCGGCGCTTTGAAACGCTCTTGCAGTTCTTTGTAAAAACTCAGGTCGATATAGACTTTCTGGTCTGCCGGGCAATAAAACGGTCCCATCGCGGCCTGACCTTGTCCACAAGCCGTTTGTGTTGCGCCACCAAATATTTCAAGATTCGGCGCGCTGTATTGCTGCCCGGCGTTTGAGAATAGTGATTGCCATACCTGCTCGGTGCTCCACAACACGCGGGAGACAAACTTGACGTCAGGGTCATTACTATCGGCCGGCACCGCCGCACTTTGGCTGGCTGGCTGGCCTTGTTGCGCCAGGTTTAGAACCAGGTTCGGGTCAACGCCGAAATACATGGCTACCAGCGCAATGGCAATCGTGCCTATGCCTATGCTGCGGCCACCGATCATGCCACTGCCGCGGCTATCTTCTACGTGCTGACTTTCTTCAAGATCATCTAAACGCATATGGTCACCGGGCCTGATTGAATTGCTGGATTATGAAAAATGTTGCGTGAATGTGATTACTTTAGCATGCAGCACTGATAAAATCACACCATGTTCACTGGGATTATTCAAACCGTCGGCCACATTGCCGACGTAGTCACACACGGCGACGATTGCGCATTACGAATCGAAGCCTCCGATTTAGGCCTGCAAGATGTTCAGCTGGGTGACAGCATTGCCGTTAATGGCGTTTGCCTCACCGTCACCAGGCTGGAATCCACCTCCTTCGAGGTCATGGTTTCCAAAGTTACTCTGGATGTCACCAGCGGCCTCCGCAAACCTGGCGCGGTGAACCTTGAGAAAGCTTTGCGGCTGGCAGACCGGCTGGGCGGACACCTGGTGACCGGCCATGTCGATGGCGTAGGCACCATCAGCGTTTTGGAAGAGGTTGGCGAATGCTGGCTGCTGAAAGTGCGCGCGCCGCATGCTTTAAGCAAATACATCGCACAGAAAGGGTCATTGTGCGTGAATGGTATCAGCCTGACGGTTAACGAGATTACGCAGGATGAAGTCAGCATCAACCTGATTCCTCACACCATGCAAAACACGATTATGCAGTTTGCCAAAGCCGGAGATGCAGTGAACCTGGAAATTGATCTGATCGCGCGTTACGTCGAGCGCATGCAAGCCTGGGAGCAGGAATAATGTCGGCGCAGATCAGCACTATCGAAGCAATCATTACCGACATCCGTGCCGGGAAAATGGTCATCCTTGTGGATGACGAGCACAGGGAAAACGAAGGCGACTTCGTGATTGCGGCTGAATTCGTCACCGCAGAACATATCAACTTTATGGCCAAATATGGCCGCGGCCTGATCTGCCTGACCCTGACAGAACCACGTTGCCGACAGTTGAACCTGCCGCCGATGACGCGTAAAAACGGCACGCGCCTGGGTACCAATTTTACAGTATCGATTGAAGCTGCTGAAGGTGTCACAACCGGCATTTCAGCCGCTGACCGCGCCACCACTATCCGTGCAGCCATTGCCAAGAATGCCAAGGCCAGTGACATTGTCAGCCCAGGGCATATCTTCCCGATCGGGGCGATGAATGGCGGCGTGCTAGTGCGTGCCGGACATACCGAAGCAGGTTGCGACCTCGCACAACTGGCGGGCTGCGAACCGGCCAGCGTGATCTGCGAGATACTCAAAGATGACGGCGAAATGGCGCGCCTGCCGGATTTAATGCAGGTAGCCGCAGAACATGACATCCGCATAGGTACCATCGCCGACCTGATTCATTACCGCGCCGCGCATGAAACCCTGATCGAGCGCAGCGCTGAGCGCAAGATAGAAACCGCTTACGGTCCCATGCAACTGATTGCGTACCGCGACAATATCGCGCAGGAAACGCATCTGGTGCTGGTCAAAGGTGATCCGCTAACCGCTGCCGAAACCCTGGTGCGTGTGCATGAACCCTTATCCATAATTGATTTGCTGGATAGCAGCCACCAGTCCCATAGCTGGAATTTGCTGCAAGCCATGCGCACCATCAGCAATGCCCCGTGTGGCGTGATTGTGCTGATTAACCATGATGAAGATGGCCTGGGGCTAACGGACAGGATTCTGCGCGCTGACCAGAAACTCACGCTTAACCAGGAATTACGTAATTACGGCATCGGCTCACAGATTTTGCTGGATTTAGGTGTGAAAAAAATGCGTCTGATGGCAGCACCGCGCAAAATGCCAAGTATGGATGGCTTTGGTCTGGAGATCACAGGTTACCTCAGCGAAGAAGAAGCGCCACCTGTATGAGTGAACAATATCCTTTAAGCGGAAATGACCCCTTGAGCGGCAACAGCGAACGATTAAACCTGACTGGCCAGATCCTGATTGCCATGCCGGCCATGCAAGACCCCTACTTCAGCAAAAGCGTTATCCTGATTTGCAGCCACGATGATGATGGCGCCATGGGCATGATCCTCAACCATCCGCTGCAACTGAATGTTGGCGACCTGTTTGAGCAACTGGATATGCCGTGCGATGCCCCTCACCAGCAAGACCGCCTGGTACATTTTGGCGGACCGGTGCAGGTCGAACGTGGCTTCGTGCTGCATACGCCTGCCACAGAGTTCAACACTACGCTGGGTTTATCCGAAGGGCTGGCGATGACTTCTTCCAAAGATATCCTGGAAGCGGCAGCACGCGATGAAGCGCCGCAGGATATGTTTATTGCACTCGGCTACACCGGCTGGTCTTCAGGCCAGCTGGAGGATGAGATCCAGGCCAATGCCTGGCTCACCCTGCCCTTGGAAGACCGGGAACATCTGCATAAGCTTATATTCAACCTGCCTAATGATGACAAGGTGTCATGGGCCATGCAGCAGCTCGGCGTCAATTACGCCACCCTGTCCGAGGTTGCAGGGCATGCCTGAGATCAAGCACAGCAAGCAACCCCTCACGCAAAGTCACCTGCCCATTACCGAACGCCTTTACCCTGATATCAGCGGCAGTGTGCTCGCGTTTGATTTCGGTGAAAAACGGATCGGCGTTGCAGTGGGTGAAACCCTGCTTGCACTGGCGCATCCGCTGCTCACGATAGAAGCCGAAGACAACGCCGGAAAATTTGAACGGATCGCGGCCTTATTGCAGGAATGGCAGCCGGTTTTACTGATCGTTGGCCTCCCCATGACTATGGACGGCGACGCCCACGCAATGACCGCACTGGCACAGAAATTTGCGCAGCGGCTTGAGGGCCGCTTTAACTTGCCCGTAATGATGATAGATGAGCGCCTGACTTCAGCCGAAGCATCGCAAACATTGCGCGAGGCCGGCATCAGGGGCCGTGCGCAAAAACAACATTTGGACCAGGTTGCCGCACAAACTATATTACAATCTTACTTTGACGCCTATCACTCACGTTCATAGCACAGGACTCTCATGATATTGCCTGACCCCGAACAGTTGCTGGATCAGCTTTACCAACAATTAAAACCCCGCGTCCATGAAAACACGGCTTTGGTCGGCATTTATACCGGCGGCGTGTGGCTGATGGAAAAACTGCTGCAACGCCTGCAAACTGATCTAGGGCGCGACATCGCCCATGGCAAACTGAACGCCTCCATGTACCGCGATGATTATGCAAGACGCGGCATGAAAACCACTGTCCAGCCCGGCCATATCCCTTTCGATGTGAATGACAGACATATCATCCTGATCGACGATATTTTCTACACCGGCCGCACGGTACGCGCGGTGATCAACGAATTATTCGATTATGGTCGCCCGGGATTGATAGAACTCGCCGCACTGATCAACCGCGGTGGCGCGCAATTACCGATTCGCCCGGACATCGTCGGCGCCGACATTCCATTGCTCTCCCACCAGGCATTCGAACTTTCGATTAATACCCAAGGACGTTTGCATCTGGCAGTGACAGATTCCAGCCAGCCTCCTACCAATTCGTCTGATGCCAATACGCCAGATGCCGGCCTGCCTAACGCCAATCCGCCTGATGAAAGTGGAGCCAATTAACATGTACAACCCGCAACTGAACGCGCAGGGGCAACTACAACACCTGCTCAGTATCGAGGGCCTGCCCAAACGCATCCTGACCGATATTCTGGATGCTGCCGAAAATTTTGTCGGGGTGGCCGAACGCGAAATCAAGAAAGTGCCATTGTTACGCGGTAAAACCGTCTGTAACCTGTTTTTTGAGAACAGTACCCGCACACGCACCACATTTGAAATTGCAGCCAAACGGCTGTCTGCCGATGTGCTGAACCTGAATGTCAGCACTTCATCGCAATCCAAGGGTGAAAGCATACTGGATACGGTTAACAACCTGATTGCCATGCATGCGGATATGTTTGTGGTGCGCCATCAGCAAAGCGGCGCCGCGCACTTTATCGCCCAACATGTGCCGCCGCATATCAGCGTCATCAATGCCGGTGATGGCCGCCACGCGCACCCTACCCAGGGCTTGCTGGATGTGTTCACTATCCGCAAATACAAACCTGAAATGCATAACCTGCGCGTTGCGATTGTCGGCGATGTGCTGCATTCACGCGTAGCCCGCAGTGAGATTCACGCACTTGCCACGCTAGGCGTACCTGAAATCCGCGTCATTGCGCCGCGTACCTTATTGCCTGCAGAAGTTGAAAAGCTGGGCGTACAGGTCTACCACAATATGGATCAAGGCCTGAAGGATGTGGATGTGATCATGATGCTGCGCCTGCAAAATGAACGTATGTCTGGCGCATTGTTGCCTAGCACACAGGAATTCTTCCAGACCTTCGGCCTGACACCCGAGCGGCTGACACTGGCAAGACCGGATGCGATTGTGATGCACCCTGGCCCGATGAACCGCGGCGTAGAAATCGATTCCAGCGTGGCGGATGGCAAACAATCGGTCATTCTTCCGCAAGTCACTTATGGTATAGCCGTACGCATGGCAGTGATGGCGATTCTGGGTGGAGGTAACGCCGCATGAATATAGTCATCAAACAAGGCCGTGTGATTGATGCCAGCCAGCAGCTGGACCAGGTCAGCGATATTTATATCAGTGGCAATAAAATTGTTGCCATTGGCGAGGCGCCTGCAGACTTCAGGGCAGACCAGACACTGGATGCCAATGGCAAATGGGTGCTACCCGGCCTGGTGGATTTATGCGCACGTTTGCGGGAACCAGGCAGTGAATACAAAGCTACCTTATTGAGCGAATTGCGCGCGGCGATGGCTGGCGGTGTCACCAGCCTGGCCTGCCCGCCGGATACGGACCCGGTACTGGATGAACCCGGCCTGGTTGAAATGCTCAAGCACCGTGCTAAATCCCATGCGCTGGCCAATGTATATCCATTAGGCGCAGTCACCCGCCAGTTGGAAGGTCATTTCCTGACCGAAATGTTTGCCCTGACTTCAGCGGGTTGCGTTGGTTTTTCACAGGCGGATACGCCGATTGTCGATACGCAAGTGCTATGGCGCGCATTCGAATATTCTGCCACTTTCGGCTACACCCTGTTTATGCGTGCTGAAGATCCCTACCTGGCGAAAAATGGTGTTGCACATGATGGTGAAGTTGCGTCCCGCTTAGGCCTCAAAGGAATTCCGGTAGCTGCCGAAAGCATCGCGTTGCAAACCATGCTGCGCATTGCCGAAAACACTGGTGCCACACTGCATATTGCGCGGGTTTCCACGGCGGAATCTGTTGAGCTGATACGCCATGCCAAGCAATCCGGCGTGCGCCTGACTGCAGATGTCAGCATCCAGCATTTGCACCTGACAGAAATGGATATCGGATTTTTTGACAGCATGGTGCACCTGAAACCGCCCGTACGCACCCAGCGTGACCGTGATGCCCTACGTGCCGGATTGCTGGATGGCACCCTGGATGCGATCTGCTCAGACCACACACCGGTGGATGATGACGATAAAGCGTTGCCTTACGCCGAATCCCGCCCAGGCGCTTCGGCATTGGAATTACTACTGCCATTGACCCTGAAATGGGCAGCACAAGCCAAACTTAAGCCAGCACAGGCTTTAATGAAAATCACCCAAAGCCCTGCCGACATCCTGGGCGTGCCCGCCGGCAACCTCAGAGTAGGCGCAGCCGCTGACGTGGTGATTTATGACCCGGAAATCGAGTGGCGTGTCGAGAGCCGGGTGCTGGTCAGCCAGGGCAAGAATACGCCTTTCCTGAACCAGTCATTATCCGGAAAGGTCGCTGCGACTATTAGCGGTGGTGAACTGGTATTCCAGCAGGAAACCTTACACGTTAAAGTCTAAGTGAGGCGAAAACAAACAGGCCAGCGCTATTGCTAGCGCTGGCCTGTTTGTTTTGCTGTTGCTTTACAGAATTACTTTATAAAATATCCAGATTGGAAATCTTGCTCTGATCCTGATTTTCAGGATTTGCCAGTTTGCTATTCAGTTTAATTTTAAGTCGTAAATCATTCACCGAGTCAGCATTCCGCAAGGCATCGTCATAAGTGATTTTGCTGGTTTCATAAAGCTCAAACAAAGCCTGGTCAAACGTTTGCATGCCCAGCTCGCGTGATTTGGCCATGATTTCTTTAATGGCGTGTACATCGCCTTTGTAAATCAGGTCAGAAATCAATGGTGAATGCAGCAGCACTTCAACCGCCGCCACACGGCCGCTGCCATCCACTTTCGGAATCAAGCGTTGCGAGGCGATACAGCGCAAGTTTAAGGATAAATCCATCAGCAATTGCTGGCGGCGCTCTTCCGGGAAAAAGTTAATAATCCGGTCCAGCGCCTGGTTGGTACTGTTGGCGTGCAAGGTCGCCAGACACAGGTGACCGGTTTCAGAGAAGGCGATCGCATAATCCATGGTCTCACGGTCGCGGATCTCGCCGATCATGATGACATCCGGCGCCTGGCGCAGGGTATTTTTCAGTGCCGCATGCCAGTTTTCGGTATCTACCCCTACTTCGCGCTGGGTGACTATGCAGTTTTTATGGCCGTGGATAAATTCCACCGGGTCTTCAATGGTAATAATATGACCGTAGCTGCTTTCGTTACGGTGGCCTAGCATGGCCGCCATTGAAGTGGATTTACCCGAGCCGGTGCCGCCGACAAAAATCACCAGGCCGCGTTTAGCCATCACCACGTCTTTTAATACCGGCGGCAATTTTAAATCATCAAATTTTGGGATGTTGGTATTAATAACGCGGAAGACCATGCCAATCGCGCTGCGTTGAATAAACGCATTGACGCGGAAACGCCCTACCGAAGACATGCTGATCGCAAAATTACATTCCAGCGTTTCTTTAAATTCCTGCGCCTGCTTGTCATTCATCACCGCCCGCGCAATGTCGGCAGTTTGCTGGGTATTCAGGGTTTGCGAAGACACTGGTGTCAGTTTGCCATCAATCTTCATGGCGGGCGGGAAACCGGCTGTGATAAACAGGTCAGACGCTTTTTTGGTGACCATCAGCTTGAGCAGGTCATTCACAAACTTTTCAGTTTGCGCGCGGTCTTCGCCGGTTTGTATAGTATCCATAATGTTTCTTAGCCCATGATCGAATCGCGGTTTGCCGCTTTGGTACGTGCCTCATCGGCACTGATCACATTGCGCTTGACCAGGTCCTGCAAGTTCTGGTCCAGGGTCTGCATGCCCACGCTTTGTCCGGTCTGGATGGCAGAGTACATCTGCGCGATCTTGTTCTCACGGATCAGGTTACGGATCGCCGGTGTACCTATCATGATTTCATGCGCGGCTACACGGCCCTGCTCATCCTTGGTTTTACACAGCGTTTGCGAGATCACGGCGCGCAACGATTCAGACAGCATGGAGCGCACCATTTCTTTTTCAGCAGCCGGGAACACATCGACCACCCGGTCTATGGTTTTGGCAGCGGAGCTGGTGTGCAAGGTACCGAATACAAGGTGGCCGGTTTCCGCAGCGGTCAGCGCCAGGCGGATGGTTTCCAGGTCACGCATCTCGCCGACCAGGATCACGTCCGGATCTTCACGCAGTGCCGAACGCAAGGCATTGTCGAATGACTGCGTATGCGGACCTACTTCACGCTGGTTTATCAGTGACTTTTTCGAGGTATGTACAAATTCGATCGGGTCTTCCACGGTCAGGATATGCGACATCTGCGTATCGTTGATGTAGTCAATCATGGCTGCCAGGGTAGTGGATTTACCGGAACCGGTTGGCCCGGTCACCAGCACAATACCGCGAGGAGTATCAGCAAGGTCTTTAAATACCTTGGGCGCATTCAATTCTTCCAGCGTCAGCACCTTGCTCGGAATGGTACGGAATACCGCACCGGCACCACGTTGCTGGTTGAAAGCATTAACCCGGAAACGGGCCAGATCAGGGATTTCGAATGAGAAATCGCATTCCAGATTTTCTTCATACACTTTGCGCTGGCTATCATTCATGATGTCATACAGCATGCGATGCACTTCAGCGTGCTCCATGGCCGGCAAATTGATTTTACGCACATCGCCGTGCACACGGATCATCGGTGGCAAACCGGATGATAAATGTAAGTCTGACGCTTTATTTTTAACAGAAAATGTCAATAAATCTGAAATATCCACAATTGACTCCAGTGATTTTTATATAATGTTATTTTGTAATTCAACCTGCTACCCGGCACATTCATGACTGCGCTTAACAACCTGGCCGATAATATTGCCGATATCCAGCAACATATTGCGCAAGCTAAAACCAGTTACGAGGCGCCACAACAGGTAACGCTATGCGCAGTCAGTAAATCGCAACCAGCGGAGGCCATCCGCAGTGCTTTTCAAGCAGGCCAAACCGTATTTGGCGAAAATTACCTGCAAGAAGCCCTGACCAAACAACAGCAATTACAGGACTGTGCAATAGAATGGCATTTTATCGGGCCGATTCAAAGCAACAAAACACAGCAAATTGCCCGTCAATTCGATTGGGTACACTCGGTTGACCGCCTGAAAATCGCCCAACGCCTGTCAGATGCCCGCACTTCGGAACTCCCGCCGCTGAACATTTGCCTGCAGGTGAACATTAGCGAAGAGGCAAGCAAGAGTGGTGCCAGTGGCCAGGAATTGCTGGAACTTGCCTTAAATATCAAACAATTGCCGCATTTACGCTTGCGCGGACTGATGGCGATTCCAGCAGCGGAGCAGGATTTCGATGCGCAACGTGACCAATTCCGGCAGGTGCGGGCATTGTTCGAGCAATTAAATACGCATGACCTGCAACTCGATACCTTGTCGATTGGCATGAGCGGCGATTACCAGGCAGCGATTGCCGAAGGCGCGACAATGGTTCGCATAGGCACTGCGATTTTTGGCGCGCGTTCGCCTAAACCTTCCCCAGATTCAGATGTAGCTACTAAAGGAGCTGTTTAACTATGTCCTCACTCGCATCGCCGCGCATCGCTTTTATTGGTGGCGGCAATATGGCGCAAGCACTCATCACCGGCCTGAGACAGCGCGATTTTCCCATGCAACAGATTATGGTGATTGATCCCGATGCCAGCAAACATGATCAGTTACAGCAAATGCTGGGAGTGCGCACCGCACAGGCGTTATCGACAGAAGCTCTGCAAGCGGATGTGATTGTGCTGGCGGTGAAACCGCAGCAGTTGAAAGCAGTCGCAGAATCACTGGCACCCTACCTGCAATCACAACTGGTCATCTCGGTGGCGGCCGGTATCCGTACCGCCGATTTAAGCCGCTGGCTGAATGGCTATAACATCCTGATACGCACCATGCCGAATACTCCGGCCCAAATCCAGGCGGGCGTTACCGGCGTTTACGCATTATCCAGCGTTAGCGAGAGCCAGCGCCTCCTGACAGATAGTTTGCTGCAAGCGGCAGGTGAAGTAGTATGGCTGACCGATGAAGCACAGCTGGATGCCGTTACGGCCATTTCCGGCAGTGGCCCTGCTTATGTGTTTCTGCTGATTGAAGCGTTAACCGAGGCGGGTATCGCGCTGGGGCTGGACAAAGAACAGGCATTACAACTGAGCGTGGCGACTTTTAAAGGTGCCAGCCTGCTCGCCGCCGCGAGCGAAACGCCCATTGCAACCTTACGCGAACAAGTCACCTCCAAAGGCGGTACCACCGAACAAGGTTTGCTGAGCCTTAACCAGCACAACATTCATGCCATCATGCAACACGCGGCACAACAAGCAGCCAATCGGGCAAAAACCCTGGGCGACGAACTGGGAGGACAATAACGATGTTGAGTGAAATGACCCTTTTTTTGTTGAAGACGATCTTCGGCATATTGACGTTTTTACTGGTATTAAGATTTTTGATGCAATGGACACGCACCTCGTTCCAGAACCAGCTGGGTCAAATGACCATGGTACTGACCGATTTTATGGTCAAACCGACGCGTAAACTGATACGCCCGGTCAGGCAATGGGATATGTCGACTTTATTGCTGGCGTTGCTGATGCAGGTGATTCTGTTCGCCTTACTTTCCACACTGGCCGGATTACCGCCTGCGCCGCTGTTCTGGTTGTGGCAGGCTGTGGTTGGCGTATTGGCGCAGATGATTGATGTGTTTTTCTATGCCATCCTGCTGATGGCGATCTTAAGCTGGGTAAACCCCTACAGCCCCATTTACGGTGTACTTAACCAGCTGACTGCACCTATCCTGGACCCGTTGCGTCGTGTATTGCCGCAGATTCAGGGTTTCGATTTTTCAGCTTTGGTCGCGTTGATTTTGCTGCAGATGATCAGTCGAGTGGTGATACCAGGCCTGGCAATAGGCGTAATTTAGCGGTTCTTTAATTCGATAAGCGGGCGGCTAGATGGTCGCCCGACTTATATCCAGATAGACAATCTTTACATCCAGACGATATCGAATTCTTCCCGCCCGTATTGCGTATCAGGATGCAGCGTCACCGGCTTCTTGATAAAGTCCGACAGACTGGCCAGACTTTGAGATTCCTCGTCACTCAGCATATTGATGACCTCAGGTGAGGCCAGTATCTTGAACGCATTTGCACTTTTAAACTGCCTTGACTCACGCAACAATTCACGCATGATTTCGTAGCTAATTGTTTGCGCCGTTTTCAGCTCGCCACGGCCCTGGCATACCTTGCAGGATTCGCACAGCAAATGCGCCAGGCTCTCACGTGTGCGTTTACGGGTGAGTTCTACTAAGCCTAATGTAGAAAATCCGTTCACGTTGATGCGCGCCCTGTCCAGCGTAACTGCTTTGCGCAGTTCCTCGAGCACTGCCTCACGCTGTGCGTCTTCATCCATATCAATAAAATCTACAATGATAATGCCGCCCAGGTTGCGTAAACGCAGCTGGCGCGCAATGGTTTGCGCGGCTTCCAGATTGGTTTTAAAAATGGTGTCAGACAGGTTTTTGCCACTGACGAAACTGCCGGTGTTCACATCCACCGTGGTCAACGCTTCCGTCTGGTCAAAAATCAGGTAACCGCCGGATTTAAGCTCTACCTTGCGTGACAGCGCTTTTTCGATTTCATTTTCAATATCATAGAATTCGAACAGGGAGCGCTCGCCCTTGTAATGCGTGAGCGGCTTGACGGCGTGAGAAACGTATAACTCGGCAAACTCCTTTAGCCGCTCGAACATCTCACGTGAATCGACGCGGATATTGGTGGTTTCCTTGCAGACCACGTCGCGCAAAATCCTGCGCGGCAAACTCAGGTCGTAAAATATCAGGGATCGCTCGCCTACCGTCTTGCTCTCTTTCTGGATCTTGTTCCAGACCTTGCGTAAATATTCGATATCGGCCAGTAATTCTTCATCAGTAGCGGCCTCAGACATAGTGCGGATGATGTAACCGCCTTCACGCTCTTCCGGCAGCAAGCCTAACAAGCGGTTACGCAGGAATTCGCGTTCTTCCTCTATATCGATCCGTTGCGATACGCCTATGTGCTTTTGGTAGGGCAGATACACCAGGAAACGGCCGGCAATACTGATCTCGGTAGTCAGGCGCGCACCTTTGGTGCCGATGGCTTCCTTGATCACCTGTACGATGATCGATTGCCCTTCATGCAAAACTTCCTGGATAGGCCGGTCGGTTTTCACTTCACCGTCTTCGGTATGGCATTCCATGATATCAGCCGCATGCAGAAAAGCCGCACGTGGCAGGCCGATCTCGACAAAGGCTGATTGCATGCCAGGCAATACACGGACGACGGTGCCGCGATAGATATTACCGACTATACCCAGAGAAGATGCCCGCTCGATATGCAACTCCTGGACAACGCCTTGCTCCAGTATCGCCACCCGCGTCTCCTGCGGCGTGACGTTGATCAATACTTCCTGCGCCAATGACATTTTGCTTTACCCGATCCCAACCATTATCTTTTTTCCAGAGTTTACCACGCGTGCAGCAACTGCGCCGTTTCATGCAAAGGCAAGCCCATCACGCCGCTATAGCTGCCATCAATGCGCGAAATCCAGGCACCTGCCCGCCCCTGTATTCCATAGGCACCGGCTTTGTCCATCGGTTCACCGCTATCCACATATGCCTGCAATATTTCAGCCGGCACCTGCATCATTTCCACTTTGGTCGAACTTAATAAACAGCGCACTTCGCCATCCTGGTAAACCGCCACCGCGGTGTGCACCCAATGCACACTGCCGCAAGACTGGAAAGCATAGCCATCGCGTCCGCAGCATCTTCAGGCTTGCCGAGGATATCCTGTGCCAGTGCAACCGTGGTATCCGCGGCCAGGATCGTTGATCCGCTATCGCCATGGCTTGCCGCGATCGCCAGCGCTTTCGCTTGTGCCAGGCGTTGCACATACAAAGCCGGGTCTTCACCTGGCATGCTGGATTCATCGATATCTGCCGGCACGATCTCGCACTGCACGCCTAATTGTGCAAGCAGCTCCACCCGGCGCGGGCTGCGGGATGCCAGAATTATTTTTTTATGTTGCATAGTCATTCACAGTCATTCAAAACTCAAACACTACAAGTTAACACAAAGCCGCCTTTTTTCTTAGCCAGTGCCTTCGCCTGGCCACACCGCGGAATGCTAACTTGCCTGACAGCCGCTAATGGCATTGTGTACAATAGCCGTTCACCTCACTCCATGGCTTAAGATAAATCCGCATGAATTCGATTGAACACCTGCTGCAGCGCGCCGAGCATTTGATCACGCGCCTGGAAACCCTGTTGCCCGCCCCTTTAGCTGAGCCTAACTGGCAAGTCACTGCCTGGCGCTGGGTCAAACAAGGCGCCCAGGGCCAGCTGCAAGCGGTAGAACACCCGCACTCTGTTTCACTGGAAGATATCCGCTTTATTGACAGGCAAAAAACTGAAGTCGTTCGTAACACCCGCCAGTTTTTGCAAGGCCTGCCGGCCAACCATGTATTACTGACCGGTGCACGCGGCACCGGCAAGTCTTCACTGGTAAAAGCCTTGTTAAATGCTTACTCAGATATTGGCTTAAGGCTGATCGAAGTCGATAAACAGGATTTGACCGACCTGCCGCAGATCACGCAACTGATCAGGAACCGTCCGGAAAAATTCATCATCTTTTGTGACGACCTGACGTTTGAAGCGAATGATACCGGCTATAAAGCCTTGAAGGTCATTCTGGACGGCTCGATCGAAAATGCCTCATCAAACTTGCTGGTATACGCCACCTCCAACCGCAAGAACCTGATGCCGGAATACATGGCGGATAACCAGCCGGTACTGGAAAAAACCGGCGAGATCCGCCCTAACGATACCATAGACGAGAAAACCTCTTTGTCCGAACGCTTCGGTCTGTGGCTATCGTTCTACAGTTTCGACCAGGATGAATACCTAAGCATTGCCGGGCACTGGCTGGACACGTTCGGTATCTCTATGGATGATGTGGCACGCCATGCAGCCTTGCAGTTCTACCATACCCGCGGCGCCCGCAGCGGTCGCGTCGCCTACCAGTTTGCCAAAGACTACGCTGGCAAGCTGCAACTGAAGTCTGAATAATATGGCCAAGCTCGTTCAGGTCGCCGTCGCCATCCTGACTAAACCTAACGGCGAATACCTGCTCGCCAGCCGGCCTGATGGCAAAGGCTGGGCAGGCTGGTGGGAATTTCCCGGTGGCAAGATCGAAGCCGGAGAAACTCCGGAACACGCATTGATCCGTGAATCCCAGGAAGAGTTAGGCGTCACGCCAACCAAGATCCAACCGTGGATAAAACGGCGTTACGACTACCCTGCCACGCATGATGCAGAAGCCAAAACCGTGCTACTACATTTCTTTTTTGTCAGCGACTGGCAAGGTGAGTTGCAAGCACGTGAGGGCCAGCAGTTTGCCTGGCAGCATCCGCAAAAGCTCAATGTCAGCCCTGTATTACCCGCCAACGCACCCATTATGCAAGCGCTTTCATTACCTTCAATTTATGCCATCAGTAATCTGGCGGAAATGGGCGAAGATAACTTCTTGCAGGCTTTAAGAAAGCAATTGGATAATGGATTGCAGCTACTGCAAGTCCGCGAGCCGCAACTAACCACAGAGCAACTTGCAGAGTTAAGTGAAAAAGTACTTAACCTTTGTAGTGAATACGATTGCAGTTGCCTGCTAAACAGCGAACCAGACCAAGCTATACAATTTGGCTACCAGGGAGTGCATTTAAATAGCCAGCGCTTAATGGCATTAAGCAACAAACCCGAAAATCTGCTGGTCGCTGCATCATGTCACGACCTATCCGAGCTGCAAAAAGCGCAAAGCCTGCAACTCGATTTTGCGCTACTCTCCCCTGTATTACCGACACGTAGCCATCCGGAAGCAACTGGATTAGGCTGGGAGAAATTTAGTGAAGTAGTGAATGGTCTGGAGATCCCTGTTTATGCACTGGGCGGCATGCGTTTGGAACACCTATCCCAGGCTCAAGCCTGTGGTGCGCGGGGCGTCGCGATGCAACGGGTGGTTTGGATGCAAACATGACCGGATCAACCATGCATCGCATCTGTGATCAAAACATAAATTCAAAGCGGGGTTTAAATTGACAAGGTATCTTTTAATTTTTATCGCTTTCATTATTAGTGGGTGTAACACAATCAGTCCAAGGACCGATGGAAACTGGGCTGGATACAAGGAAAGTGGCAAGGCATCGTATTATGCCAACAGCCACCAGTCAAAAAAGACCGCAAGCGGTGAGCTATATAAACAGGAGCTTAAAACAGGTGCTCATAAAGTATTGCCATTTGGTTCGATAGTTAAAGTGACAAACGTCGATAACGATAAAACAGTCACTGTCAAAATCAATGATCGTGGTCCTTATGTAAAAGGACGGGTAATTGATCTTTCAAAATCTGCATTCAGTGAGATCGGCAGCATTTCAAACGGTGTTATTGAGGTTGAAATTGAGGTTATCGAATAATATTCACTCACGTGTTACTTCTTACATAACTCAAGGATTTTCAACTCTGCCTGGCACTGGGAAATTCTTATTCTCGTCTACAGATCCTTAAGCCTAATCCATCCATCAAGCGGGACTGGCGAAAACGCACTCCTATGATACAGTTTTAATAACGAGAATTGTGTCACCATTGTTGCCAGCCCCTTATCTCAAACGTAATTCAATATGCAAAACAGACTTCTATTACTAGCTCTAGCAACATTTGGTATACCGATTCTGATATTGATTGCCGAGGTTATTTCTTGGTCTTTTCAAAAAATTCCATTCATGACGTTTGCAACCCAAACGATGCCAGATCTATTTAACCTAATTTCAATTTTATGGTTTGCATTACTCATTTATGCATCTGCTAAGTTGGTCTCATCATTGACGAACCAAATCCAGGTTACCCTTCTTCGCTTTTGCTTAAATTTTGTAGCAGTGTTTGTTCTCACAATGTTTTTATTTTTTGTTGGGTTTAGCTTTATGGGTTCATCAATTTCTAGTTTAACTATTCGCCCTGTAAAGGCAGGCGGTGATTTAGGCCCAACCCCTCAGTCAAGCGGATCTGGCGAAAGCATTCTTCGATGAACCGATTTTCAATAACGAAGGTTGAGCCACAAATATCGCCAGCTCTTTATTTCACAGTTTAGGCCTACATGACGATTGCAAGTGTTCGAATTTACTTTTGCCCAATGACGAAAGACCGCAAGCAATCACTAACCTTTTCTCATTGGGGGTTTACTGAATGGTTTTGTCGTCGCTTGAAGCCCATTCGAGAGGAATTGCGAGGCCCAGAAGCCAAGGGGGTTAATATCGTAAACCTTATGTTTCATGAAAATCCTGAGCATGCATGGTTTCCTAATGAATGGCGTCAAAGAGCGAACTCTTTTAATTTTTCGCTAATGTATGATTTACATGCTCTTGAAAATCAAAAGCCTATCGAAAATATACAAAAGCTAATGCAACTTTATGCCAACCTAGCTGAGCAAGCACCATGGCCACAAGTGAGGGCACTTGTTTCACAATTGCGCCAGCCACTAAGTGAAATTGATAAAGTGACTCTTTTACCTTATTTGCAATGGCCTCGTGGTGAGAAAATCAGTGATTCTCAGGCAAAAAGAATTTTAATGAGCAGCCTAACCCATCATTCAAGCGGGACCTGCTAAAGCACGCCCCTTATGTCAAACGTTAGGGCTTTAAATGGGTGAGGGTAAAAAAACAAACAAATGTAAACTTTGCATCGTGAGCTTTATCGTTTCGCTTGTTGTTTGTTTTGCTGGCTTTGGTGCAATTTTTCGAATAACAAACAAAGTGTTAACTGGTCACGGTCTTGAATACTACACAACCTTTGAAGGCTTCCAATTTAATTATATTAGCGCATTGGTTATGATTGGCGCTATATTTTTAGTTTTACTCGTTGCGCCCCTGATTTATTACCTTGATCCATTGAGTAAAGAAGAAAAAGACTTTAAGAAAAAGTATGAAATCCAAGATAATCAACCCTAACCCATCATTCAAGCGGGACCTACAAAAGTAGGCCCATTAATTCAGAGGTTAGGCTCCAAGAGATGACAACACTTCCAACTGGTGTACAAATTTATTTTGTCACAGCGTTCTTTGTTGCTGCGTCAGCTCACTTCCTACTTAAACAGTATCTAGTAGCTAGCTGCATCTCCGCTCTATTGAGCCCTCTAGCTTTTGCGCTTGTTTGTTTTCTTCACGATGAAACAGTGCACTTAGTTGAGATAAAACTCTTTGTGTTCTTTGCAGTCATCGGTCTATTGGTGGCTGCTCTAGTGGGTTTGCCATTTTTACTTTGGCGTCGCAATAATGGCGCCTAACCCATCCATTAAGCGGGACGTGCTAAAGCACGCCCCTTATGTCAAACGTTAGCCATACGATATGCGTAACGAGATTGAGCAAAAGCTGAGTAAAATCCGAGGTCTCAAAATTTGGGCCGCTGGTCATGCAACAAATATGTTGTGGCTCCAAATTGGCAACCGTCACGTTGTTCCTGCGTGGGGTGGCGGCACAAAGGAAGTTGGTAGTTATGCCCTTCACATTGATTGTCCCTGGTCGTGGTCATGCAACGGGACGTTGCTCGCCAATCAAGAATCTGAAACTCAACAACTGAACGAACTGTTTTCTCTGCCTTTAATTTGTCAGCATATCGTCGCTCAAGATAACGGCTCCTTTGAAATCCACTTCGATAACCAAACAATATTTTCCGTTTCTGTCGAAGCTGATCCTGATCCATCAGCAGAGGAGTTCTGGAGGTTCTTACAACCCTCCAGCCATGAAAAGCATTTTGTCGTTGGCTCTCAAGGCATTTTAGAATGAGTACGGCTAACCCATCATTCAAGCGGGACGCTTAGCGGCGCCCCTTATGTCATACGTTAGGCATATGAGAATTTCTTCAGCTCAAACAGATGAAAATACACTTTCCATTTTTGGCGCGGAGGCTATTACTTTAGTTGCAAACAAGAACTTCTCATTACTTACTGAACGTTTTGGATATGCCCTCGCACATGACAGAGATGTAGCCTTAGCAATTAAACAAGATTTCGAGCAATGCCTCTCAGAAGCGGACAAGCCATCGAGTCAAAAATCAACATCTATTGAAGTCAAATATTTCAAACCTAACGACACTGGGCTCTTTGCGTTAGTGGAGTGTGTGACTGCCGTAAACGAAAGAGACAGCGTTCTAATCGAATTAATAGTTACTGGGACAGGTGAGGAAAAGTATATTACTTTGGAGCAAATTAGCTATGCTGCCTAACCCATCATTCAAGCAGGACTGGCTAAAGCCAGCCCTTAATTTAAACATTAGCTCCTCATCATGACATACTCTTTAAAACTAAGATTCGACACCGACACCGAGGGGGCTGGTGAGTTATTTGCAACAGTGCATGCCGATGGATTTTCGGCATAGGCTCTGCCTGGTTTGATGAAAACCAACTTATCCAATTCTCGCAAAACCTTGCCGCTGTATATCCACTTTCAACCAACGAACCACTGAAACTTGAAGGTGGTTTTTACAGCAAGTCTGGTGAAGGCCTTGAGCAACTACACTTAGGGCTGAAGTTTTATCCCATTGGTAGTACTGGTCAAATTGGATGCCGTGTTACTCTTAATACACCCACATATGAGCACGACCGGCCAGAAAAACAATCATCCGTGGCATTAGAGTTACATACAACCTATGAGCAACTTGGTACGTTTGCCCGCTCTCTTGAAGCTCTCGTAAAAGGAAATGCTGATGAAGCAATACTCGAAACAGTTGCCTAACCTATCATTCAAGCGGGTAAATCAAAATATTACAAATATGACTCAAAAATTTGACGCCGATCACAATATGAATGCTTACAAAATTAGGCAGATGAAGCTAGGCGTTGCCAAAACCTTAGGGCTTGGTTTTGTTTTCTTATGGTTTTTTATTGGTGGGATTGCACATTTCGTTTTTACCGATATCGAGATGAAGATTGTTCCTCCCTGGCTACCTGCGCATAGGGAGTTAGTATTAGTGAGCGGCGTGTTTGAATTGATGGGCGCGTTCGGAATCTTATTCCTCCGAACCCGGCAGATTGCCGGTTGGGGCCTGATTCTGTTAACGATCGCAGTGACGCCTGCCAATGTGTTTATGTTGCAAAACGCTAGCCAGTTTCCCGAGGTACCTTATTGGGCGCTAGTCGCCCGCCTGCCATTGCAGCTTCTGTTGTTATTATGTATCTGGTGGGCAACTAGTCCGCCCAAACCTCATCGGACGCCGATGTAGGGAAGTAAATTTATGTTGGATGCCTTACGCACTACTAAAGCGTGATTAGCTAAATCCAGCATCTTCGCTTTAGGCTACAATCGTTACCATGTACGAATCCAAAAATAAGCCACCTATTCCAAAAAGACTGTTCGCCAGGCGGGTCGCACTCCATGCTTTGATAGCTACCGGTTTGTTGCTGCTTTCACTCGCTTTCGGCATGGCGGGCTACATGCATTATGAGCAGCTCGCGTGGCGTGATGCTTTTTTAAATTCGGCAATGCTGATGGGTGGCATGGGGCCTGTGGATGCGCCAAAAACAGATGCTGGAAAACTCTTTGCCGGGCTGTATGCACTATATGCGGGACTCGTTTTTATCGTTACCGTTGGTCTGGCTCTCACACCGATTGTGCATAGAATCATGCACAAGTTTCACTGGCAGCAAGATGGCCAGGCTTGATCACAAACCAGAATATCAGTATTGACCTGAATCCGCCCTAAAGATGACTACTGCAAAACCTGCGCAACCCAACAATCCCTTACATGGCGTGACGCTTGAAAGTATCGTCACCAGGCTTGTCGATCATTACGGCTGGGAAAGGCTTGGCGATAAGATCAATATCAATTGCTTCAAGAATGACCCTTCTGTGAAATCCAGCCTCAAGTTTTTGCGTAAAACACCCTGGGCTCGGGAGCAGGTCGAGAATTTATATCTCTCTACCTTCTGAATCCCTCCACGATTCAGTGTCTCTGAACAAACTCAGTAATCGTATTTAGCATATGTGTGTCACGCAAGGGTTTTGCCAGCTTGCCTGCCATATCGACATGACTGTAACCTTCAAATTCGGCGACTTCTACCGGGCCGCCTGCGGCTTTGATCTTTGCTGCCAGGTTATAAGTGTTTCTGGGCCATACGGTGCTGTCTTTGGTGCCTACCATCAATAACATGGGTGGATTTTTACCGGTGACGAAGTTGATCGGTTGAGAGCTTGCACGTTGCGCCTCAGGGCCAAAAATTGTTTTCAATCGATTGCTTTTAAGCGGCAGGAAGTCGTAAGGCCCGGCCAGGCCTATCATGCCGGCAAAGTCTGCCGGTGTGCTCTTCTGTTTGGCGAGATACTCAGGGTTTAGTACCAGCATGGCAGCAATATGCGCGCCGGCAGAATGGCCTGCCAGGAAAACCCGATCAGGGTCGCCACCGAATTCTGCTGCATGTGATTTGACCCATTTGGCGACGGTGGCCGGGTCTTCCATCAATCCGGGGAACAGCACTTCGGGATAGACGCGGTAATCGGGAATGACTGTGATAAATCCCTGCGAAGTCATGGCTTCGCCTATGAATTTGTAACTGGCGCGATTGCCGGAATCCCAGCTTCCGCCGTAAAAGAACACCACTACGGGCAGGCGTTTGTTCGCTCCTGCATTCTGACCACCATGCGTGGAAACATCTGACTGTTCCGAATTAACTGCCAATTGGCTTTTGGGCACATACACATCCAGTTTTTGTCTGGGCAGATCACCATAGGCAACACCATCGCTTAAACTGTACCCTTTATCAGAAATCACCGCATTAAGGATATTGACCGGTGAGCAGGCGCTTGTGAGCATGCCCATGAAGATCATTAGCGTGGTGTATAAACGGGCAGACGGCTTCGCAGGCAAATTAGGCATAAATTCTTGTTAGCATTGGCATTGGCATACGCATAGTTGGGTGAATGATTATCGTCAAAGATAATCACAGTTATGAACCTGAACTACAGAAAAAATTCACTGCTACCAAACTGATGCCTGTACTACTGGCGTGATGAGTATTGGACGATCAGCCAGTGTTAGCTATATAACTGCTGTGCTACCCGCCAATGATTATGCACTTAGCTGCTGATCAATATATTGCGAAGGGGTTGACTGCTTTTCCAGCCATTCCACAAACTGTTCAAATGGTAATGGCCTGGAGAAGTAATAACCCTGTATTTTCTCGCATTCCAATGCCTGGATGATCTCCCGGCAATCGGCATCTTCCACACCTTCCGCCACCACTTTCTTTCCCAGGCCGTGCGCCATGGTGATGATGCCTTGCAGGATGGCCCTATCTTGCCTGGAGTGCGCCACATCCCGCACGAAAGACTGGTCGATTTTCACCAGGTCTATCGGCAAGTTACGCAAGCGCGACATGGAGGAATAGCCGGTGCCAAAATCATCCAGCGCCATACGGCAGCCCATACTGGTAAACGCATGCATGATCTCTATCGCCGCCTCTTCATCAACCAGCAATCCGTTCTCGGTGATTTCCAGTGTGAACGTACTGGCATCTACATTCCATAGTTTTAGTGCCTGCGCCAGCAGGTAAGGCAGCTCTCGATTAATCAGATCTTCGGCAGTCAGGTTGATCGACAGAAAGATGGGCTGGCTGGTTTTCTGTTTTAAGGTGCTGGCTAAGCGGCAGGAAGTGTTGATCAGCCAGCGGATAAACATGTGGCCCAAGCCCTGCTCGTACAACACGTCTATCACTACCGGCGGCGGGATGAACTCACCGTTTTCTTTACGGCATCTTAAGAGTGCTTCAGCCCCCATGCATGTGCCTGTGCTTGTATCAACAATAGGTTGCAGATACAAGCACAGGCGGTCATTCTCGAAGGCATCCAGTACATCCTGGCGCAATTGCGCGTTGTCATCTGCAGCTTTGCTTAACTCGTCGGAATAGGTTGCAAAGGCCTGATAGGTGTTATCAGCGTGTTCAAGGGCCAGCCTGGCTTGTGCCAGCATATCGTCGGCTTTTTTATGGGTGCCATCACGGCACACACCACCAATGACCGGGCTCACAGAAAAAGGCTGATGATTGGCATGCACAGTGAATTCAAACGGCTGGCGCAATTTTGCCGAGAGCAGATCCAGCTTGACAGTATGGTCGAGCTGCGGTGAAAGTACCGCAAACTCATAAGCATCCAGGTGAAACAAGGTGTGGTCTTTGGGCAGGCTGAGTTGCAGGCGCTTGATGATCTCCACCGCCACTTCAGGCATCCGGTGGCGGTGGCCATCCATCATGGTAGAAGTCAGTTTAAAGTTGATGAGCAACAGACCTGCCTGCACCTGTGAAAACACAAGTATCTGCTGCAATTGCTCCTTCAGCAGGCGCCCGTTAGGCAACTGGCTATGCTGATGATGCCGCCTGGCGAACTCAAGGGCGGTATGGTCGTACCTAGCTGCAGACTCCACAAACAGATGGGAAAGGCAGCGTTGAAACGCCTGTGTTTTGGCTTGTGACAACCATTGCGGTACCGAGATGGGGCTTATTAATCCCTCAATGGCCGCAAGCGGAACGTCAGCCGCATACAGATTCACCCAGATAGCAGTGAGATGATTGATCGTCTCGACCAGCGTCTCTGCATCATGCGGCTGCCCGAGTTGCGTTAGTGCCTGCAGGTATTGATGTGTTAATGCTTCATCGACATGCGACTCATTGATCAGCCGGGATACCTGCGCCACTTGCAATGGATGCAAGCGCATAGGCTGGCGGGTCAGATCATTCGGCTTCAACCCGAATTGCAATAAACGGCTGAACATTGCATCGGTTAAAAGCGGCTGATAGCGCCTGAATGCTCGTTGTAATTCAGGCTTGTTATCTTCCAGCGGTGTGACTTGATCAGTTTGCTGCATCGTTAATACCAATTAATCATAATAATGCGCCGGGTTAAGTCCGTAAGAATCAGGCGGTAATCCGCGCACAATCCTGTAAGCCTCACCGGCAGGTGTCAGCGGCCCATGGATCAGGTCCAGCGTCACCGGGGAAGTCATGCGCTCTTTTTGCATATCCAGCAAGATCATGACGCGGGGTTGCAAGCGGCGGATCTGGTTCTGCTGGATGACCACCGCCACTTCGCCACTATTCAGCTCAACCAGTGAACTGACCGGATAAATACCAAAAAACTGGATCAGCTGATCTACCAGAGACTGGCTGAATTTTTCATTTTTGCTGGCATACAGTGTTTCCAGCACCTGGTGGCTGAACATGCCCTTGGCATAAGGCTTGTCGCTGGTCATGGCGCAATAGGTATCCATGATGCCGGCAATCTGCCCCAGCAATGAAATATCGGAGCCTTTGACATTGTTTGGATACCCGCTGCCATCAAAACGCTCGTGGTGCTCGGCCACAATATGCATCACATCCTGGCTGATATCCGTGTTGGAACGCAAGGTTTGCAGGCTGGCTTCGACGTGCTGCATCACCAGCTCGAATTCGCTTTCTTCAAGTCGGCCTGGTTTTTGCAGTATCTCGGCGGGAATCTGGATTTTGCCCAGATCCTGGAATAAACCTGCCATGCCCAGATCTTTGACCTGCTTTCTCGGCAATGAAAGGAAATGGCCGAACGCCATCATATTGATACTTACATACAATGCTTTGTTGTAAGCATAGTCATCGGTTTGCCGCAGGCGCGAAAGCCAAAGCAACGCATCCGGGTTGCGCTCTATGCTTTGCAGCATGTTATCCAGCGACTGGCTGACGTGCACGAGATCGACATTAGTACCTAACGCGATCTTCTCGAATACATCACGGGTATCCGCTTCTGTTTTCGCAAACTGCGGATAGACTTCAACGATCTCAAGCTCCACCGGGATACTTGCAGTCACTTCGATTTTAGCGTGTGCCGCCTTTTCATGCAGTTTGATCAGGTCTTTATCGGTTTGCTTTTGAGATTGTGTTTTTAAGCCATAAAGCCAGTTGCTGAGCCTTTTCCAGAATGAGGCCGATGCTTGCTGGTAATGTTTTTTCTCAAATGCCTGGCTGGATAATGGCTTTACCTGCCTAGGGTTGGCAGTGGATTCAACATCGGTTGCAACGTATTGTTCCAGATTGACTGCTGGCGGTGCCTTGCCATCACGCAAGGCGTGTACGACTTTCAGGAAACTGTTACCGGTTGGGCTGGAGGTTTTGGCCGATGAGGTGATTTTTACGGATGGCGTAGAGGCATGACGCGCAACACCAGCAATTTTTTCGCGCTTCTTGGAGAGGAAATGCTCACCGGTGGACATCTGTTTATCCACCACCACCTCGCGGCATAGCGTGCGCAATTCACTTAATTGCGTGTCATTTTCTATCAGGAAACCCTGCAGGATAAATGGACTATCCAGCCAGGGGATATCCAGCTCAGCGACGAACATACCCACCGCCAGCTCTCCTGTGCGCATTCGTTGCAATGTATTTGTTGTCATTGCTTTATAACCTGTTTTATTTAGTTTTATTACGTTATCAATAGGCGCTCAAATACTTTGAGCCTCATACTATTTAACGGTGCTAAGGGCGGGAAGTGAAGGATTACGGGCGCAAAGGTATGTTAATTATTTGCGCGAGAATTAAATAATTAAACGTGTTTCTTAAAGAAAACAGTTGAGACTAAGGATGTCGGGTGTCTTAGAAAAACTATAACTCAGCCGAGAAATGAGCGTTGAAGGTAGTTGTTAGAAGTGAATTGCGGGTTTTAACTACTTTGCCATCAAAGCTTTATTCAGGCTCGTTGAGATCCGGTGGTGTCATATCAGGAATCCTGAATTTTTCCGTCGCCCAATCGCCCAGATCCATCAATTTGCAGCGTTCGCTACAAAATGGTCTGTAGGCATTGGCAGTGGAATACTCGGTCATTTCGCCACAACCCGGGCAAGCAACCATGCGTGGCTTTACTGCTGTTTGCATCAATTGTGTCCTGGCCCGGTAAAGTTGCAGATAATCATTTTGAAAGGGATATCTTCCTCGCAGGCTTTAGGGCGTTGTACAAAATCGAGTTTCTGGAAACGGATATTGATGGCGTATTTGTTGGCGCTTACCTCTGGGAAACACTCATCATGGCCAATCTCGATCCGTAACAATTGCGCAGGTTTATGGCCTGATAACTGTTGCTGGTAAGCGCCTTTGTGCGCCAGCAAAGACATGACCTGGCCGCTACCGCGTAATAATTGCAACAGCATGCGTATCGCTTCGTACATAGGCATCAGCTTGGATAGCCATTGCGAGAAGTCGGTTCTGCGACGGTCTA
>JALDYP010000101.1:0-2946 GCA_032153875.1 Methylophilus sp.
GGCCAGGCACTCAACGCCAGGTCGGCAATCGACTTCAACTCCTCGTTGGAAGCCCCGCTGGTCGCCTGCACAGACATGCCCTGATGCAGCGTGGCAAGATACTTCGCCAATGCTTGCGGATCTGCATCGCCGGATAAATCGCCATCCTGTTTAGCCTGCTCAAAACGTCTGGTCAGCAGGTTTTCATAAGCGGCTCTGTATTGGATAAGCACTTTTTTTACCATCTCGGCACTTTCACCACCGGACAACGCGCCCTGCACCACCATGCAGCCTTTAGGGTGGGAAGGTTGTGTCAGGAAATCGGCCGCTTCGTATAAAAAACGCTTAGCCACGGCATGTGAAGTAGGTTCATTAATTACATCTCTCACAAACGCCACCGGACCGGTCGTGTATTTGGCTAACGCCTTCATAAACAGCTCTTCTTTGTTACCGAAGGCTGCATACAAGCTGGGCTTGTTGACACCCAAAGCATCAGTCAATTCAGCCAGCGACGCGCCTTCATAACCTCTTTGCCAGAAAATATGCAGCGCTTTATCGAGCGCTTCATCCATATCAAATACCCGTGGGCGCCCTCGTGACTTCTTGATCTCGGTACTCATGCTCAAACCTTTTAAACAATTAATATACCAATTGTTACAAATAAAGATTGACAAGGCAAGTGTTGCTGAATATTATTTATTTACCACTTGGTATTAAATAATACATATATGACTTCTACTAATGCAACATTAAGCCAGCCAGACAACACCACGCCAACCGGATGGCGCGTGTTCGCGATTGCCTGTATTGCCATTTTCATGGTGTCGCTGGATACCACGATTCTGTATGCCGGTTTCAGCAATATCCTGCACAGTTTTCCGGGTGCGACTGCCGCCGATTTATCCTGGGCGATGAATGCTTACTCGATCGTGTATGCTGCCATGCTGATTCCAGCGGGTGGCATCGCAGACAAATTCGGCAGGAAAAAAGTATTTATGCTGGGCGTGTTGCTGTTTGTCAGCGCGTCGTTTGCCTGCGGCGCTTCACCCAGTGTCGGCTGGCTGATCGTTGCCCGCATATTCCAATCGATAGGCGCATGCCTGTTATCCCCAGCGGCTTTAGCCATTGTGCTTGAGGCTTTCCCGCGTGAAAAACGGATGGTAGTCATGGGTGCATGGGGTGCGGTGGGTGCCCTTGCAGCGGCTTTGGGGCCAGGGATAGGCTCATTGATCATTGATGTCGGTGGTTGGCAGTGGGCATTTTTTATCAATATCCCGATCGGCTTGTTTTGCATCTGGCAAAGCATGGCTTCCTTGCAGGAATCCAGCCAGCCCAGGGATAAACTCCGCCTGGACTGGGTTGGCATATTGCAATTGATGACCGGGGTGGGCGCCATCGCATTCGGCATTGTCGAGCTTAACTCTGCCCACTGGTCAGCTGTAGAACTGGGCCCTATCGCCCTGCTTGGCCTGGCGTTATTGCTCAGTTATATCCCCTGGGCAAAGTCAAATCCCGAACCATTATTCGAGCTAAGCCTGTTCAAGAGCAACACCTTCCTGTTTGCCAATATTGCCGGGTTTGTATTTGCCATCGCCTTTGCCATCATGTTTTTTTCATTCTTTTTCTGGATGAAAACCATCTGGCACTTCAGCCAGTCCACGGCGGGGACTGCCATCATGCCGGGGCCGTTGACCGTGGTGCCTACTGCGATCCTTTCCGGCAAGCTGGCCTCAAAAATCGGCCATAGACCGTTATTGATTACCGGCACCATCACCTACGCCTTAAGCAGCCTTTGGTTCATGCTGGTGCCGGACGCCAGCCCCGATTACCTGACTGAATGGCTGCCGGGATTATTGTTGAGCGGCTTGTCGGTAGGGCTCGTAATCCCTTCATTATCGGCAGCTTCAGTGTTCGGGTTACCAGCCAAAGATTATGCCGTGGGCAGCGCCATCAACCATGCCGTGCGCCAGGTCGGGACGGTGATAGGCGTTTCGCTGACAGTACTGGTGCTGGCCAAAGCAGATTTACAGATTGCCGACTTTCACCGCATGTATGCCATCCACATCACACTGGCATTGATCACCGGCCTGCTGTGCTTGCCGATCAATACGCATCCCAAACAATTACAGGTGAAAACACACGGCACCTCTTAAGTAAAATATTAAGGTCATTACTATGAAAAGAATTGTTGTTACCGGAATGGGTGCGGTCAGCCCGCTGGGCACCGGCGTTGAACTGGCCTGGAAGCACTTGCTGGAAGGTAAATCTGGTATATCCCGCCTGCCGGAAATGTTGGCAGAAGGCAGCCCGGTCAATATTGCCGGCTGGGTAAAACCGCTAGCGATCGACCCGGTTTCCGGGCTGGACTTATCACAGCATATCAGCGCTAAAGAATTACGCAGAATAGATAGATTCATCCAGTTTGCGCTGATTGCGGCGGAAGAAGCCATCACTCAGGCACAGTGGCATCCAAAGAATGACGCAGAAAGCGAGCGTACCGCGACTATCATCGCTTCAGGCATTGGTGGCTTCCCGGCCATCGCACAGGCGGTGCGTAAAAGTGAACAGGAAGGCGTAGACCGCTTGTCACCTTTTACCATTCCGTCATTCCTGGTCAACCTCGCCGCTGGTCAGGTGGCGCTAAAACATCACTTCAAGGGGCCGCTGGGCGCGCCGGTCACCGCGTGTGCAGCGGGTTGACGCTGCCAGGTTGATCCATGGCAATGAGGCCGACATCGTGATTTGCGGTGGTGCCGAAGCCTGCATCGATAAAGTGAGCCTGGGCGGCTTTGCTGCCGCCAAGGCATTGAGCACGCAATATGCAGACACGCCAGAACGCGCATCCAGGCCATTTGATCAGGACCGTGATGGATTTGTCATGGGCGAAGGTGCCGGTATCCTGGTGATCGAATCTTATGAACATGCTATTGCCAGGGGCGCCACACCCATCGCTGAACTGGTCGGCTA
>JALDYP010000014.1:0-55555 GCA_032153875.1 Methylophilus sp.
CCAGCCTTGCTATCGCTCATGCAGCACTGGTTAAATATTTTTGCTGCGCAAAGTGCACCGGTTAGTATGCAGGTGTTATCACGGCGTCAGTTAATGTCTGTTATCGATGCTGTTGAGAGCAACGATAAACCGCCTGGGTTTGAAGGTTGGGAGCCTGAAAACTATGCATTGCTGCTGGCCTGTATGGATAAAGGTGCGCAGCAATATGAATGCATAGAGACGCATACCGGGAAGCTGCATATTTTCCCTCTGCAACAAAGCATTGCACACAAGCATGCCATCTTGCTGATACAGCATGAAACGCTGGAAAGCGAAGCGGTTGACCTGATCAAACAATGCCTGGATATGTTCCATCACTATGCCAGCCTGATCATTGAAAATGAACGCGATGCATTGACCGGCCTGCTAAACCGCAAAACCTTTGATCATTGCGTCAGCAAAATCCTGTTCAATGATTACAAGCCTGAGTTTAAGTTTCCGCTGCATCATTTCCTGGCGATTTTTGATATCGATTTTTTTAAGAAAATTAACGATACCTACGGCCATCTGATTGGTGATGAAGTCCTGTTGTTGCTTTCCCGGCTGATGCAGGAAACATTCCGTGAAGGCGATTTGCTGTTCCGTTTTGGTGGCGAAGAGTTTGTTGGTGTTTTTTCATGCGCCGAAGAGGGTGACATCGTAGGCTTAATGGAGCGCTTCAGGGAAACGCTGAATGCGCATGTATTTCCGCAGGTAGGCCAGGTCACCATGAGTGTAGGATGTTCAAAAATGGCGCTTAATATACTTCCCAATACCGTGCTGGAACGCGCCGATGAAGCATTGTATTACGCGAAAGAACATGGCCGTGACCAGATCTGTTTTTACGAAAAACTGGTTGAAGGTGGCAAAATCCAGGACAACACTATTGAAGGTGAAATAGAGCTGTTCTGAATTTATTTGTTATTGCTTTTGACATCTTCTTAAATCACCAGACACCAAATATATTCCCTGAAAGTTGACATGTGTTATTAACTATAATTAATATATGTTAATAATAATCAATTTTAAAAGGGGAGAGCATGCGCTTTACTGCCATGCTACTGATGTGTTTTTGCCTGATATCCTGTGTTTCGCGTGGGATGGAAGAGGTTAAACACCGTTCCGAGTTGCATCTGCCTGAACTTAATCCCGGCTTGCCAGATTCAATACCGCTTCCCGTTTATCCTGAAGTTGAAACAACAGATGTCGAAGCGCCAGCCGTTGCCAGGCCACCTTTAAAATCTGCTTCGCCAACCCTACTGGTTAATCTGGTCGTACAAGAGGCGCCGGTGCAGGAAGTGCTGCAAGCGCTTGCCAGGGAAAGCAGGCTCAATATGGATATTCATCCGGGTTTGAGGGGCAAGGTGTCACTGCATGCAATCCAGCAATCGATTCCTGCGATTTTGTCGCGTATCGCCAAACAGGTCGATATGTATTACGAATGGGGCAATGGTGTCTGGCTGATTGCACCGGATATGCCGGTTTTGCGTAGCTATCGCTTGAATTACGTAAACATGACGCGTGACACGACTGGTTTTATAGGGGTTGCCAGTGAAATCAACAGTACAGGCAGGGCTGCAAACGGTTCTTCACAAAATGGTAATGGCGCCGTAACACAGTCGCAGACATCCCCGGCAGGCAATAGCAATAGTTCGCGAACTGCAGTGGCGACACAATCCCGCTATCATTTGTGGGAAAGCGTGGTACAGAATTTACAGGTACTACTGGAAGAGACAGACAAAGCCACCATCGCCAGGGATGAAATATCAGAAAGTGCAGCATCCTCGTTCAGTAGCTTTCCTGCTGAGGTAGCAGACGCTGGTGATTTATCCCGTCAAAGCGTCGAAAGCCTAAATACACAGCCAATCCAAACTTCAGCAAAATCCGAAAAAGCGCAGCAAGCCCACGTCCGATGGCGTGCTTCGCGCTTAATCGCCAACCCGGAGACCGGCATCCTGACCATACGCGCTTCGCACAGCCAGCAGTCACAGGTCAAATCCTATCTGGAATCCGTTATGCAAGTGGCGGCGAGGCAGGTATTAATCGAAGCGACTATCGTTGAAGTTGAATTAAGCAAGAGTTTTCAGATGGGCATAGACTGGAGCCGGTTATCCTCATCAGCACAGCAGCGTGGAGTCGTGTTTTCGCAATCGTTAGGCAGCGAAGCGGCACAATTCAATCCCACCAGCCGAAGTTTTGAAAGCAATAATAGTAAAAACGCACTTGGCCAGAATAATGGCAGCGTGGCTTTTATGTTCGGCTACTTTAATCCATTCAGCCGGTTTGGAAATCTAAGCGCCAGCGTCACCTTGCTCGAGCAATTCGGCAAAACCCGTGTACTTTCCAGTCCCAAACTAATGGTGTTAAACAACCAGACCGCTATTTTAAAAGTGGTGGATAACCTGGTTTATTTCACCATCCAATCCCAGATTTCTCAAAGCAGCAGCAATAACGGCGCAAATTTACAAGCGGTGACTACTACAGCCAATACAGTCCCCGTCGGGTTAGTGATGGCGGTGACTGCACAAATCAATAGTCAAAAACGCGTCAACTTAAATGTACGACCCACTGTTTCAAAAGTATTGCGCTATATCGAAGACCCTAATCCTCAGTTGGGCAACGGTAGCAACCGTATCGTCAGCAGTATTCCGGAAATACAGGTACGCGAGATGGAGTCTGTGCTTAATATCCCCAGTGGTAATGTAGCAATACTGGGTGGCTTAATGCAGGAGGACCAACGTGACTTTACCGACCGTGTGCCAGGATTAGCCAATATACCCATCGTAGGCTATGCATTTAAAGGCAAAAATCAGGCAGCCAAAAAAACCGAGCTGGTGGTATTTTTAAGGCCGACAGTCATCGGCCTGGCGGATGTGAAAGCCGGTGACCTGAAAGCTTTTGAGCCACTATTGCCAGAATCATTGCCAACGGATGACATCGACTTTGGGGTGGGGGAACCATCGTGAATATAGCAGCCACGCTTTTCCATTTCGTTGGTCACCTGGCAATTGAGAAACCGTTCAGTGATCCATATCGCGGTGCATTGATCACATCGGCAAACAAAGATGAAACAGGTTTATTCGCATTGTTATCGACAGGTATCGGAGTGATTGTTTTGATGACATGCCTGCATATGAAAACACTATTTTCTGATGTGGAGTTGAATGCCAATTTACGACCGCCACCACTCATAGCAGCAACTATTGCCGCTGGGCAGGTGAAGCCAGAGATAGTCTTAAAAACGAATAACAATGACAGCTTGTTTCAACTGGCTAAACAGGATGCTCCTGCTAGCCCGCCTTCTGCAGAGTCCGGTAATATAAATCAACAACCTAACAAACCTGTGCATAGGACACGACTGTGGCAGCTACATATCCAGCGGCCGGTGGTCCCGGAAACACTGGTTATCAATGAGGTTGCTCATGCGGCGAGGCAGTTGCAATCTGGTGATGTGAGTTTAGCCCAGCAAACCTTGCAAGCATTGCTAACGCGAGATCATCATAGTGTAGAAGCCATGGAAGGCATGCGTCTGGTTGCCAGGCAAATTGGCGATGCTGAAAGTGAACAGAAATATCTGGAAATGCTGCGGCTGGAAATCCCAGATTATGACCTTGATCGCGATGGCACTTTAATCGGTGGACTGGATTAGCCATGGTAAGGACTACCGAAAAAGCGCGCTTGGGTGACTGGATGCTGACTAAAGGCATGATCACGGCCGACCAGTTGGAAATCGCATTGATCGAACAGCGGGAAAGTCGCTTGCTACTTGGGCAACAATTGGTGCGGTTGCATTTTGTGACAGATGCCGTCATCAGGGATGTGCTAGCCCAGCATCATGCGCACGAGAGTATCGATTTACAGCAAGTGATTCCCGATCACGAAGTGCTGGCTATGGTGCCAGAGGCATTTGCCAAGCAGCATCGTGTACTGCCGCTGGATATTTCTGCGGACAAAAAGGTCTTGCGCGTGGCAATGGCAGAAATGAATCGGGTTATGGTGCTGGATCAGTTACGTTATCTGGTGGGCGGTGGAGTCCAGCTGAAATCAGTGTTGGCAACTGAAGCTCATATTGAGCAGGCCCTGGATAAATTCTATGGGCACAGTTTATCGCTGGATGCCATTTTGCACGAGATAGAGCAGGAAACCATGCATGCTCAGCATGTTTCCCAACAGGATACGCGGCCAGTCATCCGTTTAGTGAATGCGGTGCTTGTAGATGCAGTCAAGCAAGGTGCATCGGATATCCACTTTGAACCCGAACAGGCGTTTGTCAGGATCCGGTACCGGATTGATGGTGTGTTGTGGCAGATCCGCAGTGTGCATGACCGTTATTGGCCAGCCATGTGCGTACGGCTGAAAATATTGGCCGGGATGGATATCGCAGAACAGCGTAGCCCGCAGGATGGCCGCGTTAACCTGTTTTTATGTGGTAGCCAGATTGATTTCAGGGTCTCAAGCCATCCCACGCTACATGGTGAAAATATCGTGTTGCGTGTGTTGGATAGGGATAAATCCATAATTCTGCTTGAGGCGATGGGCTTGCGCCTGCCACAGTTGCAACTACTCAAAAACATGCTGGAAAAGCCTGAGGGATTATTGATCCTCACTGGTCCGACCGGCAGCGGCAAAACGACCACGCTGTATTCAATGCTCGGGCACCTCAACCACCCGCATGTCAATATCATGACGCTGGAAGACCCGGTGGAATACCCGCATATGCTGATGCGGCAGACATCAATTAACGAATCGAACAAGGTAGATTTTGTGAGCGGGATCCGGGCCATATTGCGCCAGGATCCTGACATTATCCTGGTGGGCGAAGTACGTGATGAGCCAACGGCTGCAATGGCTATCCGGGCCGCCATGACCGGCCACCTGGTCATGACGACCTTACATACGAATAATGCGATTGCGGCTTTCGCACGCTTAACTGATTTTGGTATAAGCCCGCAAATGATGGCCGGTAGTGTGGTTGGGGTGATTGCACAACGTTTGTTGAGGCGTCTATGCAGCCATTGCAAAGTGCAAACCTTACCCGATGCAAAGACACAGTCATTGTTGCAAAGCTTGTTTCCAGCCAATGCGGCAGAAAGCATGACTCTTTTTCAGGCGGCAGGTTGTGAGCATTGCCGCATGAGCGGCTACCGCGGACGGCTAGCTATCATGGAAATACTTACTATGCATCCAACGCTGGATGGGCTGCTCACAGCGCAGGCCTCTACTCAACAGTTACAACAACAGGCGAGGCAGTATGGCTATACCACGCTGGCTGAAGAAGGGCTGCAACTTGTACTGTCCGGGGAAACCAGTCTGCAGGAGTTGCGCCGGGTAGTCGATATCAGTGCCTGTTTTGCAGAGGCTGAGGCATGACCGCGTATAGGTACATGGCCATTGACCATGAGGGGCGCCAGCAGCGTGGAACCCTGCAAGCCACCAGTGAGCAGGCGCTTGAAGCCAGCTTAAAAGCGCAGGGGCTGGAATTAATTACTCTCAAGATCGGGCAACCAGTCAACTGGTTTCAACCACGTATTAAGGCTCAACATTTGATCCAGTTCTGCATCCAGATGGAGCAATTGCTGCAAGCTGGCGTCCCTTTATTACAAGCGCTGGAAGAGTTGGCCGGTCAATGCGAGCACCGATTGATGTCTGAAGCATTAAGCGCATTACAGTATGAGTTGCAAGCAGGAAAGTTACTGTCACAAGCTTTGCAAGCGCAGCCTCATGTATTTCCCGCATTCATCAGCAACCTGGTCGCTGCCGGCGAACATACCGGGCAGCTGCCCGGGATTTTTGGGCATCTTGCACAGACCTTGCAATGGCAGGCAGATTTGATATCGCAAACACGACGCGGGCTTACCTATCCTGCTTTGTTATGCATGGTGGTCGGTGTCGCCGCAGCCGTGATGCTGACATTCCTGGTACCGCAGATGGTGGGCTTTCTGCAAAGCCTGGGTCAAGAATTGCCATGGTCTACCCGCCTGCTGCTGGGCTTGTCTGACTGGGTCATCGCATATGGTGCAATTGCTGTGGTTTTGTTGATAATGCTGGCGCTTGTCTTGCGATTTGCTGTCAAACATTCACCGGCATTCGCGCTCTATTGCGATCAGAAAATATTAAAACTGCCAGTGGTAGGCCGGTTACTACATGAATTGGTATTGACCAGGCTATGCCGCTTCCTGGGATTGATGTACCAAACCGGAATCCCGCTATTACAGGCACTTGAATGGTGCCAGCCGCTACTACATAACCGCGTGATGGCTCAGGCTTTGGATCAGGTTCATCAGCGTGTTCAAAGCGGTGAGGCGCTGGCGGCCAGCTTCGCTGCGGCAGGCTGGTTCCCTCCATTGCTGGTGCGCATGGTACGTGTTGGAGAAACCACCGGAGCGCTGGATCGCATGTTGTCCCAGCAAGCGGCTTTTTACGACAGGGAAGTGCAAACGCGCATGCAGTCTCTTTTGCAGTTGCTGGAACCTGCATTGACCATGTTGCTCGGGCTGATGCTGCTGTTCTTGATGGCGGCCGTCATGCTCCCCGTTTATGACAGCTTTTCGACATTGAAGTAATCGTTTATGGCGAAATTGCAGCTGGTTATTCTGATAAAGCTTGATCAATGGCGAGTGATGCATTTCAGAGGCTCGCGATATCGCTCTGTAACTGAATTTCCGGCGAATGCGAAAAATCAGTTATTGCTACTGGATTTGCTTAAAAAACATGCAGAAGCAACCCTGTATTTCCTCACTGACATCGCCGATGAGCATTACCACGTTGAAGTGTTACCAACAGTCAGCGGTGCCGCCCATAAGCAACTCCTGGCACGCCGGTTAGCGGCCTGGCCGTTTGCTCAAGAATTACATGCCGTACATAAAATAGACAGCGTAAGAAGTGTGCGTAAAGAAGATCGCTTCCTGTTTTCAGCTATCCATTACCCGCCATTACGTGTTTGGCTGCAAGCACTGCAACAACCAACGATGCGTGTGCAAGGTGTGTATGCCCAGGCACTATGCTTTCCATGTGCAATTTCAAACTCAGAATCAGCGGATACGCACTGTTTGTATGTTTTTCTTCAAAAGCAGCAACTGCGTATTTATTACTTGTATAAAACAAAGCTTCTTTTTAGTCGCCTGCTGACACTTCCGCCTGATGAGTCGCTGCACTCGCACATTAGCAATGAGGTTGCCCAAACAAGGTCGTATTTGATCAGCCAGCAATGGTTGCATGAAAAAGAGCTATTGCATCTGGTGTGGTTGAGTGAAGATGAAAATGCCCGCGGACTATCACCAGAGCACCTGCCCGCTGCTGTTAAACAAACATGCAAGACTTTTGCGGATGTCGTTAGTCACTCTGGCCGTGCGCCTATACCGAACGGATTAAATGAAGTGGACTGGGCGATAGTGCAAATGGTGTTACATAACCGGCAATTGCCAAATTTTGCACCGGAAGTTAATTTGCTGGGCGACCGTATTCAGCGTGGCAAACGCAACATAATGTTGGCGGGCGGGGTGATGATCATCCTATGTTTGGTTATAGGCTGGCTTGGTCAACAGGCGATAAAAAATACCCAATCCGGCATCCAGCAAACTAAGGCAAACATAAGCCAGTGGCAGGCAGCCAAGCCTGCTTGGGGATTCGCTGATGCTGATTTACCTGGCCTCCAAACACTGTCATTTAGCGTAAAGCGGATTGAGTCTTCACGGCGTTTGCCTGAGAGGGCTTTAGAGATGCTGCAAGGTGTCATGACCCATCAAAAGCTTTGGCAGGTAAAAAAGGTTGAATGGCGCTACGGTTCAGTGCTAGATCAATTTATCATGCCTGATAGCCAATGGCACGAAAAACTGAGGGTCACATTTTTGAAAAAGGAAAATGCGACGGCGTTAAATGCACGTCAGGAATGGCAACTATTGCTTGATCAATTACATCAACATCCTGACATCGTCGAATTAAAAGAAATACATTCTTCGCCTGCCTCTGGCCGACCTGAACAGCAAGGAGATACCCGCCAATTATCGCTGCCCGATGACCAGCCAGCTATAGATATACGGTTAAGTCCAAAGGAAAGGCAGCGGCATGATACTTAACGCTTATTGGCGGGGCCTGCGCTGGTTTTTGCTCGGCTGGTTGCTGGTGAGTATTTCAGGGGCGATCTCTATCGGTATTGTCTTCTCAAAACAAGCTGAAGTGAGCGAGACATACCTTCATCTTCAGCAGCAACTGCATGCATTAGAACAGCAGGTTACCCAGCAAGCTACCTACCAGAAGGAAGCTAATTTTTATTTCTCAAACAAAGCGCGATGGATTGAGCAGGGGATGTCTAAAGCTGCCAATCCCGCTTTATTAGTGAGTGCGTGGATGGCAATGCAGCAACAAGTACATCTGCCACACATGCGATTCGAGATCCAGCCTGCAAAAATATGTGAAAGTGTGGCCTGCAATCAATTCATGCCAGGCGAACACATTTCTGGACTTGCAATGACAGTGACGCCCGTCAATTTTCATTGGTCAGTTAACCATGAGGCAGAGGTGCTGGATTGGTTACAACAGCTTCAGCACCAATATGCTGATGTGTTGCTCGTGCATAGCTGTTCCTGGTCAGTTGCTGAATCCGCAGAAGTGATTGACGCACAATGCGAGTTACGCTGGTTTAACTTTCCCGATTTATTTCCACATTTGACAAGCGCGACATGAGGCACACATTCAAGCTTCAACGTGGCGTCACGGCATGGGTCATCCTCTTGGTATTGTCAGGGCTGGCCGCCTTTGTGTTACAGGCTTCAATCAAATATCTGCCTAAACAATTGCTTATGCAAAAAAACATGGCATCACTTGCCCTGGCGCAGCAGGCATTACTTGCTTATGCCAATCAGCCGCTGGGCCTCACTCAGTGTGATATGAATTGCCAGCGTCCCGGTGATTTGCCTTGCCCGGACCGCAACAACGATGGCCTGGCCGAAACCAGTTGCAGTAACACTGCCCGCATCGGGCGGCTGCCTTGGAAGACGTTAGGGGTTGGCGATATCCGGGATGGCAGCGGTGAGCGTTTATGGTATGCCGTCTCCGAGCGGTATAAGAATAATCCGCGTATGTTACCGCTGAATACTGATACCTCAGGTAGCTGGAGTGTTCTTTCTGCTGGTGGATTAGGCTGGGATGCAACACTAGGAAATGGCGTGGTCGCCGTCATTATTGCGCCTATGCAACCGCTGGTGCGTAAAGATGGCTGGATGCAACAGCGCAGTGATGCGAGTGCTGACACTATCAAAAACTATCTTGATTCGACCGGCAACGGAGACAATGCCAGCCCCGTAGAAAACACGGGTAATGGTTTTGTGCAGGCGCCAGCTTCTCTGAACTTTAATGATGTCGTATGGCCAGTCACCGCGACCTTGATGCACAGGCATATGCAACAGCAGGTGCTTTCGGAGGTCAGGCGTGCATTGCGATGCAACGCTACTCCATGTGCCGCTTTGCCGATGGCCGCAGCCGTTAGCGATAACAGCTGTCTTGGGGCGTAATCTTTAACTGCCGGGCAGTGCTCACCAGCATCATCAGGGTTGGGTAGATTGCCGCTGGCATATGCTGCACATTGGCCTCTGGCATTGCAGCATATGCTGGATGGTGATGCCAGGCATCATTGGTTTCAGCAAAATGGCTGGCGTGAGCAGGTGTTTTACCAGCCGGGGTCAACTCGGGCCACAGTGGTGATGGCGGGCGAAAAGCTAGCATCACAGGTGCGGAACACCTCCGTAGAAAAAAGTAATCTGGCCGCTTACCTTGAGGCAAGCACTTTACAAAAGTTGCAAATGCCTGATGGAAGCGTGATGGACATATCCAGCAATGACAGCTTTGAGAGATGAGTCCAGTCATGTTCGGTAGGGGTGTTATCAAGCGAAATAATCCTGTTTCCCAACCTCGCGAAACTGGCTTCAGTTTGCTGGAGCTGGCGATTGCGCTGGTGATACTCAGCCTGATGATGGGCTGGATAATGACGCCATTGCGGGTACAACACAGTCTGCAAAAATACCAGCAAACCGAGCAAAGATTACAGATGGCGCAGCAGGCATTGCAGGGGCATGCAGTTATCCACCATTACCTGCCATGCCCGGATACCGATAGTCCACCTGATGGCTGGGAGAACGTATCAACCAACCAGAGTTGTGCCAGTGACGAAGGCATCCTGCCCTGGATGCAGCTTGGCCTGGTCGCCACAGATGCCTGGGGCCGCTACTTCCGCTATCGTGCGGACAGCAGTTTCACCCATCATGCGCAGTGGTTTTCCGTTACTTCAGCCGAAAGCGCAAGCAGTGTCCAGGTTGTGGGAGAGGCAGGCGCATCGACCAGCACTCCCAGCCGTCCCGCGGCCATCGTGCTTTCGCATGGCGAAAACGGGCTGGGTGGCATACAATCCGTGTCGGGCGGGCAAAGCCATGCCATGGCCGAAGCGGTTCATGCGGATGAGCAGGAAAATGCAGATGGCGACCTGACTTTTGTTGATAAAGCCCAGCAGCAAACCGCGAATGCCGTGTTTGACGACAAGCTGATCATGTTGTCGCCCAAGGTGCTGATCCAGCAAATGGTGCAGGCGCAACGGTTACCCTGAGAACGGATTGATACATTAAGGTATGCAGGACAATTTATTGCTACGCTACAGCCGGCACATCATGCTGCCGCAGATTGAATATGCAGGTCAGGAAACACTGACCAGGAGTCACGCGCTGATCATAGGTGCAGGTGGATTAGGCGCGCCGGTGGCGATGTACCTGGCGGCGGCGGGTGTGGGTACGCTGACCATTTGCGATTTCGACCAGGTGGATATGACCAATCTGCAGCGGCAGATTATCCATACCACCAATGCAGTCGGGCAGAACAAAGCGCTATCCGCACAGTCTACGATTGCGCAGTTAAATCCTGAAATCACTGTCAATGCTGTGTTGACGCGCATGACTGAACAGGAAGCTTCAGAGCGTATTTCTGCCGCCGATGTGGTGATCGACTGCTCGGATAATTTCGCCACCCGTTACCTGCTCAATCAATTATGTTTTAACACTAAAACACCACTGGTGTCTGGCGCTGCGATTCGTTTTGAAGGCCAATTAAGCGTGTTTGATTTCCGGCATGCAGAATCACCTTGCTATCACTGCCTGTATCCGGATGTGGGAGATGACCAGGAATTAAGGTGTGCTGATAATGGCGTATTTGCGCCGCTGGTAGGCATGATAGGTTCTGCGCAGGCAGCTGAAGCGATTAAGGTGTTGCTGAATATCGGCCAAACCATGCAAGGCCGGTTGTTATTGCTGGATGCCTTATCTGCAGAGTGGCGCACTATCAAATTATCCAAAGACCCGGGCTGCAAAGTTTGCGGTCATTGATGCACTGGATTAAATTAGTCCGGTGCGGCTTGCTCGGGCGCCGGCGGCAAATTAGCCGTTAATTCTTTCACCAGTTCACCAATATCCCATTCACAACCGCCACAACCACTAAGTGCGCCTGAATAGCGTGAAATCGCGTCCAGGTCCTTGCCTTGTTTCACCAGGTCCTGGATCAGGCCGCGGGTGGTGCCACTGCAACTGCACATCACTTCATCGGGCGAGTTTTCTTTGAGTTCAGCCATTGCAAGCCAGGGGATTTAAAACTGTATTTTACCGTCAGCGCCTCCCGCAGACCAGCGCCGGATAATGTGACAAGCGCTTGCCGCAAAGCGAAAACCCCGTTAGCATCAATGGCAATATCATTTGGGGGTATGTCATGAGCAAAGGCGTCCGCTTATCAGAAAAGTGGTTTAACCGGGCCTTGTGGATGGTGGCGATTATTTTCGCCATGTTTCTCACCGGGCTGGGTAAAAATATCATAGGAGATTTGCCGCGTGTGGAAACCAGTTATACCACCGAGGACTTTATTAATCATGCCAAGATAGATCCGCTTCGCACTGAACTGAAAGTGCTTTCCAGGCAGCACCAGACGCTGGCCGATCAGCTGGAACAAGTCAATCTGCAGCTGATTATCCGGCAAAAGGATTACCAGGCAGCACGCACCACTTTTGATAACTGGGTTTCAGCCAGGGATGTCACCGACGAGGTGGATGACTTGGTCGGCCGTACAAAGACCCTTGATACATTGAAGAAACTGGAGCGGGATGCGGAGCGGGCGATTGAAGATATCCAGCAGAAACAGACGGATATCTCCCAGCGTGAAACGCAGCTTCTTTCACAAGTGAACGTACTGGAACAGGTAGCACGGCAGCAATATGAAGAGGCTTATGAAGACCAGGAAATGCGCGTATTCTTATACCGCTTGTTGCTGACTTTGCCCTTGCTGGCGCTGGCCGCCTGGCTATTCGTCAACAAGCGAAAATCGCAATACTGGCCTTTTGTGTGGGGCTTTATCATCTTTGCCCTGATGGCGTTTTTTGTCGAGCTGGTGCCTTACCTGCCTGATTATGGCGGCTATGTGCGCTACATTGTCGGCATTCTTCTCACGGTAGTCGGCGGTAAATATGCGATTGCCGCTTTGCAGAATTATCTTGAACAACAGAAGCTGGCCGAGTCGCAGCCTGAATTTCAACGGCGTGAAGAGTTAGGGTATGACACGGCCCTGGCCAGGCTTGCCAAGAGCGTTTGTCCGGGTTGCGAACGCAATGTAGATTTAAAAAACGAAAGTAACGATTTTTGTACACATTGCGGTATTTGCCTGCATAACTATTGCATTGCCTGTAAGGCTCGCAAGAATGCATTTGCCAAGTTTTGCCACAAGTGCGGCACCGTAGCCTGAGCAGGCTACGGCATCACGAAAGTCTTGTTATTTCAGCTTGGCAAGCTGAGCCTGTAGTTTTTCAAGGTTGGCGCTAAACTCAGCCAGGCGCGCTTTTTCCTGTTCAACCACGGCGGCCGGGGCGCGAGCGACAAAACTCTCGTTGCCCAGCTTGCTATTGGCTTTGGTGATTTCACCTTGCAGGCGGGCGATTTCCTTGCCCAAACGCTCTCTCTCGGCGGCAACATCAATCTCCACCTTCAGCATCAGCCTGAAATCTGCCGCCAGCATCACCGGTGCATCGGCTTCAGGTAATTCTGCCACGATATCGACATTTTCCAGCTTGGCCAGCGATTTAAGGTAAGGCGCGAAACCGGCCAGTTGCCCGGCATCACCGGCAGCAATCAACGGCACTTTGGCCGCAGGTGAAATGCTCATTTCGCCCCGCAGGCTGCGGCAGGCTTCTACCGCTGTTTTCAGCGTGGCCACCCAGGCTTCGGCGTCTTCATCAATCTTTTCAAGATCCGCCTTCGGGTAAGCCTGCAACATGATGCTTTCAGTGCCGCGTGATTTGTCTTTGAGCTCGGTCATCGGCGCCACTGTCTGCCAGATTTCCTCGGTCACAAACGGGATAATGGGGTGGGCCAGGCGCAGGATGGTTTCCAGTACGCGTAGCAAGGTGCGGCGTGTGGCGCGTTGTTCGGCTTCGCTGCCACCCTGGATCTGTACTTTGGCGATTTCCAGGTACCAGTCGCAATACTGGTCCCAGACAAACTCGTAAATCGCCTTGGCGGCGAGGTCAAAGCGGTAATCATTGAACGCACGTTCCACTTCGGCTTCTGTGCGTTGCAGCAGGCTGACAATCCAGCGGTCGGCCTGGCTGAATTTGCGGCCACCGTCATCGCAACTTTCCGCGCCAAAACCATTGTCATGGCCTTCTGTGTTCATCAACACAAAGCGGGTCGCGTTCCACAATTTGTTGCAGAAGTTGCGGTAACCTTCGCAGCGTTGCAGATCGAATTTGATGTCGCGTCCCGGTGAAGCCAGGCTGGCAAAGGTGAAGCGGAGTGCATCGGTGCCATAGGCGGCAATGCCTTCCGGAAATTCCTTGCGTGTGCGCTTCTCGATTTTCTCTGCATCTTTCGGGTTCATCAGGCCAGTGGTGCGCTTTTTCACCAGCGTTTCCAGGTCAATGCCATCGATCAGGTCTATCGGGTCCAGCACATTGCCTTTGGACTTCGACATCTTCTGGCCTTCTGCATCACGGATCAGGCCATGCACGTACACATGCTTGAAAGGAATCTTGCCGGTGATGTGTTTGGTCATCATCACCATGCGCGCCACCCAGAAGAAAATAATATCAAAGCCGGTGACCAGCACGGAGGAAGGCAGGAATTGCTGTAAAGCCTGATTCTGTGCGTCAATCGCTTCGTCGCCGGTCCAGTCCAGTGTGGAGAATGGCCACAAGGCGGATGAATACCAGGTATCCAGCACATCATTGTCACGCGTCAACGTACCGTTGTAGCCATCCTTGGCAGCCATGGCTTGTGCTTCGGCTTCATCATGTGCGACATAGACTTTGCCATCATCGCTGTACCATGCCGGAATCTGGTGACCCCACCACAGCTGGCGTGAAATACACCAGTCCTGGATATTGTTCAGCCACTGGTTGTAAGTGTTGACCCAGTTTTCCGGGTAAAACTTGATCTCGCCATTCGCCACCACTTCCAGCGCTTTTTCAGTGATGCTCTTGCCATCTTCGCCCGGCTTGCTCATCGCCACAAACCACTGGTCGGTCAGCATAGGCTCGATCACCACGTTGGTACGGTCACCACGTGGTACTTTCAATTTGTGTTTCTCGACTTTTACCAGGAAACCGCCGGTCTCCAGGTCGGCTACTACCTGCTTGCGGGCAGCAAAGCGCTCGAGGCCCACCAGGTTTGCTGGTAGCGTGATCGCGGCTTTGGCGCTGCCATCAGCGGCATAGACGTCAGCCTGGGCAGGTACAAAACCTTGCAGATTGAGGATAACAACTTTATCCAGGCCCTGGCGCTGGCCGACCATGTTGTCGTTAAAGTCATGCGCTGGGGTGACTTTCACCACGCCGGTGCCGAATTCCTTATCCACATAGTCATCTGCAATCACCGGGATCTCGCGGTCACACAACGGCAGTGAAACGGCTTTACCGATCAGGTGCGCATAACGCTCGTCTTCGGGGTGCACCATGACGGCCACGTCACCCAGCATCGTTTCAGGACGCGTGGTTGCGACAGTCAGCTGGCCGGAACCATCCGCCAGCGGATAGTTGATGTGCCACATGGAACCGTCTTCCTCTTCCTGTACCACTTCCAGGTCAGATACCGCGGTGCCCAGCTTCACATCCCAGTTCACCAGGCGTTTGCCACGGTAGATCAGGCCTTCATTGAACAGGCGTACAAAAGTCTCGGTCACCACTTTGTTGAGGCCGGCATCCATGGTGAAGCGCTCACGGCTCCAGTCTGGTGAAGTACCTAAACGACGCATTTGCTGAGTAATGGTGCCACCGGAATATTCTTTCCACTCCCACACTTTTTCCAGGAATTTCTCGCGTCCCAAGTCGTGGCGGCTGACGCCCTGCGCATCCAGCTGGCGCTCCACTACTATCTGTGTGGCAATTCCTGCGTGATCTGTCCCCGGTTGCCACAGGGTATTGTCACCGCGCATGCGGTGATAACGGGTCAGGGCATCCATAATGGTCTGGTTAAAGCCATGGCCCATATGCAGGGTGCCGGTGACATTAGGTGGCGGCAGCAGAATGCAAAAGTTATCTTTGACTTCTGCGTTCATGCCAGCGGCATAAAAACCTTTGCTTTCCCAGAAGGCATACCATTGGCTTTCTATGGTTTTCGGATCAAACGATTTAGCAAGTTCGCGTGCGTGAGTTGAATCGGGAGTTGAATTTTGTGATGGCGTAGTCATGCGCCTGATTTTACCATAGGCCGGTCTTTGCTTTGATGCCTGACCTTGCCTTTGCAACAGATTCTGTAGCCCAGTTAATTTAAACCATTCCGCGCGTGTCATATCTGCAAATGGCAGACAATGCTAATATGTAATGCTAACTATTAAAATTGGGTAAATGCATTGGGGATATTTACTATGGATATCATGTGGATTTGGTGTGGTGCCGGCCTGATTTTGCTGTGCCTGGAAATGATGACCGGCACCATGTATCTGCTGTGGCCAGGCATGGCCGCGCTGGCGATGGCTTTCCTCGCCTGGCTGTTACCGGCATTCAGTACGCCATGGCAGATATTTATTTATGCGATTTTCTCGGTATTGGCGGTGGCGATTTGGCGCAAGCGCGAGAAAACCAAACCTACACCACGGGTAGGGCAAGCACAGGGCGAAGAGATTGGGCGTGAGGGTGTCATCGTGCATACAGTCAGTCCGTCGCAATCCGGGCTTATCCGTTTTAGCCAGGGCGTGATGGGTAGCAAGGAGTGGTCAGCAGTGGCGGATGTTGAAATCGCCGTTAATCAACCCGCGAGGATAGTGGCCGTCGAAGGGAATAGCGTGCGCGTTGTGCCGCTTTAAAAGTTAAGTCATTCATGAGTTGTTAAGACACAGGCAGCTCAAACATTATTAATTAAGGAGTTCACATGGAAATCAGCATTATCGTATTGATACTGGCAATCATCGCCATCATCAAAGGCGTCCGTATCGTCCCGCAGGGTGAGGAATGGGTGGTCGAGCGCTTAGGTAAATTTGCCGGCATCATCAGCCCGGGTCTGCATGTGATCAATCCGATTTTGAGCAGGATCAGCTACAAAGTCACCACTAAAGACATCATTCTGGATATTCCGGAACAGGAAGTGATCACCCGTGATAATGCGGTGATCCTGGCCAACGCGGTCGCTTTTATCAAGGTTTCGAATATTGAACGCGCTGTGTATGGCATTGAAAACTTCAGGGAGGCGATGCGCAATATGGTGCAAACCAATCTGCGCTCCATCATTGGCGGCATGGATTTGAACCATGCACTGACTTCGCGTGACCGTATCAAAACCGAATTGAAGCTGGCGATTGCCGATGAAGCGCTGGATTGGGGTCTGACCGTCAAGAGTGTAGAAATCCAGGATATTAAACCTTCTGCCAATATGCAGCATGCGATGGAACAGCAAGCCAGTGCCGAACGTGAGCGCGTGGCGGTGGTGACGCGTGCTGAAGGTGAAAAGCAATCGCTGATCCTGAACGCAGAAGCACGCCTGGAAGCGGCGCGCAAAGATGCGGAGGCGCAAATGGTGGCAGCCAATGCTTCGGCAGAGTCGATTAAAATGATTTCGGAAGTGGTGAAAGAAAATAATTCTTCCGCGACATTCTTGCTGGGTGACCGTTATATCCAGTCATTACAAAAAATCAGCAACTCTAACAACAGCAAAATCGTGGTGTTACCGGGTGATGTGGTAAGCGCGGTTAAGAGCCTGATTGGTAACAAGTAATTTCTTACGCTAACCACTGAATAAATTAAGCGCGGCCAACTACCTAAAGTTGGCCGTGTTTTTTTCTTGGCGGGATCTAAATCCCGTAGCGATAATCGCTGCTTGCCTTGCTCAAAGGCAACTGGCATATTTCCTGCATCTCACTGCTTAAAACCATCATTTTCAAGAGGGGTAGCAGTGGCAATTCGCGTGGCGTTACATCACCGCACCAGTTATAGCTTTGACCGCCTGGTCAACCTTTCTCCTCATGAAGTCCGCCTGAAGCCAGCCGCGCATGCGCGTACGCCGGTGCTGGCTTACTCATTGACGGTGACGCCTGAAAAACATTTTATCAACTGGCAGCAAGACCCTTACGGCAACTATATTGCCCGCTGCGTATTCCCCGAAATGGTGCGCGCGCTCGACTTTACGGTCGATTTGGTGGCGGATATGACGGTCATCAACCCGTTTGATTTCTTTGTCGAAAAGTATGCCGAGCAATATCCATTCAATTACACCGGGCAACAGGCGTTTGAGTTGACTGCATATCTGCAAACTGAACTGGCCGGTTTTTTATTGCAAGCCTGCTTAGATAAAATTCAAAGTACCCTCATTAAACCGGGCGTGGGCATTGTCGATTTTCTCATGAGTGTGAACCAGCGTTTGCAAACGGATATTGCTTACACGGTGCGCATGGAACCCGGTATTCAAACGCCGGAAGAAACGCTGCAAAAGCTGACCGGCTCTTGCCGGGACACTGCCTGGTTACTGGTGCAGGTGATGCGGCATCTGGGGCTGGCGGCCCGCTTTGTGTCCGGCTACCTGATCCAGCTTAAAGCCGATGTCGAGGCACTGGATGGACCGAGTGGCACCGACCAGGACTTTACCGACCTGCATGCCTGGGCTGAGGTGTTTATCCCCGGCGCCGGCTGGGTCGGGCTGGACCCGACTTCCGGGCTGATGGCGGGGGAAGGGCATATTCCACTGGCCTGTACCGCATTGCCTTCATCAGCCGCGCCGGTGGTGGGATTCACGGATATGGCAGAGGTCACTTTCAAGCATGAAATGACTGTGACACGCATTCATGAAGACCCGCGTGTGACCAGGCCTTACAGTGAGAAAGACTGGCAGGCCATCGTCGGGCTGGGCGACCAGGTAGATGCGCAACTAATGGCAATGGATGTGCGCCTCACGCATGGCGGCGAGCCGACTTTCGTTTCTATAGATGATATGGATGGTGCGCAGTGGAATACCCTGGCGCTCGGTGACCATAAGCGGGCCCTGGCCGGTGACCTGGCGTTGCGCCTGAAATCGCATGTGGCGCCGAATGGCTTCCTGCATTATGGCCAGGGTAAATGGTATCCGGGTGAAGCGTTGCCGCGCTGGGCGATTAATATTTACTGGCGCACCGATGGTAAACCGGTCTGGCACGATGCCAGTCTGTTTTCTGCCGAAGGCGCAGATGATGGCTATACGCTGGTGCAGGCGCAGGCATTTACAAATCATCTGGCAGATATGCTGGGTTTCCCGCAAGCCTGTGTGATTTCGGCGTATGAAGATGCCGTGGCGCTCACCCTGCAAGAGCAGCAATTACCTGACAATATAGACCCGCTCAAAGCGGATTTGAAAGATAGTGCCGAACGCAAGCGCTTGGCCCAGTTGCTTACTCAGGGCCTGGGTTCAGTGGTCGGTTTTGTGATGCCACTCAAGCCAGTTGAAAATCGCAAGGCCGGCGAGTGGCTGACCAGCAAATGGCCATTGCGTCGCGAGCATCTGTATCTGCTGGGTGGAGATTCGCCCATGGGTTTGCGCCTGCCGTTAGCCTCATTGCCCTGGCAATTGCCTGCCGAGATTGAACCTGAGTTTCCGCTCGATCCCTTTGCGGAAACATCAGCATTGGGTGAGTCGCGCGCACCTATCGTGCGTGCAAAACATAAAACGGTGCAGCCTGATGCGCGTGAAGTGATACACACGGCGATGTGTGTGCAGGTGCGCAAAGGCAGGCTATATGTATTTATGCCGCCGGTCACCCGGCTTGAGGATTACCTCGATTTGCTCAATGCGATTGAGCAGACTGCCAGCGATTTAAAACTCAAATTGTGGTTAGAGGGTTATCCGCCACCACGGGATAGCCGATTGAAATTGTTAAGTGTGACACCAGACCCGGGTGTGATTGAAGTGAATATTCATCCGGCTAAAAGCTGGCGCGAACTCATAGGCAATGTGCATATGCTATACGAAGAAGCGCGCCTGTGCCGCCTGGGTACTGAGAAGTTTATGCTGGATGGCCGCCATACTGGCACCGGTGGTGGTAACCATGTCACATTAGGTGGTCAAACCGCGGCGGATAGCCCCTTGCTACGCCGCCCGGACGTGTTGCGCAGCCTGATTACCTACTGGCAGCATCACCCGGCATTGTCCTACCTGTTTTCAGGTACTTTTATCGGCCCCACCAGCCAGGCGCCACGTGTGGATGAGGCGCGCGATGACAACCTGTATGAGCTGGCGATCGCTTTTCAGCAAATGGAAAAAGTCGTGCCGGCCGGTAAAGAGAGCAAACAACCATGGCTGATCGATAGATTGTTGCGGCATTTGCTGGTCGACCTGACTGGTAATACGCACCGGGCAGAGTTTTCCATCGATAAATTATATTCACCTGATGGCCCGACCGGGAGACTGGGGCTGGTGGAGTTTCGCGCATTTGAAATGCCGCCGCACGCGAGGATGAGTTTGCTGCAAAGCCTGCTGATCCGTGCGCTGGTGGCTCGTTTCTGGAAAACGCCTTACACCGGCAAGCTGGTGCATTGGGGAACCGAGTTGCATGACCGCTGGATGCTGCCGCAATTTATTGCGCAGGATATCGCGGATGTAGTCAACGAGCTGCGCGAAGCCGGTTACGCGTTTGAGCAGCGCTGGTTTGAGCCGTTTATCGAGTTCCGCTTTCCGCGTTATGGTACGGTTGCCTATCACGGTATCGAAATGGAATTGCGGCAGGCGATAGAGCCATGGAACGTGCTTGGTGAAGAGGTTTCAGCTGGTGGCACCGCACGCTATGTGGATTCATCGGTGGAACGCATGCAATTACGCGTGCGTGGCCTGACGGAAGGGCGCTACGCAGTAACTTGCAACGGACGGCCATTACCTCTGCAATCCACCGGCGTGGCAGGTGAGTATGTGGCCGGGGTGCGGTTCCGCGCCTGGCATCCATGGTCTGCATTACACCCGACCATTGATGTACAGGCACCGCTGGTGTTTGACCTGGTGGATACCTGGAGCAACCAGTCGCTCGGCGGATGCACTTATCATGTCGCGCATCCGGGCGGGCGCAATTATGATACTTTCCCGGTGAATGCCAATGAAGCGGAAGCGCGCCGTTTTGCCCGCTTCTGGGCACATGGACATACGCCTGGCAAGGTGGAAGTGGTAAAAGAACCACCGAACCCGCGTTTTCCGTTTACACTGGATTTGCGCTGGCAGGCAAGTTAGAGATAATCAATTTCATAGGAACCTACTGCAGACGACGTCCTCTATGGTTTATTCATGTATTTACTTGATTCAACAGCTTATGTGACTGGATAACCAGCATGCAAACAGTGCTTAACCAGCTGTATTTTTCTGACCGCTACAACGAATTGTTGGATAGCAACGGTCAGTTGCGTCCGCACTGGCAGGCGCTGGCAGCACAGCTGGACTCAGAACCACCCGCGGTGATGCGCCAGCGGCTGGAAGCGGTGCAGCGCCAGGTGCGTGACAATGGCGTCACTTATAACGTCTATGCCGATACACATGGCGTGCAGCGGCCATGGGATCTGGATGTATTGCCACTGATCATCGCGCAGGATGAGTGGCAGCACATTGCCGCTTCAGTCGCGCAACGTGCAACCTTGCTCAATAAAGTGTTGCTGGATGTGTACGGGGAGCAACGCCTGCTGCAAAGTGGCGAACTGCCGCCGGCTCTGGTGTATGGGCATAGCGGCTTTTTACCTTCGTGCGTAGGTGCGCCGCACTATGACAATATAGCCCTGCACAGTTATGCCGTGGATATTGCGCGCGCACCTAACGGCCAATGGTGGGTCATGACTGACCGTACCCAGGCACCGACCGGTGCCGGCTATGCGCTGGAAAACCGCACCATTATTTCCAGTGCTTTTCCCGAATTATTCCGCGACCTGAATATTGAGCGCCTGAGCGGTTTTTTTGCCAGCATGCGCGACAGCCTGGCACACTGGGGGCACCGCGTCGCTGAAAACCAGGCGCTGACGGTGCCTGAAATATCGCCATTGGGCGCCGGAGAGCCGCCACTGGTGGTGATCCTGACGCCTGGCCCGTATAACGAAACCTACCATGAACAGTCCTTCTTGGCCGGTTATCTCGGCTATCCGCTGGTGCACGGCAGTGACCTGACGGTACGCAATGGCGTGGTCTGGTTAAAAACGGTGGCCGGACTGAAGCCTATCCATGCGATTTTGCGGCGTATTGATGATGATTACTGTGACCCGCTGGAGTTGAATGCCGAATCGTTACTCGGCGTGGCCGGGCTGGCGCAAGTGGCGAGATTGGGGAATGTGCTGATTGCGAATGCCCTGGGTTCTAACCTGTTGCAATCGGGGGCGCTGTTAGGCTTTTTACCCAACCTTTGCCGTTCCCTGCTGGGTGAAGAATTACGGATGCCTTCCGTGGCGACCTGGTGGTGCGGCGAACCGGCAGCGCTTGAATATGTGATCAACAACCTGGATTACCTGGTGATACATCCGGCTTATCCGCATCTGCAATCATCGCCGGTGTTTTGCGAAGATTTAGACCAGCCGCAGCGGGAGGCGCTGATTGCCAGATTGCTGGCGCAACCCGATCACTATATCGCTCAGGAAAGGCTGGATATTTCGCACGCACCGGTGCTGGTCAACCATCAGCAACCGCAAATCAGCTCGCTGGCAGTGAGCTTGAGGGTGTATGCATTTGCCACCCCTAATGGCTATGCAATTATGCCGGGCGGCCTGGCCCGTGTCGCCAGTGGTAAAGATGCGCGCGAAGTGACCATGCAGCGCGGCGGTACCAGCAAGGACACCTGGGTGCTTTCGCACTATAACCAGCCGCAGGGCAATATCTTGCGAAAAACCAGTTCTAGCCATGACCTGGTGCGCGAGAATACTTACCTTTCCAGCCGTATGGCGGAAAACCTGTTCTGGTATGGCCGTTATTGTGTGCGCAATCTGCAAAAAGCCATTATGCTGCGCGCGACTATACGCGCACTGGTCGAATACACGCCAGACACGCGTGCCGGTGAATGGGCCACCATGCAGGGTTTGTGCCAGTGGTTTGAGTTATTGCCCACGGCTACCAACGAAGCCAATGCAACATCCTGGCAGCCTGCGCAATTGTGGTCAGATGATGACATCGCGCCATTACTGATCCAGGCGGTGTTTTCGCAATATTCCAGCAGCCTGGCGACCAGTGTGCAACAGCTTTTCCAGCAGGCGTTTAACCTGCGTGAGCGTATTTCCAATGACCACTGGCGCACGGTGAACCTGCTTTCACGGCAGTTTATTACGCGTCACCAGCAACCTACCCTGCAAGATGCGATGGCCTCCATAGAGCAGGCCATCAATCATTTCGTCACCCTGACCGGCTTTGCCATGGACTGGATGACGCGGGACCTCGGCTGGCGTTTTATGTCGTTGGGCCGGCGCATTGAGCGGCTGCAGTTTATGTGCGTATTGCTGAGCCGCGCATTGACTATGCCTGAGCAAAGTAACCTGGAATGGTTGCTGCAGGTGACCAATAACCTGGTGACTTACCGTGCGCGTTACGCGGCACAGCCCGAATGGTTACCGGTGCTGGATTTGTTGTTAATGGATGAAAATAACCCGAATTCTATCGTGTTCCAGATCAAGGGCTTGCTGAAATACCTGGAAGAAATGGACGCGCAGGATAATGCAGGCGGGATTGCCATTGAACTCGGGGATTGCGGCCAGGCGTTGTTGCAACTGGATGCGGACCAGTGTTTCCATGCCGGCAATCTCACCCTGGCCAACTGGCTCAACCAGGCCTACGCCGTTACGCAATCCTTGTCAGACCGGCTGAGTTTGCGTTTTTTCAGCTATACCAGTCCACATGCGACGCCGGGGGCCAGGTAACATGCGCTACCAGGTTGAACATCGCACGCTGTACAGCTATGACATCCCGGTGCTGCAGTCACAGCAATTGCTGCATATGATGCCGCGCGAAACGCCGTATCAGCAAAGTGTTTCGTATACGCTGGTATGCGATCCGCAACCGGCCGAGCAATCGCGGCGGCTGGATTTTTTTGGCAACCACAATGACTATGTCACTATCCTGATACCGCACCAGTCATTGCAGGTGACCTCGCGGTTCCAGGTCGAAGTATCCTCGCGCCCGACGATGGATAGCTTTGTGCAAACTCCATCCTGGGAGCAGGCGCAAATCATGTTGCAGACGCAAAGTGCACAACATATTGAAGCCACGCGCTATGTGTATTCCACCGTAAAAGTAAAGAGCAGCGAGGCATTGGCAGATTTTGCGCGCACCTGCTTTACACCGCATCGGCCATTGCTTGAGGCCGCCATGGCACTCACACAACAGATTTACCGGGATTTTGAATTTGACCCGCAAGCGACCGATGTCGCCACACCGCTGGATGAAGTGTTGAATGGCAAGCGCGGTGTGTGCCAGGATTTTGCGCATGTGATGATAGGCGCCATGCGTTCACTGGGCCTGGCATGCCGCTATGTGAGTGGGTACATACTCACGCATCCACCCGAAGGCCAGCCGCGCCTGATAGGTGCAGATGCTTCACATGCCTGGGTGTCGGTGTATTGCCCGGTGTATGGCTGGGTAGATTTTGACCCGACCAATAATTGCCTGGTGCAGCATGAACATATCACCGTGGCATGGGGACGTGATTTCAGTGACGTGTCGCCCATGCGTGGTGTGGTATTGGGTGGCGGGCAGCAACAGCTGGATGTCAGTGTGACGGTGACACCGCTTGAATACGCATTCACCTGAGCAATTCGCCCATGGCTATCCAGCCATTAGCCTGTCGATATTTTTTATCCGTAACGTTTTTTGTACTCGTCTTTCAACAGTTGCCTGAACTCAGTCATCGTCATTGATAAAGCGCCACCCGGGTCATTCTTGCGCCAGCGGCCTATGCCTTTCGGGCCAGACACTTCATCGTGTCCCAGCACATAATCAAACTCAAAGACGCCGGGGTTATTCGCTTTCGCCCATAGCAAAAATTCAAGCAGTGTGTCTTCCTGTTCCTTGGTGTAGGGCAAATAAGCCCCGGCCAGGATATTGTCACGGTTCTTATCAATCACGCGCACTTTCTGGCTATCCAGTGGTTGTTTGAATGCAGTGTCCCAATAGGTGTAATACTTTCCGTTGTGCACCTCCAGCCGTCCCGGGTTGGTGATCTCGATACCGACCAGGAAATTGGAAACGCCACTGCGCTTTTCCCCGGCAATCGTCCACGCACTTTCACCGGCATGGTAGCCCCACTGGTTGAGCGGGTTGGCCTGCACAAATTGGCCATCGGTACCTATGCTGCAGAAGAAATAAGGGCTATCCGCAATCGCGCTAATGGCATTCTCCAAACCTTTGGCGTATTGGCCGGCAGTAAAGTGCACAATCGCGCCATAAGGGTAGCCTTTGGGATATTCACCTTTGGCAACGCGGCGAATATCAGTACGCACCAGGGCTTCCGGGTACCACAGCTTTTTTTCGCCTGACGGATAACGCTTTTTTTCCGGCAGGGTTACCTCCGCTGGTGTAGGTTCTGGATGATGACTGGGGCGTGGAGGTTCAGGTGGGGCAAATTCCTGTGGAATCGGTTCTTCGAGCAATTGCGACAGGATTTCAATCTGGTGCAGTGCCAGCGCATCGACCTTGGGGTCGGAAGCTAACCTCGCAATTTGCATGGCTGACCAGCGTAAGGTGTAGAGCTTGGCTTTATCCATCTGAGTCTCCTTGAGTTTTTATATTGTTTTTATGTGCCGCCTGCTTTTTTCTTAGATGCAGTCGTCACAGCTTTTCATTGCATGACCAACACCAGCACCAGCATCATGCTGGATTTATATTAGCCAACATTTCTTAACACCGATACCTCGAAGCCATTTTTCGCGCGCACAGAAAGCAAGTTGTTGTTATTAAGTATGTTTTTTGTTGCGGCGGGCAAAGTGCAGGCAGGGAATCGGCTAAAATAGCGCTTTCCCTTTTTTAAAGATTTAACTGAGATTTCGCGGTGATTAAAGCAGCAATTTTTGATATGGACGGTCTGCTGATCGATTCCGAACGCATTATCATGCAGGGCTGCATCCAGGCGGCAGCCGGCATCGGCATTACCTATACACAAGAAGAATATGTGCAGCTGGTCGGCCGCATTTGGGCAGATTCCACGCGGCTGATGACGCAACAGCTGGGTAGCGAAGAGAACTTCCAGCACGTGATGCAGGGGCTGAATACTTACCTGGATGCTTGCAACCATGTGTTTCCGCTCAAGCCTGGCGCGCTTGAATTGTTAAATTATTACCAGTCGCAAGGCATCATCTGCAGTGTGGCCTCATCATCGCCAACCCCGCACATCACCCACCGTTTAACCCATACCGGCGTGCTGGATTACTTCAGCCATGTCACCAGCGGGCAGGAAGTCACCCGCGGTAAACCCAACCCGGATATTTATCTGCTGGCGTTGCAAAAACTGGGTTTGCAGGCGGATGAATGCATCGCGTTTGAAGATAGCGAACTAGGCGCACAGGCAGCAATCGCCGCCGGGCTGCGCGTAGTGGTGGTGCCGGATTTAAGGCAACCCAGTGACCTGGTGCGCTCCAATGCCCACCAGGTGGTAGAAAGTTTGCAGCACTGGCTGGACAACCACCAGTCGCTGGCAGGCTGCATTATTTAAGTGGTCTTAAAAACCACAGCTTTTCTTGCGCAGGGAATTTGCCTTTTAAACCGGTAGGAAGATTTTCATCTGCCAGCAGGGTTATGTCATAGGCCTTTGCATAGTGCGCTGCCACTTCCTCCGCGCTGACATTGAATGGAGGCCCTTCAGCCAGCGATTGATCATAGTGAAAGCTGATCAATAATTGCGGTGCAATGTCGGTGAGGTCAATTAAATGCTGGCTATAGCGGATGCGCATCTCCGGTGGTAAGGCAATCAGGGCTGCGCGGTCATAAATGGCATCCACGTCACCCAGTAATCCTTTATCCAGTTCAAAAAAATCGCCCTGGAAAATATCAATATGTTCTGCCTGGTAATGTCGCAGTGGGCCGCGCTCGGTGATGGTGGGTGTAACCCCTAATTCTGAGAATAAACTATCTACCGCTAACTGATTTAGCTCTGCACCAGCCACGTGTATACCTTTTAACAGTAGCCAGTGTATATCCAGCGTTTTGCCACACAATGGAATCAACACGCGCTGACCGGCTTGCAAATTGAGTGCTTGAAAATGCGCTGCCAGCAATGGATTTACCGCATCCAGGTGAAAGCCAATTTGCTGGTTCTGCCAGCGGGTATGCCAGAAGTCGTGTTGCATAGGTATTCGCGAGTGAAGGTTATTGTTGCCGACAGTATAAATCAGCATGCTAATCACCAGCTAAATAACGATAGCGACTACGTTAATCCAGAAATCTGGCTCAGTTTAGCCTGCGCTTCCAGCACACCTTCTTCCACCCCTGCAGCAGCAGTCAGCCTGGCGACATTGTCCCGCGTAAAAAAGCCATCAAAGCCATCGTAACGCTGTACATACTCAATAATCAGCGACGAGTGTTCCGAGGCGTTGGAAAAAATCTGTTTCAGGCCTTCTTCCTTTGAACCAATCACATCCAGCAAAAAGCCTTTGCCTTGTGCGGCGATGGCATCCACCACAAATTCAATGTTTTCCATGCCATCGCGCATGCCGTCTTTCACCGATAAAGCCACATGGTGCAGCCGTGGTCCATAGTTACGCACAAAGGTTTCGGTGGGCGAGGCCAGTTTTCCCAGATGATTGACGAAATAGGGTGTGTTGTTGGCGGTAAACACTTTGGCCGGGCTTTTGGTTTCGGCCATGCCATGCACGCTTTTAGTGACATTGGTAGAGGAGTTCTGGTCCCAGATATTGTAAGCGCCCCAGAAATAATAGCTCGACCAGGATAAGTATTCGAGGATAGCCACTTCCCGGTTCTGGCTGTAGACGCGGGTCGCCAGATGATCAACAGGCAAAATCAAATCATCAATGCGCAGTCTGGCCTGCTGGTTTTTGGCCGCCTCATAAGCGGCCTGTACATCGCGGCGTATGGTGCTGGTGCCTAGCGCGTAAACGCGCAGCTCTCCCGGTTCACGCTGCATATAGCCGACAATATTATGCGTATACGGCGAAGGTTTGCTGATGGCGACATTATCCGGCAACTCCATTTTGCGCACTTCATCACGGGTGAAGAAACGGAACTCGCGCTCTTCCTGCAGCTTGACCACTTCTTCCATATTAGTAACGCGGATAATCTCGCCCATGTAACGGCTATTCGGTTTACGTGCGCCCACCGGGTAGATTTCATTCAGTGAACGGAAAATACCGCGGAAGTTTGGGTCTTTGACTTCTCGGATCAGTAAATCCGGTGAATCCAGGTCGATGCGTAACACATGCGTCCAGTGCTGGTCGCTCTCCAGCGTGACCAGGTAGTGGTACGACGTCATCAGTGACAGTTCTGCAATATATTGAATCGAGTGATCGGGATCTACCGTGATCATCAGCGCGTCGATCTCCTGGATCATATCGGTCAACCCGAGCCGGTCACGCTCTTCCATCAGCTTTTGTAAATACTCTTCAAAAAAAGCAGAGTTCTGTTTATCGCCATGACGGGCAAACTGGAATGAGTTAAAGCGGGATAAAGTATTCATGGAGGCTATCAAGTTATGCTGTTAACGCTTAACTAAGCAAAGCTTGTACCCAAGGGTGCATATTGATAGCACAAGGCAAAATGCAGCGGAAATGAGTGGAATTTCTACGATACTAACCTGAATAAGGCTGAAAAAAGCAAACAGGGCACATGCGCGTGCCCTGTTTTAGTGCCGGATTGCGCCAGAAGATAGCGCAAGCAAAAAGCAATTAACGCGGTTTCAACGAGCCGCGACGTAGAATCGGATCATCAAAGGCGATACAACGTCCCACACCCAAAAAGCTCGGGCGCATGCCCAGCGGACAACCATTGCTGCGCTCGAATTGTTCTACCTTTTCTTTGGCGACTTCGGCTTTCTTGGCATCTTTAAACTCCCAGTAGCCATTGGCGTGCAACACCACTTCATCACCATCGGCCGTCTTGGCGTGGATATCATCGGCTTCATCTTTGGCGGCATAGGTAATTGCTGGTAGAAGCAAACCAAGAAAAAAAAGTGTATACAAACGGGACATTGATTAAATCTTTCTGTAAGTTTTTACTAGCTAGTGCAATAGTCCTAAAGAGTACAAGTCTATAGCCAAAGGATGTGCCAAGTAGGACTTGCAGCTATATAATGAAACACTGTATCAGAAGTCTATCGGGCATTAGCGGTATTTTAAGATTTATTAGTGCTATGATTTTAAAATCAAAATCAAAAACAAAAAATGACAGGGGAGTGGATATGCAAAGAATCGTAATCAGTGCGTTAGCATTTATTATTTTATCGTGGGGGGTAAATGCTAATGCGATTACTATCAATTTTGAAGACTTATACCAAAACAACGATCAAGCTACTTTTTTAGAAGGTGCTTATGAAGAAGCAGGTTTTATTCTCACGGCTTCAAATCCCATACCTTATAGTTTTGGAACTGCAGGGGGATTAAATCCCCGGTTTGGAGGTAGTACAGCTATTTCTACATATAACTACGGATATATGACGCTGGAAAATAGCTCAGGTGCCATATTCAGTTTGTTATCTTTGGATGTTGCACCAGTTTCACTAGGCGGAAATGATCCATATGGGCTGGATCGGGTTGTTGGAGCGTTATATCAGACAACGATATATGGACTTCGGGTAGATGGTAGTATCGTGAGTCAAGTGATCACTTTACCAAATGCCACATCTGCAAATGTACTTACTCCGGTAAGTGTCGTTGGATTTACAGAGTTAACACGAGTAGAAATACATAGTTATACTCTACCTGGGATTCAGATTGATAATCTCGTATTGAGTACCGTATCAAGTGTTCCAGAACCAGAAAGCATAAGTTTGTTTTTATTCGGAATAGGCTTGTTAGTTTTTGCCCGTCGGATTCGTCAGACAGTATTTTAAGTTTAATAAAAAAGCTCCATATATTGGAGCTTTTTTATTTTATGCGGACATTCCATTATGCCTTAGCAAGGCATCCAGGCTGGGTTCGCGGCCACGGAAGGCGACAAAGGATTCCATTGCCGGGCGTGAACCACCCTGGGCCAGTACTTCATTCTTGAAGCGACTACCTGCTTCTGCCGATAATACACCCAGTTCTTCAAACAGGCTGTAGGCATCGGCAGACAGCACTTCTGCCCATTTATAGCTGTAGTAACCTGCAGAATAACCACCGGCAAAGATATGGCTGAAGCTGTTCGGGAAACGGTTCCATTTTGGCGGGCGCAGTACGGCTACTTCGTCACGCACCTGCTCCAGGATATCCAGCGCCGTTAGCTCGCTTTCGGGATCAAAACTGCTATGCAGGCGCATATCGAATAATGAAAATTCTATCTGGCGCACGGTTTGCATGCCAGCCTGGTAATTCTTGGCGGCGACCATTTTGTCGAATAAGGCGCGCGGCAATTGCTCCCCGGTATCTACATGCGCAGTCATATGGCGCAATACATCCCATTCCCAGCAGAAGTTCTCCATGAACTGGCTGGGCAATTCCACCGCATCCCATTCCACACCTTTGATACCGGAAACACTGTATTCATCCACTTGCGTCAGCATATGGTGCAAGCCATGGCCAAACTCATGGAATAGGGTGATCACTTCATCATGCGTAAACAGGGCGGGCTTGCCGGCCACCGGCGCCGAGAAGTTGCAGGTCAGGTAAGCGACCGGCAGTTCGATGCCGTTGGCGGTTTTGCGGCGGGTGATGCATTCATCCATCCATGCACCGCCACGTTTGCCATTACGTGCATACAAATCCAGGTAGAAATAGGCAATGGGCTGGCGGTTCTGGTCGCTGATCTCGTAAAAGCTGGCATCTTTGTGCCACAGCGGTGCTTCCACCTGGCGCACTTGCACGCCAAAAATGGTTTCTACGACTTTAAACAAGCCTGCTTTTACCTTGTCTTCAGGGAAGTACTGTTTCACTTCCTGATCCGAGAACGCATATTTTTCTTCACGCAATTTCTCGCTGATATAGCCGGTATCCCAGGCTTGCATCTCGTCAAAGCCAAGTTTTTTGGCATAGGCCCTGAGCTCGGCCACATCTTTCTCGGCATAAGGCTTGGCGCGCTTGGCCAAAGTATCCAGGAAGTCAGTCACTTGTTGTGGGGCATCGGCCATTTTGGTGGCTAATGACAGTTCGGCATAGTTTTCAAAACCTAGTAACTGCGCTTCTTCGCGTTTGAGTTTCAGCAGTTCGGCAATCAAAGGCGTGTTATCCCACTTTGGTTTTCCATTTTCATCGGGCTTGCTAAATTCCGAAGCACGTGTGGCATAGGCGCGGTAAAGCGTTTCGCGCAGCGCACGATTATCGCAGTATTGCATCACCGGCATATAGGAAGGGAAATGCAGGGTAAACAAGTAACCGGTTTTACCTTCGGCCTTGGCCGCTTCAGCCGCTGCCTGTAACGCATCTTCCGGCAAGCCGGTTAATTCAGACGCATCTGCCACCAGGTGTTTAAAGTCGTTGGTGTTATCCAAAATGTTTTCTTCAAACTTACTGCCGATTTTGGACAGCTGTTCGGCGATTTCCTTGAAGCGCACTTTTTCTGCTGGGGGCAGTTCAGCACCACCCAGTTTGAAACCGCGTACTTCGTTTTCGATGATTTTCTTTTGTGCAGCACTCAGTTGCGCATATTCGGCACTGGTTTGGATCGCTTTGTATTTGTTATACAAACGCTCATCCTGCGATAAATCGCTGTAGAAATCAGTCAGCTTGGCCAAGTTGTCGTTATACGCCTCACGCAGTTCAGGCGTATTCACCACGGCATTCATATGACCGACCGGGCCCCAGCTGCGCGACAGTTTCTCCGAGAAGTCTTCCACCGGTTGCACAAAGTTCTTCCAGGTGGCCTGTTCAGTCGAGGTTGCCAACTGTTCAACCAGCGCGCGTCCTTCACTGATCAGCTGCTCAATCGCCGGTGACACATGTGCAGGCTGGATTTCGTTAAATTTTGGCAGGCCGTTAAAAACGAGTAATGGATTCGTGCTCACAACAATGTCCTTTGGTGAATGCGTTTGAGTTCAAACAGTGCTTTAAATGATCAGATGGCTATTATTGGCCAAATGTTCATCATTGCGTGATTGTATATTCTGATGATGGTGATGAGTTTTGTTTAATCAAGCCCGTAGCTAAACAAACTCAGGCATCTCAGGCGAAGTCGCCATTGAACTTCCTGACCAGCGGTTCGATTTTTTCCAGGTCGCTAAATGACAAAATCTTCTTTGCCTGCCGCGACAATATCGCTTCTTCACATTGCAGGATCTGGGATTTCACACTCAGTATCTGTGAAGGGTGCATGGACAACTGGCGCATACCCAGGCCCACCAGCAGGCGTGTCAGCCTGGTATCACCAGCCATTTCGCCACAGACGGAGACCGGTTTCCCGTATTTTTCCGCTGCCTGTATGCTCATCTGTATCAGCTTTAATACTGCTGGATGCAACGGATTGTACAAGTGCGCGACTGTATCATCGGCACGGTCGATCGCCAGCGTGTACTGGATCAGGTCGTTGGTCCCAATCGACAGGAAATCCAGTTCCTGTGCAAATGCTTCGGAATTGATCGCCGCGGCCGGGATTTCGATCATGCCACCCAGGGCGATCTGGTCGTCGAACGGGATATTTTGCTGGCGCAGTGAATCCTTGGCGCGCTGTAACAACAGTTTGGTCTGGCGCAATTCCGCCAGCGTCGACAGCATGGGGATCAGGATTTTGACCTGCCCGTAGTGCGAGGCACGTAACAGGGCGCGGAACTGGGTATGGAAAATATGCGGTTCTGACAGGCAATAACGTACTGCGCGCAGACCCAGCGCCGGGTTGGTGGCGGTGACAATCTCATCCGCATGTAATTGTTTGTCGGCGCCTATATCCAATGTACGTATGGTCACCGGATAGCCTTTCATGGCCTCGGCGACATGCTTGTAAGCCTCGAACTGCTCCTGCTCGCCCGGCATTTCACGACGATTCATAAACAGGAATTCGGTACGGTATAACCCTACACCGACTGCGCCTGACGCTTTCGCACTGACTACATCCTCCGGCACTTCAATATTGGCATGCAGGTCAATCGCGATGCCATCTACCGTGACAGCTTTGGTTGTCTTGATGCGTTGCAGTTTTTGCTGTGCCAGTTGCCACTGGTTCTGCTTGAGCTGGTATTCGGAAAGGACTTCAGGGTCGGGATTCACAATCACTACGCCCTGGGTGCCATCGACGATCATCAGCTCGCCGTCATTGATCAGGTCGCGTGCACGTTGCAAGGCGACAATCGATGGAATATTCAGGCTGCGCGCCAGGATGGCGGTATGCGAGGTAATGCCGCCGACATCCGTGATAAACGCGGCGAACTGGTGATGCTTGAACTGGATAGCGTCGGCAGGCGAAACATCATGCGCCACCAGGATCATGGCACGTTCCTGTCTGGCCTGCTGTTTCTTTTCGCTGGCATCCAGCTGGTCCCGCCCCAGCAATACCTTGATCACGCGCTCCACCACTTGCACCACATCATGTTTGCGCTCACGCAGATAAGGGTCTTCGATCGCATCGAACTGGGCGACGATATCATCCATCTGCTGTTTTAGCGCCCACTCGGCATTACATCGCTCATTCTGGATAATGGCCTTCGGTGCCTCGGAGAGCGCCTTGTCGCTTAGCATTGCCAGGTGTGTACTAATAAATGCACTCAGCTCGGCAGGGGCATTTGCCGGCAACTGCAGTCTGATCTGTTCCAGGTTTTTTTTGACGATATCAATTGCACTTTCAAAGCGTGCGATTTCGACCGGGATGGCCGCCGCAGGCACTTTAAAGTGCACGACTTCCAGCAAGGCATGGGAGATTAGGTGGGCATGACCGATGGCAATGCCACTGGAAACACCCACACCGTGCATGCTGAAGCTGGTCAATTACTCGCCCTCGCCAAAATAATTGTTGATCAACGCTTGCAGGGCAGAGATGGCTTGCTCTTCATCCGGACCAGTCGCTTCAATATCGACAATGCTGCCTTTGGCGGCGGCCAGCATCATCACGCCCATAATACTTTTGGCGTTCACGCGGCGCCCGTTTTTTTCTATCCAGACTTCGCTTTTAAATTGGCTGGCAGTCTGGGTCAGTTTGGTTGAAGCACGCGCATGCAAGCCGAGTTTGTTGATGATTTCTAAAGAAATTTTGGCCATAAATTGTTGGAATTATTGGGTGTGATGACAAGTGGTTTTGGTAAAGTGAACAACCCCTTCGCGGCCACCGCTGAGGGCTTTGTCTATGCAGGCATGCAAGCCTTCGTGACGGTAATTGAGTACGCGCACCAGCATGGGCAGGTTGACACCGGCGACACCCTCGGTCTCATCCGGCGTCAGCAGGCGGGTGACGATATTGCACGGCGTAGCACCATACATATCGGATAACACAAGCACGCCCTGGCCGCTATCAAGCTGTTGCACCAGTGCCTGGGCTTTAGGCAATATTGACGAGGGGTCATCGTGATTGGTTATCTCCAGATAATCCAATTGTGCCGGGCGATTTCCCATGACATGGGTTGCGCAATCGATCAGGCTTTGGCCGAAACTGCCATGCGCAATAATCAAAACACCAATCATAGTTTTACTTTCAGAGTCCGTTGTTTAAGGGGATACAACAGCTGCAACCTCATGCAATTCGCGATGACGTATCATCACCTGGTGCAGTTGTTTGAAATACGCCCCCAATTGTTCCACCAGATAGACGGAACGGTGTTGCCCCCCTGTGCAGCCGATGCCAACTGTGACATAGCTGCGATGGTCGTGATAAAAGCTTGGTAGCCATTTTTCTATATAGTGCTGAATATCATGTTGCATTTCAAGCACCATGGGTTCATTTTGCAGAAATTGCTGTATTGGCGCCTGCTTGCCATTGTAAGGACGCAAAATCAGGTCGTAATGCGGGTTGGGCAGGCTGCGCACATCAAATACAAAGTCGGCATCCAGTGGAATGCCATGTTTGAAACCGAACGAAATAAACGAGAGCACCAGGCTGTGCGGGCGTATTTCCTGGAAGCCCTGCTCGATTTGCAGCATCCAGTCACGGGTGTGGTTACGCAAGGCATTGGATGACAGGTTGCTGGTATCCACATGATGGCCGATATTACTGAGGCCGGACAGCAGGTCGCGTTCGTGGGTGATGCTTTCAGCGAGCGCCTGGCTGGGTGTGCTTAGCGGGTGTTTGCGGCGGGTCTCGGAGAAACGCTTGACCAGTGTTTCATGGTTGGCATCCAGGTAGAGCAGATGAAACTGTATACCCTGTGTTTTAAGTGTTTGCAGGATATCCGGCAGTGATTCGATGGCGATGCTGCGGCTGTCTATGCTGACCGCGACCTTGACTGCATTCTGGTCGGCCACATGGTTTTGTATATGCGGCAATAAAGTGGCAGGTAAATTATCAATGCAGTAATAACCGCTGTCTTCAAACACGCGCAGCGCGATGGTTTTACCCGAGCCGGATAAGCCAGTCACAATCACCAGTTGCATATGTGTGACCACCTGTTTGTCATCTTAATTTGCTCTCTCTCAGCATGATCTGCTTTTGCCTTTGCGTCAGCTGCTTGGTTGCGTTTACACCACGCAATAACAACATATGGTTACGCACCGCCGCTTCTACAAGTACCGCGATGTTGCGCCCGGCGGCAATCGGGATAATCACTTTGCTGACTTCAACATCCAGCAGGCGCTCGGTATGGCGGTTGGCGCTCAATCTATCCAGTTCCAGCGGATTCATGTCGTCGGCCAGTTCCAGCTGTATCATCATGTCCAGCGGCTTGGTAGGTTTGACCGCATTGTCGCCATACAGTGCGCGTATATTCAGAATGCCCAGTCCGCGTACTTCCAGGAAATCCTGCAGCAGTTCCGGGCAGCGGCCTTCCACACGTTCCGGCGAAATACGATAGAAGTCGACAATATCGTCTGCCACCAGTCGGTGACCGCGTGAGATCAGTTCCAGCGCCAGCTCACTTTTACCGATGGCTGCACTGCCGGTGATCAGCACGCCAAAGCCTTGCACTTCCATGAATACACCGTGCAGGCTGGTGGTTTCAGCGGTGGCGACGGCCAGGTAGTGGCCTAGCAATTCCATTAACTGCGGGCTGATCATGGGCGTGGTGAATAAAGGGACCTGATTTTGCTGTGCCGCTTCCAGCATGGTCGGCGGCACTTTTTCGCCATTGGCGACTACCACCATGGCAAGGTCGGTAGAGAATAAATTCGTCACTGCCTGTTGCAGCGCCAGGATAGTCAGGCCGCCCAGGTAATCCATTTCCGCACAACCCAGCACCTGCACGCGGTTTGGGTGGACAAAATTTAAATGCCCGACCAGCGCCAGTGAAGGTTTGGTCACAGTGCCGGAGTTAAGAATTTTTTTGCCGCCGGATTCGCCCGCCACCCATTTCAATTTGAGTTTTCCGCGAATTTGCTTGTACAAGTCGGCCACTGAAATTTGTGCCATGTATGTCCTGAACCATTTGCAACAAAGAGTCGAATCTTATTTTACAACTGAAAAGTGTGTGTGGGGAGTGAAACGAGGTAAAAGTGCGGAAGTTGAAATGGATGTTGTCGTGGGGTTGAATTCTCTACCCGGAAGGGTAGAGAAAGAAACAAGGTTTAAGCGTCTAGCTGATGCTTAACAGCGCCACCGGATTTATGGTGGTCACCCTGTTTTTCCTTATGTTTCAATACCTGTCGGTCAAGTTTGTCAGTAAGCATGTCGATGGCGCTATACATGTTCTCATCGCTGCAGGCTGCGTGTAAATCATTGCCGGGAACATGCAGTGTTGCTTCAACCTTTTGGGCGATTTTTTCAACAGACATGGTGACTTTGACATCAATCACATGATCAAAGTGATTGCTAATGCGCGAAAACTTGGATAGTACGTATTCACGCAATGCCGGAGTGATTTCTAAATGATGTCCAGTAAGTTGTAAATTCATGACAAACTCCTTTTATTGAAAATGCCTTACCAGCGCCAATTGCCTTATCAATTGGATGGAAAGGACAAGTTCAGTGTACTCTTTTGAAAAACAGTTGCAACCCGGAACAGCACTGGTTTTTTGATGTTGATCAGGCATTTTGAGAATATCCAGGCGCGTAAGATATTGAAATAAATACATAAAATTTGGTCAGAGACCAGGTTAAATTTATTGTGTTTTTCTTAAAGTTAGATTAATTCTTTGGGCGCCGATCAGCGGATGCATATCAGGTTTTATAGTCGTAATGCCGTGGTAAAAGCGTCGGCTGGCACCACCCCAGACCACTACATCGCCATGATTCAATGGCACTTTTATTGGTTTTTCACTGCGTTTGGCACCGCCAAACAGAAACGTAGCCGGAATGCCTAGCGACACCGAGACAATCGGCTGCGAAAAATCCTTTTCATCTTTATCCTGATGCAAACCCATCTTGCTGCCGGGTTGGTAAACGTTAATCAGGCAGCTGTCCGGTACAAAGTGCGCATAACCGGCAGCTTTCGCCGCCCAGGCAGCCAATTGCAAAATGACAGGTGCTAACAGCGGCCAATGCTGGTCATTCGCCGGATTGGTAGCGCTATAGCTGTAGCCACGCAGACTGCTCACCCAGCCAAAGTCACCCATGCTGGTGGTTTTGACCGACATAGGGTAACCGCCAGGAGTGGTCATTGTTTGTGCAGGATGCATGGCTAAATGCCGCTGCAATAACGGCCAGATGACATCCATAACTGGCAATGCAAAACCGGGTAACCAGTAAGCGCCTGCAGCAAGTTGTACCTGTGAAGGGCGTTGTTCGGAAAATAAATCCATCAATGATTATCTTATGAAGAAAATGCCGTGCAGCATTGATAACGGGTCAGTGCATCCACTCAATACGGACATTTTTCTGTTTGGCAAGTTTCTCCATATGCGGAATGGCCCGTTCAAGATGAATCAGGTAATCCGCGGCAGATTCCTGATGAAAACCCAGCACCATCACCGGCTTGTGCGCATTCAACAATTGCTCAAACAGCTGCAATAGCTCTTTGGTGTTGGTGTAGTCTGCCAGCGCAGCATTATCGGGGTATTCCATCAACCCGGTCGTAAGGGCATACGGCTGTTCTAGCTGCGTGCTATGGGGGTGCAGCGTTTTTAATAGCCTGATCATGCTGCTGTCCTGGTGCCAGCGCCCAGTAAGTAAATTGGCATCGATATTTGAGCTGTCCCAGGTAAAACGGTTTGCTTCCAGCGCAGCTTGCAGCTTGGGGCCGGATTGCCAGGCACCGGCACGGAAATGACGTGGTTTCTGGAAGCCATTGGCAGCCAGTAGCTCACTGCTGCAGGCAACCAGTGTGGTCAGTTCCTGCTGGCTGTAAGCGTATTCGAGGCTGACTGTATAACCGCAACTGGCCTGGGTGCAGTCTTCCTGGGTATCGGTGATGGAAGGCCTGGATTGAAACGTTAAACCGCAATGCTCGACCAGTGAGCGCATGGCATGTATATGCAACCCTACTGTGTCATGCGCTAGAAAAGTGCTGCGGATATGGCTGCCTATCTGCGCGCGATTGACGCCCGGTTGAATGAAATAGGCCGGATTGATGAGATGTAATAAAGGGATATGCGGAAATTTCTCACGGAAAGAACGCATGGTCTGGAGGTTATCTTCTTCCAGCGATAGTCCTTCCCAGTCTACAGTCACCCATAACTGCATGGTGCCTGCGGCAACGGCTGGCGGTGCCAGCCAGGTCAGCATGCACAACAGTATCCAGCTCAGGGCACGGTTCATCATGGCCCGATTCTAACGTTTTTCATGCTGTCTTTGCAGAAAGCGCTCCTGTTATCCCGCCAGGGGCATTAGCCTTTTGCAAGGCCTGACAGGTAAACTCAATGATCAACCGGTTAATTCTGCGGACATTTGATGGTGTGGTTGATCATTCTGCCATCCATCAGCTGTATGGTCTCTTCACCCAGACGGCATTTTTTCTCATCATCCATCTTCCAGGTGTTTTTGTAGATTTCGGTATAGCTGTTCCTGTCCCATGACCAGGTTGACTCCCTGCCATGGCTGGCATCACTGTAAGCTTCATTCACTTTTCTGTACTTGTTCAAATGCTTGTCCAGTATCTCTACTGTGCTGGTGGCCGGGATATGCCAGGCGGGCTTTACCCCCTTGCCTTTGAGCGGGTACAGCCACACCGGGCATGCAGCGTTTTCACAAAGGCAGCTATGCGCTGGTTTCACCAGGTAGGCTTTGGTGGCCTTGTTCAGGCTGACGATCTCTGCCTCGAACAAATCGGCTGGTTTGCTTGACTGGCAACTGGCTAACGCATTCTTTCCCAGCTCTTTGGTCAACTGGGCAGTGATGGCGGAGGGCAATTTGGCCGGGTTCTTGAACGGCTCGTTAACATGGAACGTCTCGTCCGCCTGGCCGATCAGCGGGCACAGGGCAAACATTAAAACAGCAATGGAAAATAATGGTTTCATGGATTTAAACATGGGTGGTTATACCTTTTAGATCCCGCATACCTTGTCAATATGGCAGCGGGCGTATTTAGTTGATCTTCAGACAGGCATTGGATGTCTTTTTCCATTTACCGTCTTTCAATTCCTCAATTTCTGCTTCATTACATTGGTTGTCCGGATTCCAGACCCAGACCTGGGTGTAAGTCTCCTGGTACTCCGTGCCATCCCAAACATAGCGTACTTCGTAACCACGGCCGGATGAACCGCCGGAGACCCTGATGTCAGGATAGCCTTTGGTTTTCTTGTCCGAGAGAGTTAACAAACCGGCCATCGAGGATTCGAACACCAGTTTCGCTTTCTGGCCTGATGTATCAAACAGCCACATCGGACACCCGTCATTGGTGCAAAAACATCTTGACCGTGGTTTTACGACTAGCGCTTTCAGCGATGAGTTCAACTCGACTGCCTTCGCTTCAAAGGCTTTGCTGACAATCAACCCTTCCTGTTCGCACTCGGCATAAGCGGTATCAATTTCTTTGGTCAGATAATCAACCACAGACCCGGGGAGGGTGACAGGAGTATCAATGGCCTGGTTTGCTTTAACAGTATCGCCAGCATGGATTGAAGATGAGAGTAAAAGTAGAACTGATGAGATGACAAATGAATAAATGCGCATGGCTTAAAACTTTGCTGTAAATGCTTTTGTGTTTTTAGGGAATCGGCGTTCAGGCCGCGTGTATAAAGCGTTTTAACTTGGGTCCAACTGCGATTCCTGAAACTTGAATCGGGTATCCTTTAATCATTCTAATTCAAGCTTGATTTGCCAAAAAGGAGAAAAGTATGAAAACGAAATACATGTTTTTAACAGCTTTTATAACGTGCATTCTACTAGTGTCTTGCGATCACCCCCCTAAAAACGCAAACGATACCCGTCAGGCAAACGAGAAGGTCCAGCAAGTCACCAGAGACCTCGGCCTGGAGTATGTTGAAAAAGGCGCGCAAGAGATTATCACTTATGAAGAGGTCAACGCGGCGCAACAGGCGTGGTGCGATGCATTAGTCAAAATCGGTCAGCTAAAAGAAAGTGGCGGCGATTATAAAGCTTACGCCGGGCAGGTGCTGTCCGAAGCATACAACTATGACCATGGCAAAGTGTTCTTTAAACCCACCATGGCCTCTGGGCCCCAGACATTCAGAAACGATAAAAAAGGTGCGCTATCCTACTTTGTAGGCGGCGATCCGGAATACCCGGATGACAAGGGGTTCGCACTTAAGCCCTGGATAAAAGCCCGGTACGATAATGCCGGTGATCATAATGAAGGTATCCAGATTTACGGCTCAATCGCTATCACCATGGGCAGTGTGTGGGTGACCGACAAAGATGGCAACGAAGTCATGGTCGACAAAACCTGGGTCTTCAAAAAAGGCGATGACGGCAAGTTGAGAATCATCGTCCATAAATCGGCGATGCCTTATGTGCCAGCAGATAAATGATTGTGGATCGCTGGAGTCTCAATATAGATATTTGTAACATCGGGGAGCTTGAAAGGCGGGTGCGCCCCATCTATATCGGCAGAGTCGCACGGAGTCAACGACGGCTCATCAGCGAATAAAATTCGCGTACTGCCTGATTCACTGCACCCGCGCCGTTATTGTAGGGCAATCGCATCGACTTCTGAAGTGCGGCCCGGCTGAGCATGAATGTTGATAGCGTATAATGGCGCTATGTCCTTGTCCGTACGTCAGATTCTCGCCCATCAGGGCTATGCTTTCCCCAAGTTACTCGCCTTTCGTATCCAGATGGTGCTGTCTTACCAGATGATGATGGTCGCCATTGGCTGGCATATCTATGAACTCACGCACGACCCGTGGTCACTCGGCCTGATCGGATTGGCTGAGGTCATCCCCTACATGAGTAGTGCCTTGTTTCTCGGCCACGCGGTGGATCATTATTTTTCACGCAAAGGGTTTGCCACCGTCGCCGCGTTGTTTCTGTCAGTAAATGCCGTGATGCTGGTGCTGATCACACTATATCAGCCAGCGCATACGGTGATGTGGATTTATGCCACGGTCGCGCTGACCGGTTTTGCCCGTGCGCTCATTTCACCCAGTTATAACACGCTGTTTGCACTGATCATCCCGCGTGCCTCGATAGCCAAGGCGTCTGGCATAGGCAGTTCCATGTTCCAGATCGGCCTGATCGTTGGTCCGGCGATAGGTGGACTGCTGGTCGGGTTTGCCAATAAGCATGTCGCATATGAAATTTCGGCGTTACTCGCATTAGGCGCTGCCATTTCAGCGATGACGTTGCATGTTAAAGAACATCGCAGCCATACGCCGATGAAGGTATTTGCCAGTATCGCGGAAGGTTTACAGTTTGTGAGGCGCACGCAGGTGGTGCTGGCGGCGCAGTTGCTGGATATGTTTGCAGTGCTGTTCGGTGGCGCGGTGGCGATGTTGCCAGCCTTTGTGCATGACGTTTACCAGATGGGCCCGGAAGGGCTGGGTGTGTTACGTGCGGCACCGGCGGTGGGCGCGATCATTACCGGTTTGTGGCTGGCGAAATACCCGATTCATCAGCATAGCGGGCGCTGGCTGTTGCTGGCAGTGGCTGGCTTTGGCCTGTGCATGATTGCGTTTGGCCTGACCACTACTTACTGGCTGGCAATCGTCATCCTGGCAATCTCCGGCATGATGGATGCTGTCTCGGTGATTCTGCGGCAAACCATTTTGCAACTGGCCACACCGGATGGCATGCGCGGAAGAGTTTCTGCGATTAACGGTATTTTTATTGGTTCATCCAATGAGCTGGGCGCGTTTGAATCGGGCCTGACGGCGCGGTTGATGGGGCTGGTACCTTCGGTGGTCTTTGGCGGTTTGATGACGATAGGCGTGGTCGGTGTGACTGCCGTCAAAGCGCCTAAATTACGTGATCTGCATGTGTCGGAATTGCATTAACTCCCGATAAGCCATGCGTGATCTCGATCAGTTGTTTCAGGCGTTACAACGGTCTACATTTCGCACCAGTTTCCGCCTGAATGCCAGGGATACACAATATTTGCGGCAAAAGGGTCTGGCTGTGGTGCTGGATCATGCAGAGGCATTTATTGCGGACAGGCTGGCGCCGGCGGAGATTGCCAATGATGGCCAGCAGACGCCTATGCGCGGGCATCCGGTGTTTGTGGCGCAACATGCGACGGCGACCTGTTGTCGCGGGTGTCTGGCTAAGTGGCATAGGATTCAGGCGGGGAGGACGCTCACGCTGGAGGAGCAGGCGTATATTGTGGTGGTGATTGAGAAGTGGTTGATGCCGTTGGTGGCGGAGTGAATTGACGACTAAGATTTTGATTCGTCACTCCGGCAGAGAGTGAAGCAATGATCTCACAGAGCAAACTCTGCGCCCCGTAGCTGCTGAGTTTATTCGAGATTTGTTCCGTGCTTCACAAATCGTCATTCCGGTGTAGACCGGAATCCAGGCGAGGTTAATTTTTAGCTAAGTAGCTATAGGCTAGAGGGCATTACATTTTCTGTAGGTTCTAATCGGTATTTCTTCAGGATATTCACCATTCTTTTTCGCCACTCGGCGAGTTACTTTTCTTTGCTTGCACAAAGAATAAGTAACCAAAAGAAATGCACCCTGGCTTCCGCTTTTTTCCTGTGTTGCTCGTCAACGTTGGCGTCCAGCGTAACTCGCCCTGACAAGCCACACAATACGTGGCTTGTTGCGGAACTCAAACAGACGCTGGCCGAAAACCCCCACGCTGACTGCGCTACTCGGCGCGTCAGATAGGGGCCCTGGAAACCACCACGCTTTGCTGTTGGTGATGGTTGTCACATTTTTATCCCGCTATTCTAAAGAGCCTAAAGCTGAACGGCATCTTGTTTGTTTCTTATTGTTGCTGGTTAACCACAGGTGTAACAGCCTCTTTCCAGCCACCACCCAGTGATCTGTACAAGTTCACCACTGCCGAAACCTGTTGTTGCTTGGTTTCTATCAACTCCATCTTCGCATCCAGCGCATCGCGTTGCGTGAGTAGCACTTCCATGTAGTCAGCACGTGCGGCTTTAAACAGTTGGTTGGCAACATCAATCGATTGCGTCAATGATTCGACCTGCTTGTTTTTCAGCTGGTAGTTTTTATCCAGGTTGTCGATATTGGAAACCTGGTTAGCCACTTCCATATACGCATTGATGATCTTCTGCTCATAATCGTAAGCGGCCTGGATCTGCATGGCGCTGGCACTTTTATACTGCGCTTCAATGGCATTACGGTTAATCAGCGGTGCGACCAGTTCACCACCGAATGAGGCCATCACAGAGGCGGGAATATTTAACAGGTATTTTGGATCGAACGCCTGAAAGCCAAGCCCGCCACGGATAGAGAAGGATGGATAGAAGTTTGCTTTGGCGACTGAGATATTCAGTTTGGCTGCAGACAGTTCCAGCTCGGCCTGGCGGATATCCGGGCGGTTAGACAGCAATTCGGATGGCACACCGGTGTGTACCATTTTCGGCTGTATATCCATAAAGTGCGCTGATGTACGGGCGACCGGTTGTGCCGTTCTGCCCAGCAAATAGTTGATACGGTTTTCGGTTTCAACGATCTGCTGTTTCAACACAAACTGGCGGCTCTGGTTCTTTTTCACTTCGGCTTCAAATCTTCTCACCGCCAGTGAATTGGCGCGGGCATAAATTTGCAGCTGCTTGACCACATCCAGTGCGTTTTGCTGGATCTTGATATTCTGATCCAGTGTTTCCGCTTCGTTATCCAGTGCGACCAGCTCGTAGTAGGCATTGGCGACTTCAGCCACCAGGTTGGTCACCAGAAAGTTCTTGCCTTCGATGCTGGCCATGTACTCGGTCACGGCTACTTTGGTGGCGTTACGCAGTTTTTTCCATACGTCCAGCTCCCATGAGGCGGTCAGTCCAAACTGGTAGTTACCAACAAAGCGCGGGTTAGAGCGGCCTTCCTTGATATCCAGGTTTTCTTCCACTGCGCCGTTGCGGGTATATTTGCCGACTTTTTCTTTATCTGCACTGGCCCCAATGCCTACAAACGGCAGGTATTCACCGCGGCGTGCCTGGATTTCATTCTGGGCAACGCTGATGCGTTGCGCCATCATGTTGACTTCTTTGTTGTTGGCAACAGCGATATCGATCAGGGATATCAGCTGCTGGTCTTCAAAGAAATCTTTCCAGTTCACGTTTGCGCTATTGCCAGCAGGTTCAACTGCCTCCTGGTAATGCGTAGGCAAGCTGGTGTCGGCCTGCCTGGTGCTGATGCCAGGGATAGCGCATGACTGCAATAATAATGCGGTGCTGCCCGCCATCAGCCAGGCCGTGGTTTTACCGGATTGCATTAACCACAGCGAGGCTTTAAGAGAATTAAGTTTAATCTTCATCATCATTTTCCGAACCATTGCTATAGTGATAAATTTCAGTCAAGGGGTCACTCTGCTCATGTTTGATCAGGGTTTTACCATCCGTCATTTTGGCAAACATGTAGTAAAGACCAGGAATCAGCAGCACGCCGAATATGGTACCGAACAACATGCCGCCAAAGGCTGAAGTACCGATAGTACGGTTACCCACAGCACCGGCACCGGTCGCCATCACCAATGGAATCAGGCCAGCCAGGAAGGCGAACGAGGTCATCAGGATAGGGCGGAACCGTGCTCTGGCCCCCTCAATCGCCGCGTCGCGCAGTGACATACCCTGGTTGTGTTTTTGCACCGCAAACTCCACAATCAGCACCGCGTTTTTACCGAGCAGGCCCACCAGCATGACCAGCCCGACCTGCGCATAAATATCATTGGCAAGCCCCAGCATTTCCAGCAGGAAGAAGGTGCCGAATACACCTGCCGGCAGCGACAGGATGACCGCCAGTGGCAACACAAAACTTTCGTATTGAGCGGCCAGCACCATATAAACGAAGATCAGCACAACGGCAAAAATCACGACCGCTTCGTTACCGCGTTGCGCTTCGTCGAATGAAAGGCCTTCCCAGCCAATGTCATAGCCGTGTGGCAAGGTGGCTTTGGCAACTTCTTTCACTGCCTTGATCGCATCGTCACTGGTATAACCCGGTGCTGGTGTTGCGCGGATAGTGGCTGAGTTATACAGGTTGTAACGGGTGATCTCGTTCGGACCCTGCATTTTCTTCATCTTCATGAAAGCAGAGTAAGGCACCATCTCACCGTCGTCGTTTTTCACGTAGTAATTCAGGATGTCGCTAGGATAGCGCCTGAATTCAGGACTCGCCTGTGTATAAACCCTGAAAAAGTTGTTAAAGCGGATAAAACCCTGCTCGAAAGTACTACCGATCAGGATGTTCAGGTTATCCATCGCTTTACCGATAGATACGCCTTTTTGCATGGCTGCCTTGTTGTCGATTTCCAGTTCATATTGCGGATAGTTGGCCGCGTAAAAGGTGAACAGGCCGGTCAGCTCTTTGCGTTTGCCTAAAGCCGCCATGAACTCCTGGTTGATTTTGTCGAACGCATGGTAATCGGTGCCATTGGTTTTATCCAGCAGGCGCAAAGCCAAGCCAGATGCCGCACCATAACCCGGTACCGCAGGCGGTTCAAAATACTCGATTACCGCACCAAAGTTTTTGGTCTTTTCTTCCAGTTCTTCAATAATCTGCTGTACTGATTTATCGCGTTTAGACCAGTCTTTCAGGTTGATCAGGCAGGTACCGGCATTTGAACCACGCCCTTCAGTCAGGATTTCATACCCTGCCAGTGCGGAAACCGATTCAATGCCGTTTACCTTTTTGGCCTCATTCTGCAGCAAACGTGCGACCTTGTTAGTTGCCTCCAGTGTCGAGCCCGGCGGTGTCTGGATGATCGCGTAAATCTGGCCTTGATCCTCACCCGGAATAAAACCGGCAGGCAAGGTCTGGTTCATCACAAAAGTACCAAAGGCGAAGCCGACCAAGGCCAAAATTGAAACACTGCGTAAGGTCACGATTTTGCTCAGGAACCTGGTGTAATGCCCGGTCAAACGGTCAAACCAGCGGTTGAATTTGTCTATTAACCAGCTTACTGGTGTCCTGCGTTTCGGCTGGCCGTGATGGTTTTTCAGCAGAATCGCGCACAGTACCGGCGTTAATGACAATGCCACCACACCGGAAATCACGATAGAGGAAGCCATGGTGATGGAGAACTGGCGGTAGAACACGCCCACCGGACCCGTCATAAAGGCTACCGGTACAAATACCGCCGTCATCACCAGGGTGATCGCGACAATCGCACCACCGATTTCACCCAGCACTTTTTGTGTCGCGCGGTAGGGCGAGATGTGCTCGTCTTCTTCAAACTTGGCGTGCACCGCCTCCACCACCACAATGGCGTTATCGACCACGATACCAATCGCCAGCACCAGCGCGAACAGAGTGATCAGGTTGATGGTGATGCCGAACAACTGCATACAAAAGAACGTACCAATCAATGACACCGGCACCGCCAGGATAGGGATCAGCGTTGAGCGCCAGTCACCGAGGAAGATATACACCACCAATGCGACCAGGATAAACGCCTCAACCAGTGTGTGTAACACTTTCTCGATAGAAGCATCCAGGAACTTGGAAACGTCATAATCGATTTCATAGGCCATGCCAGCCGGGAAGTTTGGCTTCAGCTCTTCCATCTTTTTCTTGACGTTCTCAATCACCTCGCTGGCGTTACTGCCGTAGTTTTGCTTGAGCACGATGGCAGAAGAAGGGAAGCCATCCTTGTTGGAATAAATATCAAAAAACTCGCTGCCCAATTCTACTTTGGCGATGTCTTTCAGTTTCAGTATTTCACCTTCGGAGTCGGCGCGGATAATAATGTCTTCATACTCTTCCGGCTTGTTATAACGGCCTTTGTACACCAGCACATATTCTTTGGATTGCGCAGAAATACCCGAGCTTTGGCCCAGGCGGCCAGGGCGTCCGATGATACTTTGCTCGTTCATCGCTTTCATCACGTCGTCAATCGACACCTTGTAAGCGCGCATACGGTCCGGGTTGAGCCAGATACGCATCGCATACTGGCGGCTACCCAGGATCTTGGCGCTTGCAATACCGTTGACGCGCTGAATTTCAGGAATCACGTTAACGTTGGCGTAGTTGTACAAAAACTTCTCGTCAGCGTTTTTATCCTTGCTATACAGGTTGATGTACATGAGCATGCTTGGCTGCACACGCTCAACCACCACACCTTCCAGTTGCACCAGTTCCGGCAGGCGGCTCATTACCTGGTCGATCCGGGTTTTAACGTTGATCATGGCCTGGTTAGGGTCGGTGCCCAACGCAAAAATCACCTGGATAGTCGCTTCACCGGCACTGGTCGCATCAGACACCAGGTACTTCATGCCCGGCACACCATTGATGGCGCGCTCGATAGAGATCAGTGACGATTGCACCAGCACGTCGGCACTTGCACCAGGGTAGGCCAGCGACACGATGACGCGTGGCGGCGCAATATCAGGAAACTGCGAGGTAGGCAGTGACTTGATGGAAAGAAAACCTAAAAACACAATCAATAGCGACAGAATAATCGCCATGACCGGTCTTTTGATAAAGATACTTAGCATGGGGGATTCGCTTTCTGGCTGACTATTCGGCGTAAAGGTCTAAATGGGAATACACATGCTCCGGTGTCTGGTAATTCACCGCGATGGTTTCACCGTTCTGTACCCTGCGCAGGCCTTCGATCAACACGCGGTCATCTTCCTTCAGCCCGGCTTTCACGATAAACAGGTGTGGCTGCTCGGCCGCAATCGTAATCAGGCGCTGCTCCAGCTTGTTGGCTTTGGTCACCACGTATACATAGGTTTTATCCAGCACTTCAAAGGTGGCTTTTTGCGGGATCAGCAGCGCATTCGGGAAAGGCACATCCATCAGAATATTGCCGGTTTCGCCATGCCTGAGCACTTTGTCCGGGTTATTAAACACGGCACGGAATTCGATGTTGCCGGTTTTGTTGTCGAAATCACCTTCTATGGTTTCGATGGTGCCTTCCTGGTTAAACACTTGCGCATTGGCCATTTTCAGTTTGACCTTGCGGTGTTCATCGCGGTCTTTTATTGCCATGTAATCCAGGTATTCCGCTTCCGGTACATTGAAATACACCCACATCTTGCTGGTATCAGATAAGGTCGTCAGTAAGTCACCTTCATCCATCAGGCTACCTCTTCGAACCGCCAGGTGATCCATAATGCCGGTAAACGGCGCCTTGATATCGGTAAAACTCAAATGCGTTTGCGCCAGTTTTACTTCGGCATTGGCTTTATCCAGCTTGGCTCTGCCCAGCGCCAGTTCATTTGGCGAAACAATATTCTTCTCCGCCAGCGCACGGGTATTCTCAAACTCGATCTGCACGGTTTTGGCTTCCGCCTCCGCTTTCAGTAATTCGACCTGGTAAACGTTAGGCATGATCTTGAACATCGGTTGCCCCTGTTTGACGACTTGCCCTTCATCGACAAATATATCCTGCAGGTAACCACGCTCCAGCGCACGCAGCTCGATATGCTGGATCGCATGAATCTGGGCGACATACTCCTTGGTAATACTGGTGTCTTTGCGCAACGGCGAAGTGACTTCCAGTTTTGGCGGAGCCTCCTTGTGGGCTTCTTCCTGGTGGCAGGCGCTAAGCATGGTGCCAAGCAGGCCTAATACGACTAAGTGTTGTTTGATCATGGTAGTTTTCATATCGCGAATTAAAAAAGTGGTTAACACTACGATGTGAATCGCGCGATGGGCTGAAAACAGACGCTGCTGTAGTACTGGTGTTCCAGATTTGCCAGGCCGGTTACTTCACTTTCAAGCTGTATTCAGGCAGCAAGCGGGTTACTCTGTGATGGTGGTGGCTTTGAAACTATCTGGCAAATCGGGTGAATATCAGCGGCGCTGTTCAAGAGCGCAGGCGCGGTTACACCGCTGAAGAAGCAGGAGGAGCGCGGGAGTGCAGGTGATGGATGACCGCCGGCCGTGGCGTTGAACGGCGACGGGAGAAAACCAGTAAAGCGAACGGCAGCACGCTGGCAATGGTCATGCTGGCGGCAGGCAGAATCACAGGTAAAGATAATGGGGGTTCGCCGTCACCTGAATACTCGACAATTTCGGCGACACGGATCCTGACAGTGTCATCGCTGTAGCTTGAATGATCGGAGAATTCAGCGACTAATGCAAAGCCGAGTACAGTCAGCAGCACTGTGACGACCCACAGTCTGAGTTGTGTTGCGGCTGTATTCAAATGTTTATGCATTAGTTTGTTAACGGAAAAGAATCAAATTTCTGTAATAACGGTTTTTATGATTGGGCAAAAGCTTAAAATCCAAATATGAAAATCCAGGGTTCAAAATGATTTTTTGGTCTTTACAATACTTACATTAAACGCTTTTACATGGGAAATGACAAGTCGCCAGAGGGCCAAGTTCGGATTAAATGGCGCTTTGTAAGGTGGGTGTCAGTTTCGGAAGCATTTATTTCAATTTGTTGGGTTTTTAAGGACTATGTTAGGGATTTCAGGAGTATGACTTAGCATTTCAGTTGGCAATCCGGCGAAGGATATTGCTGTGATTTCCCAAAACCTATTCGTATCTGTATGAATAGCGATAATGGATAATTCTTACTTTTCGCTCTGTTAGGTTGTCATTCAGGCGAAGGGTGTAGCAGGGGTTTCACAGAGCATGCTCTGTGCCTGCGTTACGTCTGGCTAGTGCAAATGTGGCTCGTGCTCCACAGTCGTCATTCCGGTGTAGACCGGAATCCAGGCGAGGTTAATGTTTAGCTTGGGAGAGAGAGGGCGTTAAACTTTTCTGTAGGTTCTAACCGGTATTTCTTTAGTCTACTCAGCATTTTCTTTCGCCTCTAGGCGAGTTACTTTTCTTTGCTTGCCCAAAGAAAATGTAACCAAAAGAAAGAGCACCCTAGCTTCCGCTTGTTTCCTGCGTTGCTCGTCAACGTGGGCGTCCAACGAAACTCGCCCTGACAAGCCACACAACACGTGGCTTGTTGCGGAACTCAAACAGACGCTGGCCGAAGGCTCCCACGCTGACTGCGCTACTCGGCGCGTCAGATAGGGGCCAGTGAAAAGCACACGCCTTCCGTTTCTTTACTACTTCCTTGCATCAAACCCACGCTCAATCATTCTGTAAAGACAAATAAAAGAATTAGATTTATTGGAATTTGAGTCTGGTCTTCGAAGTTTAGAACTCACTTAGTGCCCACCATCCTTTATGTACAAATGCTTTGTCATCGTGATGGTTTTAAACGGGCCCCTATCTGACGCGCCGAGTAGCGCAGTCAAAATAAGGAAGAAGGGAGCGTTTGTCTGAATCCCGCAGTAGCTCACGAAGTGTGTGAGCTACCAGGTTGAGTTTCGTGACCGCTTATTTTGTCGAGCAACGCAGGAAACAAGCGGAGGCTAGGGTGTCTTGTTCTTTGCCTTCTTTCTTATGGACAAGCATAAGAAAGAGGGTCGCCTAGAGGCGAAAGAAAACGCCAATTAACCCGCCAACGCAAAATTCAAAACTACTTTCTAAAATAATCAGACAAAATAAAAAAGCGCACAGTAGTGCGCTTTTTTGATCTGCAATTAACCTCTACCCCAGGTTTGGCGCTAACCACCGCTCCAACCAAACCTTATCCACATCCCTTCTCTTCGTCATGTCTTCCAACTGATCATTGCCAATTTTATCCACACTGAAATACCTGGATTCCGGATGCGCAAGATAGAAACCACTCACCGCCGCTGCCGGTAACATGGCGTAGCTATCCGTCAACAACATATCAATTTCTTCCGCCTGCAATACCTTGAACATATCGGCTTTCACCGTATGATCAGGGCATGCCGGGTAACCTGGCGCCGGGCGGATGCCTTTGTATTGCTCTTTAATCAACGCATCTTTGTCCAGCGACTCATTGGCAGCATATCCCCACAAATCCTGCCGCACACGCTCGTGCATATATTCGGCAAATGCTTCTGCCAGGCGGTCAGCCAGTGATTTGAACATGATGGCGTTATAGTCATCATGATTTTTTTCGTAATCGGCCAGGCGTTTTTCCATGCCCAAACCTGCCGTCACCGCAAACAGGCCGATGTAATCATCCGTGCCTTTAGGTGCAATAAAATCAGCCAGGCATTGGTTTGGGCGTGCCACGCCGTCAATCACCGGTTTTTGCGTTTGCTGGCGCATGCCATACCAGGTGAATGCGACCTGGCTGCGCGATTCGTCGGTGTAGATTTCTATATCATCGTGGTTCACCTGGTTGGCAGGGAACAAGGCAATCACGCCGTTGGCAGATAACCAGCGGCCATCAATGATGCGTTTGAGCATGGTTTGCGCTTCGGCAAATACCTTGGTGGCGGCTTCACCTACGACTTCATCCTTGAGGATGGCTGGATATGGTCCGGCCAGATCCCAGGTCTGGAAGAACGGGCTCCAGTCTATGTATTGCGCGATCAGTGCCAGGTCGATATTCTTGAACACGCGACGGCCGATGAATTTGGGTTTTACCGGTGCATCGCTACCAGTGAAATCCACCTTGGCAGCGTTGGCGCGTGCATCGGCGATGGTCAGCATAGGCACGCCTTTTTTATTGGCATGCTGGTGACGCGCTTTTTCGTAATCGGCCTGGATCTCGGCCAGGTAGGCACCACGCGTTTCCGGTGTCAGCAGGTTTTGCATGACGCTGACCGAACGCGAAGCATCCGGCACGTAAATGACTGGGCCTTCGTAATTAGGTGCAATTTTGACGGCGGTATGCGCGCGTGAAGTGGTCGCACCGCCGATCAGCAATGGTGTCTGGTTTTCAACAAAATGCGGGTCGCGCTGCATTTCTTTGGCGATATAGGCCATTTCTTCCAGCGACGGCGTGATCAGGCCAGACAGGCCGATGATGTCGGCATTCTCGCGTTTGGCCATTTCCAGGATCTCTGCGGCGGGCACCATGACGCCCATATTCACCACTTCGAAGTTGTTACACTGTAAAACAACGGAAACGATGTTTTTGCCGATATCGTGCACATCACCTTTAACGGTGGCGATCACCACCTTGCCTTTAGGCTTGGCCACCAGGCCGGTACGGCGTTCTTCGGCGGCTTTTTCTTCCTCGATAAACGGGATTAGGTGAGCCACGGCAGACTTCATTACGCGGGCAGATTTCACCACTTGCGGCAGGAACATCTTGCCCTGGCCGAACAGGTCACCGACCACATTCATGCCATCCATCAGCGGACCTTCGATGACATGTATCGGGCGACCGCCGTTGTTCATCACCTCCTGGCGCACCTCTTCGGTATCGGCAACGATAAAGTCGGTGATACCGTGCACCAGCGCATATTCCAAACGCTTGCTGGCAGGCACAGGATTTTCCGGTGTGCCGCGCCAGGCCAATGTAGCTTCAGCTTTTTTGCCACCTGCCACCAATGTGCCCGCGATCTCGATCATGCGCTCAGTCGCTGCCAATGGATTATCCGGATCGACCACGCGGTTCAGCACCACGTCTTCCACGCGGTCACGCAATTCGGCCGGAATATCGTCATAGACGCCGACCATACCGGCGTTAACAATACCCATGGTCATACCAGCCTGGATGGCATGATAGAGGAATACGGTATGAATCGCTTCACGCGCAGGCTCGTTACCGCGGAAGCTGAAACTGACGTTGGACACGCCACCGGATATCCGGGCGTATGGCAGGTTCTGTTTGATCCAGCGTGTGGCTTCAATAAAGTCCACGGCATAGTTGTTGTGCTCTTCGATCCCGGTGGCGATCGCGAAAATATTCGGGTCGAAGATGATATCTTCCGGCGGGAAACCCTGCCCTACCAGCAAATCATAAGCGCGTTTGCAGATCTCGGTTTTGCGCTCAAACGTATCCGCCTGACCGGTTTCATCAAACGCCATTACCACCACAGCGGCACCATAGCGCTGGCACAGTTTGGCCTGACGAAGGAATTCGGTTTCGCCCTCTTTCATCGAAATCGAGTTAACGATGGCTTTACCTTGTACGCATTTCAGGCCAGCCTCAATCACTGCCCATTTCGACGAGTCGATCATGATAGGCACACGCGCAATATCCGGCTCGGAGGCGACCAGGTTGAGGAAGTGTGTCATCGCCTTGACCGCATCCAGCATGCCTTCATCCATATTGATATCGATGACCTGCGCGCCATTCTCCACTTGCTGACGCGCCACGCTCAACGCTTCTTCGTATTGCTCGTTGATGATCATGCGCGCAAACGCTTTGGAACCGGTGACGTTGGTACGCTCGCCGACGTTCACATACAGCGAGTTTTCATCAATGATGAATGGCTCCAGGCCGGAGAGCTTGGTGGTGACCGGTAGCGTAGGCACCTGGCGCGGCGGCAGTTCCTTGATCGCGTTATAAATCGCGTTGATATGACCAGGCGTAGTGCCGCAGCAACCACCGGCGATATTGATAAAGCCGCTTTCGGCAAACTCTTTGACCAGGCTGGAAGTCACATCCGGCGTTTCGTCAAAACCGGTGTCTGACATCGGGTTAGGCAAACCGGCGTTCGGATAGATACAGACAAAAGTATCGGCGACTTTGCTTAATTCGTCGGCATACGGGCGCATCAGCGTCGCACCCAGCGCACAGTTCAGGCCTACCGTCAGCGGTTTGACATGGCGTACCGAGTGCCAGAATGCGGTCACGGTCTGGCCGGACAGGATACGGCCGGAAGCATCGGTCACCGTGCCGGAGATCATGATAGGCCAGGTTTTGCCTTGCTCTTCAAAGAAAGTCTCAATCGCAAACAACGCTGCCTTGCAGTTGAGCGTATCAAAAATGGTTTCCACCATCAGGATGTCCGCGCCGCCATCCACCAGGCCACGGATCTGCTCGTGGTAAGAAGTCACCAACTGGTCAAAGCTGACGTTACGTGCAGCCGGGTCATTGACGTCGGGGGAGATAGAAGCGGTTTTTGGTGTGGGCCCTAATGCGCCGGCAACAAAACGTGGTTTATCCGAGGTGCTGTATTTGACGCAGGCGGCCTTGGCTAACCTGGCGGCCTCGACGTTCATCTCGTAGACGAGGTGCGCCATATGGTAATCGTCCTGCGCGACACTGGTGGCACCAAAGGTATTGGTTTCCACGATATCGGCACCGGCAGCCAGGTATTTTTCGTGGATCTCCTGGATCACGTGCGGCTGGGTCAGCGTCAGCAACTCGTTGTTGCCTTTGACGAACAGCTCGCGCTCACCGGCCGGGCCCTGGAAATCCTTGAAACGCTCGCCACGGTAATCGGCCTCGGTCAGCTTGTATTGCTGGATCATGGTTCCCATCGCGCCATCCAGGATCAGGATGCGTTTGGACAAGGCGTCACGTAGCCATTGTTCAGTAGGGGAGACCGTCAGTCGCGTCATGCGTATCCACTTGGAAAAATAAAAGCGCTATTTTAACACAGCGCGTTCCAAGCTCTGGGCTAGAAGTTGAAGCGAAAGGTCGTCATCAGTACATGGTTTTCGCGGTCTACCGTACGCGTATTGATGAACTGGTTCAGGTAGCCGACATCGGCATTGGAGAAGTCGCTGAATTTCCAGTTCACACCCAGGAACAGGCGGTTCTGGTCTATGCCGCGCCGCACGCCCCACTCGGTCTGGTTGAAGTTGATGAATAGCTCGTCATACACCAGCCATTGCAATTTGGGGTGCAATGTACTTGGCGTGGTGGCCCTGACCATCTGCCGCAGTCGATGCCCGACATCCTGGAAATCTTCACGCCGCCGTTGTTCAAAACGGGTACGGCTGGTGAAAGTGATATCGGCCACTTCATCGAACTGGTATTGAAACTGCTCCCACAAGCGGTTTTCGCGGAAGCTGGATTGCCCATCTGGATGATTGATGACAGTGTCGTAACCCAGCCAGACGCTGGATTTGGGATTGAACTTGTAAAACACGGCCGGACGCAGGATCAGCTGGTCGAAATGCGAGCCTTCGTCCCGCCAGCGCGGATGCGTATCCATGCTCCAGTAAAAATTATCCGCCGGCAACTTGCCCTGGGTATAGATGCTTAACCAGTAGCGGCCATCTTCTTCCGTATCCGCAAATGCCAGCGGCGAGCCGAGCAGAAGCAGCATCGAAAAAATACGGCTGAAAAAAGTATAGTCGAATCGGGAAAATGACATTAACATCGCGGCATTCTATTGGTATAAATCAGCAGGGCATAAATCGGCTGCGGTAAACGGCCAAGTATGTAAAGGGATTGCATGATATCAGGTTTGGTTCAACTCTTTTTATGGCAAGGTCTGGGCGAATTGCTCAGCAAATTTTTCTTGCCCAGTATACCGGGGCCGGTGCTGGGTTTGCTGCTGTTGCTGGCGTTTTTATGCCTGCGTGGACAAGTAGATAAAGACCTCGCCGACGTTGCCGATGGCTTCCGCCAGCATCTCGGCTTGCTGTTTGTGCCAGCTTCTGTCGGTGTGCTGCTGTTCCTGCCCGAATTACAGACACATGCGCTGGCAGTGAGTGCTGCCTTGCTGGTCAGTGTGATTTTAACGATTGCCGTGACCGCCATCGTGCTGAAAGTGTTCT
>JALDYP010000015.1:0-53644 GCA_032153875.1 Methylophilus sp.
AAACTAGCCCTTAGGAGGGGCTGGTGATATCCTGTTTCACCACGAGGACAGCGGCGGTATTTTAAACGCTGGCGGCTAAAACACCTAATGCTAAAAACCAAACAAAGCACCAAAAATTTTCAGGCTTGCCGTGTGCCATTGCTTATGAGTAACATGCGGTTTTGCCTGGCAATCCCTTATGAACAGTAAATCAATCAATCACTTTGCAGTCATCATCCGCGATGCCATCCTCGCTCACGAAGCCGATATTGAATGCCTGGACCGTGAAATCGGCGATGGTGATCACTACATCAATATGAAGCGTGGCTGTGAGGCGATTGTCGGTATCGCCGCAGAGTTAGAGCCTTTGTCCGCCGCTGATGCCCTTAACAAAACAGGCATGAAGTTGCTGAGCACGATAGGTGGCGCTTCCGGCCCGCTATTCGCCAGCTTCTTCATGAGCATGGGTAAATCACTTAAAACCAGTGACACCATTTCCACCAGGGAAATCGCCCTGGCTTTCGATGCAGGTGTGCAGGCCATCATGCAGCGAGGCAAAGCGCAGGCAGGTGAAAAAACCATGCTCGATGTGCTGATACCAGTAGCGGCTACTTTCAAACAATTAGCTGAACAAGGTAAATCCGCAAAAGAAATTGCGTTAGCCTTAAAAGATGTCGCCAGTGAAGGCCTGGAATCTACGCGCGGTATGCTAGCGACCAAAGGCCGCGCTTCAGGCTTGGGCGAGCGCGCGATTGGTCATCTGGATGCCGGTGCCAAAAGCTGCCAGGTGATGATACATACCGTTTGTGACCTGGTGATAAGCGATTAAATACCATCTATCAATCCACCCGCTGCGAATCCAACAAACAATTAGCTATCAAGCCATGCCAGATAAGCAAAGCTAAGCACAGGAGATAACATGAAAAAATTTCTGAACAATGTCGATCATATGCTGACAGAAAGCCTGACAGGGTTCGCCACTGCGCATGCTGATCTGGTAGAAGTGCAATTCGAGCCTACCTTTGTTACCCGCAAGCAGAAAGCGCATAACAAGGTCGCCATTATTTCCGGCGGTGGTTCCGGCCATGAGCCTTTACATGCAGGTTACGTAGGCAAAGGTATGCTGGATGCTGCCTGTCCCGGCCAGGTATTCACTTCACCGACACCGGACCAGATGCTGGCAGCAGCCGAAGCGGTGCATGCCGATAAAGGCGTGCTGTTTATTGTGAAGAATTACGCCGGCGATGTGATGAACTTTGAGATGGCAGCCGAAATGCTGCCGTTCGATCACGCAACGATCTATACCTCGGATGACTGCGCCGTGGTAAACAGCACTTACACCACCGGACGCCGTGGCGTGGCCGGGACAGTCATTGTAGAAAAGTGTGTCGGTAGTCTGGCAGAAAACGGTGCCGATTTAGAAGCATGCAAAGCGCTGGGCGAAAAGATCAACCTGCGCACATCCAGCATAGGCGCAGCGTTGACCAGCTGTACCGTGCCCGCGGCAGGCCGCCCTACTTTTGATATTTCAGATAGCGAGATCGAAATGGGGGTGGGCATTCATGGTGAACCCGGCCGCCGGCGTGAAGCGATGCGCGAGGCAGATGCTATCGTCAATGATATGGTGGCTGCGATTGTGCATGACATCGAAGCCAAACAATTAACGCTTAACGGCGAAATCTTATTGCTGGTAAATGGCCTGGGAGCGACGCCGTTAATGGAGCTGTACCTGATCTACAACACCGCGGCCAAACTGCTTACAGAAAAAGGCTTTACGGTCGCCCGCAGCCTGGTCGGCAATTACATTACGGCTATTGATATGGCAGGTGCATCCATTACTGCCTGTTTACTGGATGATGAAATCAGGCAGCACTGGGATAGCCAGGTGCATACGGCAGGATTACGCTGGGGCGTCTAAGAATTTGAGTTTTATCCTTTGCCAGTCCTTTGAGTTTTGCCTACGTTAATCCTGGGATTCAAACACCGCTTGCCATAACGCAATCACCGGCTGTTGCAAGGGTTCTGCCAGGGCTTTCTCCACCTTGGCAGGCTCACCCTGCAGTTTGCTGGCGTGTATCCAGGCACGATACTGCCTATATGATTGCTGCACCTGTTCCGCTAGCCCGGAATTGATCAAGCCGTTTTCCGCCAACACACCAAGCAAGGCAATGTTACCGATATTCTCGGTGAGTTTGGGATAGCCTGCCGCATGCAATAACACCAGATACTGCACCATGAATTCAACATCGATAATGCCGCCAGCTTCATGCTTCAGGTCAAACATGGCCGGATCAAAGCGATGCGAAGCACGCATCTTCTGCCGCATATCCAGGATGTCTTGCCTGATATCTGACTCATTGCGCCTGGTCTTTAATATATCCATGCGGATACGTTCAAACTGCTCGCCGACTTTGGCTTCCCCGGCAACAAAACGCGCACGGGTAATCGCCTGGTGCTCCCATACCCAGGCTTTATTTTTCTGGTACTCATCAAAAGCAACCACGCTACTAACCAGCAAGCCACTATTACCATCCGGACGCAATTGCAGGTCGGTGTCATATAACAAACCGGCATTGGTGATGGTATTAAACCAGGTATTCAACCGTTGCGCATAACGGGCATAGACCTCCTGCGCGTTATCGGCATCGTCGTCATACAGGAAAATAATATCCAGGTCGGATAAATAACCCAGCTCTTTACCGCCCAGCTTGCCGTAACCAATCACTGCGAACTGTGGAGTATCTCTATGTTTGAACGAAATATTCTGCCAGACGGTTTGCAGGCTTACCTGCAAAACCACTTCGGCCAGCGCACTCAGGTCATCAGAAATCGCTTCCAGCGGCAACGCCGTCATCAGATCCTGGGCGGCGATCTTCAATACATTGGCATGCTTGAAGTGGCGCATGGCATCCATTTGTGCTTCTACATCGCCGGCCAGATGCGCCATATGCTGGATCAGTTCGGCTTTTAATTGCGCGGCATCCAGCCGTTTAAACAGGGTCTGTTTATTCAGTAATTCATCAAGCAATACCGGGTGTGCAGACACATATTGTGCGATCCACGGGCTGGCTGCGCACAGTTTGACGATCAATGCCAAGGCATCCGGGAACTCAGCCAGCAAGGCCAGGTAGCTGGCACGGCGGCAGATGCTTTCCAGTAAATCCAGGGTACGAATCAATGCTGTATCTGGCACTATGCTTTGCTGCTGTATCGCCTCACGTAGCAGCAATGGCATCAATTGATCGAGACGGCGTTTGCTTTGCTCGGGCAATTGCTGGATTCGTTGGCTGGCTCGCGTGCTTTGCAACAGTTGGACAATATCGGCAGCACGGGTATAGCCCTGCTCCTGCAACCATTGCCCGGCTTCACCCATGGCAATCGTGCCTTGCCAGATGGCGATTTCCTGCTCCAGATCATTCGCCTGCTGGTCATTACTTTTCTGATCCTTGAAAGTATCGTCAAAGAATCGCTGCACCCTGTCCCTATGCTGATTCAGCCCGGAGATAAAACTTTCCCAACTTTCATGTTTGAGCATGCATAACAGGTAACCGCGGTAGGTTTCAGAGTCAGGCAGATCCTGCGTCTGCTGGTCGTCGATATACATCAAGCGATGTTCCAGGTTACGCAGGTAGATATAACTTTCTGTCAACGCCGCTACATCCTCAACTGGCAACATACCGCGCTCGGCCAGCCGCGCCAGTACGGATAACGTTGGCTTGATCTGCAAATCCGGCAACTGGCCGCCACGAATCAGCTGGAACACCTGTGCAATGAACTCCACTTCGCGGATGCCACCGCGGCCCAGCTTGATATTGTTCGACATGCCGCGTTGCACCACATCGCGCTGGATCTGGGTTTTCAGGTCGCGCATAGACGCATAAGCATTAAAATCCAGGTATTTGCGGAACACAAACGGCCGGATCAATTTATTCAACTTGTCAGCCGGCCCATAGACTACGCGCCCTTTGATCCAGGCATACCGCTCCCATTCGCGGCCGTAATTCTGGTAATAATCTTCCAGCGCATCCAGGTTACATACCAGCGCACCTTCAGAACCATACGGCCGCAGGCGCATATCCACGCGAAACACAAATCCATCGGCAGTCACATCATCCAGCGCCACGATTAATTTTTTACCCAGCCGGGTAAAGAAATCCTGGTTGCTGATGGATTTGCCGCCATCGGTGTCACCCTCGTGCTCATAGGCAAAAATCAGGTCTATATCTGACGAGACATTCAGTTCGCGCCCGCCCAGCTTGCCCATGCCGACTACTATTAATTGTTGCGGATTGCCTTGCGCATTACGCGGTGTGCCATAAGTCCTGGCCAGTTCAGCATGATAAAAATCTGCTGCCGCACTGATCGCCGATTCTGCCAGCGCACTGGTGGTCTCCACCACTTCTTCAAAACTGGCCAGGCCATTCAGGTCGCGCACTATCATATGCGCCATCAACCGCTGACGTATCTGCCTGATATGTTGCAAAAAAACCGTTTCCACCTGATTTTTTTCAGCGGCGAATAACGCAGCGACATCTTCAGTCTTATAGGTCTTGTGTAAGTTATCTAACAGATCAGTCAGGGAATCTGTATTTTTTGTAGCGAATCTGGCAAAAAACGGGCTGCATGCCGCTGCATGTAGCAAATAGGCCGCTTCTGTAGACGGCACCTGCTTTTCTGTTAGAATTTGGGCAAGTTGTTGCATGGGATATCGCTCTTAATCAGGGTGTCTTGTGTGCTCGGAGAGTAGTTCAATCAGAACCAGAATAATAATACCTGAGGTTCACCAAAGCTGCATTTTTGGCATTTTGCCATTGCACATTTTTGACATTGATTTTTGGGGGACGCTATGTCTATCGAATCTGTACTTCATGAACACCGCGTGTTTGCACCGGGCGCAGCTTTTTCCAGCCAGGCAGCAGTCGGCAGCATGGAGGAATACCAACGTTTGTGCAAAGAAGTTGCACAGGATTACGAAGGATTCTGGGCCAATCTGGCCCGCGAATTATTGATCTGGCACAAACCATTCACTAAAACCCTGAATGAAGAACAGGCACCTTTCTATAAATGGTTCGAGGATGGCGAATTAAACGTTTCTGCCAACTGCCTGGACAAGCATTTAAAAACCATCCCGAACAAGACTGCCATCATTTTTGAAGCCGATAACGGTGACGTAAAGAATGTTAGCTATAAAGAGCTTTACCACCAGGTTTGCCAGTTTGCCAATGGCCTGAAATCACTCAAGCTGGTCAAAGGTGACCGCGTCATTATTTACCTGCCTATGGGTATAGAGGCGATTGTCGCCATGCAAGCCTGTGCCCGCCTCGGTATCATCCATTCAGTGGTGTTTGGCGGCTTTTCTGCCAAGAGCCTCAACGAACGCATTATCGATGCCGGCGCAGTGGCGGTGATCACTTCTGATGGCCAGTTCCGTGGCGGCAAAACCCTGCCGTTGAAAAACGCCGTGGATGAAGGCATCGCCATGGGCGGCTGTGACAGCATACGCAATATCGTCGTATTCAAAAAAACCGGACAGGATATCGCCTGGGATAGCCAATGTACCTGGTGGCATGACCTGATCGCTGGCAAACCGGACGAATGCGAACCGGTGATGGTGGATGCCGAGCATCCCTTGTTCCTGCTGTATACCTCAGGCTCCACCGGCAAACCGAAAGGCGTGCAACATAGCTCCGCTGGCTATCTGCTGCATGCCATGAATACCATGCGCTGGACCTTTGACATCAAGCCGGACGATATTTACTGGTGTACCGCCGACGTGGGCTGGATCACCGGCCATAGCTATGTCACCTACGGACCATTGGCGATGGGCGCGACCCAGATCGTGTTTGAAGGCATCCCGACTTTCCCTAACGCCGGCCGTTTCTGGGAAATGATACAGCGGCACAAGGTGAGCGTTTTCTACACCGCGCCAACTGCGATCCGTTCACTGATCAAGGCAGGCGAATCTGATCCTGCCACGCATCCTGGAAAATATGATCTATCCAGCCTGCGCTTGCTGGGCACGGTTGGCGAACCGATCAACCCGGAAGCGTGGATGTGGTATTACGAGCAGGTCGGCGGCAGCCGCTGTCCTATCGTGGATACGTTCTGGCAAACCGAGACTGGCGGCCATGTGATCACACCATTGCCAGGGGCGACCAAACTGGTGCCGGGCTCCTGTACCCTGCCGTTCCCGGGTATCGATATCGACGTGGTAGATGAGTCCGGTAAAGACATCCCTTGGGGAACTGGTGGCCTGCTGGTGATTAAAAAACCCTGGCCATCCATGATCCGCACCATTTACAACGACCCTGAGCGTTTTAAAGCCAGTTATTACCCGGCTGAACTGGGCGGCAAGATCTACCTGGCAGGTGACGGCGCGGTGCGTGACGCCACCACTGGTAACTTCACCATCATGGGTCGTATTGATGACGTACTGAATGTTTCCGGTCACCGTCTCGGCACCATGGAAATCGAATCTGCACTGGTGGCGAACCACCTGGTCGCTGAATCAGCGGTAGTGGGTAAACCACACCCGATCAAAGGCGAATCGGTGGTGGCATATGTGGTGCTGAAAGGCAAGCGTCCTGAAGGTGACGATGCCAGGAAGATCGTCGCTGAACTGCGCGAATGGGTAGGCAAGGAAATCGGACCGATCGCCAAGCCGGACGAGATCCGCTTTGGTGATAATCTGCCGAAAACGCGTTCCGGCAAGATCATGCGCCGTTTATTACGCAGTCTGGCCAAAGGGGAAGAAATCACTTCTGATATCTCAACCCTGGATAACCCGGCGATCCTGGAACAGCTGAAACAACCAGTCAGCTAGGTTTCTGTACAACATCACAATATGGAAGGCCTGATTATCCTGATGGTGTTTATCGCGATTGCGGTTTTCCTGATGCGAAAATAGCAATCCACAGACTCACAGCCATCACACTCAGGCAAATAGGTTAAAATAGCGGCTTTTAAACGAGCCGCTATTTTTTCATGTCCAGTTTGCAGCAAGAAGTCCAACGCCGTCGCACCTTCGCCATTATTTCCCACCCGGATGCGGGTAAAACCACGCTGACTGAAAAACTGTTGTGGTTCGGTGGCGCGATCCAGGTCGCCGGTGAAGTGCGTGGCCGTAAAGCTGCGCGCCACGCCACTTCTGACTGGATGGAACTGGAAAAGCAACGCGGCATTTCCGTGACCTCCTCCGTGATGCAGTTCCCCTACCGCGAACATATGGTCAACCTGCTGGATACGCCGGGCCATGATGACTTTTCGGAAGATACCTATCGTACGCTGACAGCGGTGGACTCCGCCGTGATGGTGATCGACTCGGTCAATGGTGTGGAAGCACAAACCATCAAGTTACTAAACGTCTGCCGTATGCGCGACACGCCTATCATCACCTTCATCAACAAGCTGGACCGTGAAAGCCGCGCGCCCATCGAGTTGCTGGATGAGATCGAAACCACTTTAGGGATGGAATGCGCGCCCATGACCTGGCCTATTGGTATGGGTAAGACCTTCCGTGGCGTGTATAACCTGGTCACAGACAGCATTCTGTTTTTCGATCCACGTGCCGAAAAAGGCACTTCAGAAACGATTCAAGGCATAGACAACCCGCGTCTGGATGAGTTGATAGGCTACCAGGCACAGGAATTACGGGTTGATATTGAGCTGGTCCGTGGTGCATCTAACGAATTTAACAAAGAACGTTATTTAAGCGGCAAGCAAACGCCGGTATTTTTTGGTTCCGCCGTGAATAACTTTGGTGTGCAGTCTTTGCTGGATGCGGTGGTAGACCTGTCACCACCACCACAGGCGCGTAACACGGCAACCCGCTCAGTGGCTGCAAATGAAGATAAATTCGCCGGCTTTGTGTTCAAGATCCAGGCCAATATGGATCCTAAACACCGTGACCGTATCGCCTTCCTGCGCGTATGTTCCGGCCGTTTTGAACGCGGCATGAAGATCAAGCAGGTCGCCTCCGGCAAAATGCTCAACGTCAACAACGCCATCACCTTTATGGCGCAAGACCGCACCATCATGGATGAAGCTTATTCCGGTGACATTATCGGCATCCCTAACCACGGCACGATCAAGCTGGGCGATACGTTTACAGAGAGCGAAGCGCTTAAGTTCACCGGCATTCCTTCATTCGCACCTGAGTTCTTCCGCCGTGCCAGGATCAAGAACCCGATGAAGATGAAGCAGTTACAGATAGGCCTCAAGCAATTGTCTGAAGAAGGTGCCGCGCAGTTGTTCCGCCCCCTGCTTTCCAACGATTTGATCCTGGGCGCAGTGGGTATGCTGCAGTTTGATGTGGTGGCCCATCGGCTGGAGCATGAATACGGTGTCGATATGATCTTCGAACCGTATGACTGTTACACCGCGCGCTGGTTGAAGGGTTCAGATGCAGACCTGAAAGCCATCGCCGACAAATACGGTTTTAACGTGGGCCTGGATAGCGCAGATGACTATGTCTACCTGGCGCCTAACCGCGTGAACCTGCAGATGGCGCAAGAACGCTACCCGGATATCCAGTTTATGGAAACACGGGAAATCGCCTAAATCTACTTACTGTCAGCAAGACCATGTCAACCTCAATGCCGTCAGGCGTCATCAAGGCCTTATCTTTCAAGCAACCGTTTGCCTGGCTGATCGCGAATGGCTATTTGCTGGTGGATGACCGCACCTGGGGCACACAGTACCGCGGTCCTGTGCTCATTCATGCCAGCAAAGGCCTGTACGAGCAGTATTACCAGCACATCAAATTCAATACCGATGTGCCTATCCCTGATGTAGATAAACTGGAATATGGCGGCGTGGTCGGTATTGCCAAACTGGTGCTGTGCTGCAAACCGGGCGAAGTACCCGCCGGAATCAGCCGCGATCAGCGTGCGCATTTTGGCGGCGTGCATCATGAATATTTTGGTTTTTTATTTGAACAGGCAAGACCGCTGCCGTTGCTGCCTTGCGCGGGCAAGCTTGGTATCTTTGAGCTGGATGCAGATCAGTTGCTGGCTGCCCCGCCAGCCGCGCAAGCCGAGTTGTTTTAATGCCAACCCGGTTTGGAATAGATCCTGAACAATCGCTTGAAAACCAAATGCATACTGAGACCCAGAATTCCAGATGAAAAATGCCTGCCCATGTTACAGCGGTGAAGCTTATGCAGACTGCTGCCAGCCATTGCATGCTGGCACGCCAGCGCCAGATGCTGAACGGCTGATGCGTTCGCGTTACAGCGCTTATGCATTGAAATTGCCAGAATATATTTTGCAGACCTGGCATACAGACACGCGTCCTAAAACCCTCACGCAAGAAGATTTGGGTGGTATCAAATGGTTGAAATTGCAGGTGCTTTCACATGAACAGCCGGATGCGGACACTGCTTTTGTAAGATTTGTGGCGACTTTCCAGAGTGGCAAACAGAAGAAAGAGCAAATGACTGAACATAGCCGGTTTAGCCGGGAAAGTGGGCAGTGGCTTTATGTTGATGGGCAACCTGATTGAGTAATAAAAAAGGCAGCGAAATCGCTGCCTTTTTATTATTTGGATATTTACCTTAAAGCCCCTGCTTGAGGCTTTCCATAATAAACGGGTCCAGGTCGCCATCCAGCACGCCTTGGGTATTGCCGATCTCGACATTGGTGCGCAGGTCCTTAATACGGCCCTGGTCCAGCACATAACTGCGGATCTGGTGACCCCAGCCGATATCGGTTTTGGCATCTTCCAGCGCCTGCTTTTCCTCGTTACGCTTGCTCAGTTCCAGGTTGTATAAAGCGCCTTTCAGCATGTTCATCGCTTCTTCCCTGTTGCGATGCTGGGAACGGTCGTTCTGGCATTGCACCACGACGTTGGTTGGCAGGTGGGTAATCCGCACCGCAGAATCTGTCTTGTTAATATGCTGACCACCGGCACCACTGGCGCGGTAGGTATCAATCCGTAAATCCGCCGGGTTGATGTCAATTTCAATCGAATCATCCACTTCAGGGAAAATCTGCACACTGGCAAAGCTGGTGTGGCGTTTGGAGTTGGCATCGAAGGGGGACTTACGCACCAAGCGGTGCACGCCGCTCTCGGTGCGCAAAGTACCAAAGGCATAATCACCGCTGACTTTAATGGAGGCGCCTTTGATACCGGCGATATCGCCTTCAGATTCTTCCAGCACTTCAACTTTAAAGCCTTTGCGCTCGACATAACGCAAATACATGCGCAATAACATGCCAGCCCAATCCTGCGCCTCAGTACCGCCACTGCCGGACTGGAATTCGATAAAGCAGTTATTGGCATCCATAGGTTGCGAGAACATGCGCTTGAATTCCATGGCGGCAATGATTTCTTCGATCTTTTGCGTATCGGCTTCGACACTCAATAAAGTATCGTCGTCATTTTCTTCACGCGCCATGTCAAACAGTTCGCGGCTGTCGGACAACGACTGGTGCACATCATCCAGCGTCATGACCACGGTTTCCAGCATGCGTTTTTCTTTACCCAGGTTTTGTGCCTTTTCTGCGTTGTCCCACACTTTCGGGTCTTCGAGCAGGCCATTGACCTCGGCTAAACGTTGCTGTTTGTTCTCGTAGTCAAAGATACCCCCGAAGGGCATTGTGGCGTTGCGTCAGGTCGCTGAGCGCGTTGGCGATACTATTGAGGTGTTCGGCTTCCATTTTTTTGAATGTTTTAGAGTGTAAAAACCAGCATTATACCGCAGCAGGGCATGCAGTTCAGCGTCAGGAAATGGACTGGATTTATTAAACAATTCATATTTTTGTCACAAACTCTGTCACAAAATAGTAAAATCACGGTCACAAAACTTTGACACCGTCCGGGAGTTCTCAATGGCGCATGCCACCTTTGGCCGCATTATGGCTGCAATCAGCCCTAGAAACGATAACTACTTTGTGCTGTTTAACCGTTTGGCCGACTGTGCTGTACGTGGTTCAAAAGTGCTGGCCTTGATGGCCGCAGAGGTGGATCAGGCCGGGTTTCACACCCATTTTGCCGAAATCCGCAAAATTGAATCCGAAGCCGACGAATACACCAAAGAAATACTGCTCTCCCTGCACAAAACCTTTATTACCCCGTTTGACCGCCGTGAAATCCGTGAGCTGGCCATGGCCCTGGACGATATCATTGATTACATGGAAGCGATTCCACAGAGTGCCGAAATCTACGGGCATACCAAATTCACCCCGGAAATGGTGGCGCTGGCACAAATCCTGTTACGTGCCGCAGAAAAAGTACGCGATGCCGTGCATATGCTGTCAGACATGAAGGATGCCGAACGCATTTTGCGCACCTGTGAAGAAATCAGCACCATCGAAGGCGAAGCCGACCATATTATGCGCTCCGGCATGCACAGGCTGTTCTCAGAAGATCATGATGCCCGCACCCTGATCCGTTCCAAGCAACTATATGATTTGTTCGAAGAGGCTGTCGACAGCTGTGAGGATGTCGCGGATGTGATTCACGGCGTCGTGTTGGAACGCATTTAAGGAATCGTCATGGATCACGTGATAATCGTCATGGCGGTGCTTGTATTCGTCGCCCTGATTTTTGACTTTATGAACGGTTTCCATGATGCCGCCAACTCCATTGCGTTGATGGTTTCAACCCGTTTACTGACGCCACAGGCAGCCGTTATCTGGGCTGCTTTCTTTAACTTTGTGGCTTTCCTGTTTTTTGGTTTGCATGTGGCAGACACTGTGGGTAAAGGCATCATAGACCCCAATATTGTTAACAATACCATCATCTTCGGCGCCCTGTTTGGCGCGATTGCCTGGAACGTCATCACCTGGTGGTTCGGTATCCCCTCATCATCATCTCATGCGCTGATTGGCGGCCTGATTGGTGCCGGCATGGCCCACTCTGGCACCAAAGGTGTGATTATCGGCAGCAAACTGATCAGTACCGGCATTGCCATTATCCTGTCGCCATTGTTTGGCATGTTGCTGGCACTATTACTGTCCATCGGCATCATGTGGGCATTCCAGCGTTCATCGCCTTACAAAATCGAGAGCCGTTTTAACAAGATGCAATTTATTTCATCTTCGTTATTCAGCCTGGGGCATGGCGCCAATGACGCACAAAAAACCATGGGTATCATCACCGTATTGCTGTTTGCCAATGGCTACCTGCACGGTGATTTCCATGTGCCGTTCTGGGTGGTGATCGCCTGCCAGCTGGCGATGGGTCTCGGTACCCTGTTCGGCGGCTGGCGTATCGTGCGGACTATGGGCATGGGTATCACCAAGATCCGCCCTACCGGTGGTTTCGCCGCGCAAACCTCCGGTTCGATTGCATTATTCCTGGCCACCAGCCTCGGGATCCCGGTTTCAACCACCCATACCATTACCGGTGCGATTGTCGGTGTAGGACTATCCCGCCGCATGACTGCTGTCCGCTGGGGGTTAGCTTCACGGATTGTCTGGGCCTGGGTGCTGACTATTCCCTGCGCAGCGATCATGGCGGCGATTGCCTACCATATCGGTGAAAGCGTGCTGTAAGAAAATTGTCACAAAAAAGAGGCGCCCAAGGCGCCTTTTTTATTTTTTGTCACATTTCTGTCATATAAAGTTTCTAAGATTCTCGCATTGCAAGATAACACCACACACACAGGAGTGTATAAATGAATACCACGTTGTTCCGCACTACTTTAATCGCTTCACTGATTGTGCAAGCATTCAGCTTTTCAACAGCTAATGCAGCGGACAAGATCATTAAAATTGACGGTTCCAGCACCGTATACCCGATTACCGAAGCCGTCGCTGAAGAGTTTCAGCGCAGCAAAGGTATCAAGGTCACTGTGGGTGAATCCGGTACTGGCGGTGGTTTCAAAAAATTCTGCCGTGGTGAAACTGACATTTCAGATGCTTCACGTCCTATCACACAAAAAGAAATCGACCTGTGCAAAGAAGGCGGCGTTCAGTTTATCGAGTTACCGGTAGCTTACGATGCGTTGACTGTAGTTGTGAATAGTAAAAATGACTGGGTTAAACAACTGACAGTCGCAGAATTGAAAAAAATATGGGAGCCAAACTCTTCCGTTAAAAACTGGAAGCAAGTAAATGCGACCTTCCCTGACAAAGCGATGAACCTGTATGGTCCAGGCACTTCATCCGGAACATTTGATTACTTTACTGAAGCGGTGAATGGCAAAGCCAAAGCCAGCCGTAAAGACTATACACCTTCAGAAGATGACAACGTACTGGTACAAGGTGTTTCAGGTAACGTAGGTGGTCTGGCTTACTTCGGCCTGGCTTACTACCTGGAAAACACAGACAAGCTGAGAGCCATTCCTATCGTGGCTAAAGAAGGCGGCAAACCAGTATTGCCTTCTGAAGCGACTGTGATGGATGGTACTTACCAACCATTGGCGCGTCCTTTGTTCATCTATGTGAACGCGACTTCAGCGGCTTTCAAACCAGAAATCAAAGCATTTGTGAATTTCTATCTGGAAAACGCGCCAGAGCTGGTTAAAGAAGTGAAATACGTACCACTGCCAAAAGCAGATTACGAAGCAGTAAAAACGCATTTCAAAGCCATGAAACCAGGCACTGGTTTTAACGGTTCTTCAGAAGTCGGCATCAAGATTACTGACCTGTTATCCCGAATCAAATAATGGTCAAAGGGGCTGCAACAGCCCCTTTTTTCGTTACTTTCGGCCTGTACTGCGGATTATCCGCTAAAATTCTCACCCCGACAGATAATCACTATGGCGACTCAAGCAATGCAAGCACCCGTGGAACTGCCCATCAGCCCCAGACTGGCTAAAAACATCCGTAGAAATGTCAAAGAACGCATCATCGAGTTGATCCTGATGATGGCGGCACTGGTAGCAGTAGCCACTACTTTCGCGATTGTTGGCGTGTTGCTGTATGAGTCTTTAAGTTTTTTCAAAACGGTTTCTGTGGTGGAGTTTTTCACAGATACTGAATGGACGCCGCTGTTTGAAGATGCGCATTACGGCATCCTGCCACTGGTTTCCGGTACCTTGACTACTTCAGCCATTGCCCTGGCAGTTGCCGTGCCTATCGGGACTATTTCTGCGATTTTCCTGTCTGAATTTGCCTCCCACAAAACACGCGAAATCGTTAAACCTATTCTCGAACTGCTGGTAGGCGTACCCACCGTTGTATTCGGTTATTTCGCGCTGTTCTTTGTGACACCGTTGCTGCAAACCATCTACCCGGATCTGCCAAGCTTCAACATGCTGGGTGCCGGTATCGTGATGGGTATCATGATTATTCCTTACATTGCCTCACTGTCTGAAGATGCCATGCGTGCGGTGCCCATGAGCATGCGTGAAGGTTCTTACGCCATGGGTGCCACCCGTTTCCAGACTGCAGTTAAAGTCGTGACCCCTGCTGCAATTTCCGGCATTGTCGCAGCTTACATCCTGGCGATTTCCCGTGCTGTGGGCGAAACCATGGTAGTGGCGATTGCCGCAGGCCAGCAGCCTAACCTGACATTTAACCCGTTAGAAAGCGCCGCGACGATCACTGCTTATATTGTGCAGGTAGCGATGGGCGACTTGCCGCACGGCAGCATTGGTTACCAGAGTATTTTTGCCGCCGGCCTGGTGTTGATGGCAATGACATTGACTTTCAACATCATCGGCCACTGGGTACGCAAGCGCTATCGCGAGAGTTACTAACTCTTAAAATTAGCTTGACGCAAAACTGACATATAACAACGATACACTGCCGGTAGCCGACTACCGGACAATGCAGGAATAATACCAACATGGAACATAAAGCTTCTGTACTTGAAAATCTGGCCGAAGTACGCGCCATGATTAAACGCCACAAGCGTAACGACACCTTGTTTGCAACGCTGGGACTACTCTGTCTGATGCTGGGCCTGATGACACTGATGTTGCTGTTCTGGCAACTGATCGCAGATGGCTACCCGAAATTCAACCTTGAATTCCTGACAGAATTCCCTTCTCGTCGTGCAGCCCGTGCCGGTTTGCTTTCCGCATGGGTTGGTTCATTGCTGGTGATGATAGTGACTTTCCTGTCTGCCGTACCTGTAGGCGTCGCCGCAGGTCTGTATCTGGAAGAATATGCCCCGAAAAACTTCTTTACTGACCTGATTGAAATCAACGTATCCAATCTGGCGGGTGTGCCTTCCATTATTTACGGCTTGCTGGCGCTGGGTTTATTTGTATATATCTTGGGCCTGGGCCAAAGCATACTGACTGCCGGTTTAACCTTGGGTCTGCTGATTCTACCGATTGTGATTGTGTCTACCCGCGAAGCGATTCGTGCGATTCCGGTATCTATCCGCGAAGCTGCATACGGCGTAGGCGCGACCAAATGGCAAGTGGTATACGACCACGTATTCAAATACTCCTACGGCGGTATTTTGACTGGTGTGATTATCGGTATGTCACGCGCTTTGGGGGAAACTGCGCCGATCATCACGATTGGTGCGCTGACCTTTATCGCCTTTTTGCCACCCTCACCTATCACTACAGAAGCCCCGTTCATTAACTTTGAATGGTTATCTTCCGGCTTCACTGTGATGCCGATCCAAATGTTTAACTGGTTGTCCCGCCCTGACCATGCATTCCATGTCAATGCGGCTGCCACCGGTGCGCTGATTATCGTGGTCACCTTGCTGATGAACGGCGGCGCGATCTGGTTACGCTACAAAATTCGTAAAAATATTAAATGGTAATGCCACATAGGATTTAGGAAATTTCATGGCCACAATAACTACTCCGATTAAAGCCGAAGCGCGCGATCTGAACTTTTTTTACAGCAATGGCGCCCGTGCACTAAAAGGCATCAGCATGCCTTTGTACGAGAATAAGATCACCGCGTTGATTGGCCCCTCAGGCTGCGGTAAATCGACGTTCCTGCGCTGTTTTAACCGTATGCACGATTTGTATCCTGGCAACAAATACCAGGGCAATATCGTGATGCACCCAGACAATACCAATGTTCTGGATCCTGGTGTAGACCCGATTGAAGTGCGTATGCGTATCAGTATGGTGTTCCAGAAACCTAACCCGTTCCCGAAATCGATTTACGAGAACGTAGCTTATGGTTTGCGCGTGCGTGGTGAAAACAACAAGCGCATCATGGATGACAAAGTGGAAGAAGCCCTGAAAGGCGCTGCGTTGTGGAATGAAGTGAAAGATCGCTTGCACGACCTGGCATTTAACCTGTCAGGTGGCCAGCAACAACGTTTATGTATCGCGCGTGCCCTAGCGACTGATCCGGAAATCATGTTGTTCGATGAGCCGACTTCAGCACTGGACCCAATCGCCACCGCCAACATTGAAGAGCTGATGGTTGAGCTGCGCAGCAAGCTGACGATCCTGGTCGTGACGCACAACATGCAACAAGCTGCACGCGTGTCTGATTACACGGCTTACATGTACCTTGGTGAACTCATCGAGTACGATGATACCGACAAAATCTTCACCAACCCTGGCCGTAAAGAAACTGAAGATTACATTACCGGTAAATTCGGTTAATTCCAGCTACCAACAAAAACGCCGCAAATTGCGGCGTTTTTTTATGGCAAGTATCAATTAAAGCGTTAATCCATCATGCTCGGGCTCCAGAACGCCTGCTGTATATAGCTCACAGCCAGCAAGCGCTGCGTCACCGCATCCAGTTCATCACTGTGAATGGCAGCCGCCAGTAACTCAATCTCAATTTCTACACAATCATGGCCAAATGCATGCATCTGCATATGCTTGGTCGGATATTGTGCTTCAGCCAGCATATTCTCTATCAGGTTCAAGGCTTCGTTCTGATTTTCCCGCAGTGCAATCACATAGATGGTGGTGGTCGCCTCTACCCGCAAAGTATCTATCGGTTTGCGGTTGATCTGGTTCACCACCGGGCGCAACAGCGTATTGGTGGCCAGTACAAACAAAGTACCCAGGAAAGCTTCCAATAACAAGTCTGCGCCCGCACACGCACCCACAGCGGCGGAGCCCCACAATGTAGCTGCGGTATTCAGGCCACGCACATTGCCCTCTTCGCGCATGATGACACCGGCACCCAGGAAACCAATCCCGGATACGACGTAAGCAACCACATGCACAGCGCCCTCCTGCCCGATCAGGCGGTTGGCCATATCGACAAATATTGCTGCGCCTACCGCGACCAGCACATTGGTACGTAACCCTGCTGTACGCTGCCGGTACTGCCGCTCAAAACCAATCACTGCCCCGCAAATAAAGGCAGCGGTCAGGCTGAGTGTTGAATCAGCCAGGGAAACCAGATTGATATTTTGAATGGCCTGTAATGTCATGACTATCTCTTTTGATTATTGATATATTTACTTTTAAGACTCTGCAAAAACACAGCATTGTAAATGCGCATGCTATCCGCCAGCAACGTTCAACACACATAAAAAACGCCGCAAATCGCGGCGCTTTTATTGCACAAGAACTTGGAAGCTATTTTGGGAGATAAGGGATGGCACCTGCCAGGTCTGTGTCATCAATCAGCTGAAAACGACTGTCGGTGCCATCTTGCCTGGCTTTGGAGTAAGGGGCATATTCCGGGTCATTTGCAAATGCCAGCGCTGCTTCCTTGTCTGGAAACTGAATCAACGCAATCAATGTATTTTCCAATGGTTTGCCTTCAAGTACGTCAATATTGCCGCTGCGGCTTAAATACTTTCCACCATGTTTCTCAGCGATCAGATGAACATGCTTTGCATATTCCGGAACCCATTTATCGTCTTTAAGTAATACATCTGCAATTAAATATGCTGCCATTTTTCACTCCTTGGATTACTGGAAATAATGATGTAGTGCGCGTTTTAAATTTTATGGATTAAAACCATGAGAAATTTCATGAGAAACTCTATGACAAACTAAAGACTGCCAAATGCCCGGCTGGCAATCAAAAATGGCTACCAGCCTACGGCAGCTCATGAGTAACATTTTAGATTTCTCCTGATATCGTGTGCCTGCATGAATGCAGGTCTGCCGGTATCTTGGCGCGCCTGCCGGCATGCGTCAAGTGGGCCAGGAAAGATTCCAGAAAATCAGGAGAGATGCCAGGACAGCACCACAGCAATGTGATGCTGTCTGGATTATGCAGCAGAAGCTGCCAGCGGGAAATTAGCCAGCATCAGACGTTCGTAGCATTCCAGCAGTTTCCTGGCTTGCGCGTCACTCGACCACACCTGCTCTACATAACGTTTACCTTGTCTACCCACACGCTCGCGAAGCTGGTGGTCAATGAGCAGGGTTTGTACTTGCTCGGCAAAGTGCAACTCATCGTCCTGTGCGATCAGCGCGCCCTGCTCCTGACGCAGGATAGACGCGGTGCCCAGCTCTGCAATGGCAACCACAGGTGTCTCTTGTGCCATGGCTTCCAGCAAGACCAGGCCCTGGGTCTCGCTTTTGGAAGCGAACACAAAGATATCTGCAGCGTGATAAGCGGCATTCAGCCCGACTGCGCGGTCCAGGTAGCCCAGGAACATGACATTCTGCTGCAAGCCGTTGTCGCGTGCCATTTTTTTCAGCATGCCTTCGGCCGGGCCTTCACCGGTAATCACCAGCAAGACTTCCGGATGATCCTGGATCACCAGTGACAGCATTTCGAGCAAGAACTGGATGTTTTTTTCATGCGCGACACGGCCGACAAATAGTAATAAAGGCCTTTGCGCCGGGATATCATACTTGGCCCTGAACGCCGCGCCATCACCAGGCACGAACCGTGAGGCATCCAAACCGGTGGGGATCACAGTCACCGGCGTGGTGACGCCATATTGCTGCAACACGTCGCGCATTTGCCCTGAAGGCGAAACTACGGTATCTACCTGCTGGCATTGCTTGCGTGATACCCACTGTGCGATATTCACTGCAAACTTGCGCGGTACCCACGGTAAATAGTGATGCATGTAGTCTTCAAAAAAGGTGTGATAAGTCTCCACCACTGGTACTTGCAGTTTTTTGGCGATTTTAAGCCCGGCATAATGCGCCACAAATGGGGTGTGGATATGCACCAGGTCATAATCGCCAGGATGCAGGCTATCGACATACGCCATCAACGCTGGCCATTTCATTAAATAATCCTCAGGGTCGAACACGATTTTGCGGGCGGCAATACGGGTAATCCACGCTTCGTCACCGATTAAAGCATTCTCGATCGATTCCACATACTGGGGAGCAATCAGGTGCACGGTATGCCCATGATCACGCAGGCTTTCTGCAAAAGTACGGATGCTGGTTGAAACACCATTTACGCGCGGGAAATACACATCTGAAATCATCAATATTTTCATGCAAAGTTCCGTTTAAGCGGTTCCATGTAAACAATTCTCACATACTTTAACAACACTTCGTGATGCTTTTATGACTAAATCCCTTTCATATCAATGTCATACAATCATCACGCATCTGTCATCTGGCGGGCGCAGAGTGCGCACATGCGAAAAAGACTCATCAGATGTTTAGCGTTACTTCTATTACTGATTGCGATGCCTGGCGAGGCACATGCGTGGGGTTTGTATTCGCATGTGGCTTATACGCATAGCTGGCTGCAGGCATTACCTTTACTGCCATTGCCCTGGTTAGGCATCATGCGGCGTTACCCGACACTGGTGCTGGCTGGCGCCTGTTTGCCGGACCTGGCGGTGGTTTCCCGTACCTTCAATCACAGCCACGGCTGGGGCATAGGCCAGCAACTGCTGCATACCAAAAATGACAGGCAACTGGCGCTCGGGATAGGTTATAACGTCCATCTGCTGACCGATGTTGTTGCCCACCAGCATTTTGTACCGACTTTTGAAGCCAAATGGCAGCATGACAGTGTGCTTACGCATGCCGCTGCTGAATGGGCAATGGATGCTTATCTGCAAACCTCTGATATCCCTTCACCTTCAAAACTGTTGCGCATACACCGCAAAACCATTGTCGAGACCCTGACGCAAGCCATGCAGTGTGAGCCTCAGATTGTGAATAAAGCAGTCTCCAGACTGGCCGGAGCGGACCAGGCATTACGTTTATCACGCATTCCGCAATACCTGCTTCGCCGCTATGGCAAGCTGGATAACGAGTTTGAACACAAGCTTGCGTATTACCGCGACCAGGTGACGCTGGCGTTGCAGGATCTGCCACAGTTGCTGAATGGCACCTTTCCATCCTTACATGCCGAGCATGTGAATTTAGGCATGGAGCAGCTGGATGACTGGCGCCGTAAATGCCTGCAGGATGCCAGGCTGCGCCCTACGCGTGCCATCAGTGCTTACGAGCACTACCATCACCAATGGTTTAACCAGCCAGATTGCTAGGCCTAGCCTGACTAGACTTTTGCATAACTGTTAACAGTTATGCATGAGAGATCACGCTGACTTGAATCTATCAGCGCTGGCTCCATCTAATGGATACCTATCCTCTACCCAACAAAAACAACACATGCCGCCTCTACGCTTCCTGCTTACATTCACCACCATGGTCAGTGTGTTGCATTACTACATCGGTTCACGCCTTTTAAACTCTGTGGCATGGGCAGATTGGGTGCAGTGGGCCGGCTGGGTATTCCTGGTCATTTCAACCCTGTTGCAACCTGTCGCTTTCCTCGCACGCGGGCTACGTAACCATGCCTTACGCGATACCACCAGCTGGGTTGCCATGACATTGATGGGCGTATTCTCTTCGTTGCTGGTATTGACGCTATTACGGGATATTTTCCTGTTAATAGTGGCTGGCATGGATGCTTCCCACTTTTTTCAGGCTGACTTTTTAACATTGGAGAAGAACACCGCTTTACTGGCGATCACAGGCGCCATTGCAATCAGCGTGATCGGCTTTTTCAATGCGCGCCGGTTAGCAAAGGTGATTAAAATCAAAGTGCCTTTGCGCAATTTGCCTGCCACGCTGAATGGCTTCCGCATTGTGCAAATCAGCGATATCCACGTTGGCCCTACCATTAAAAAAGGCTATCTTTCGCGCATCGTCAATCGCGTGAATACGCTAAATGCTGACCTGATTGCCATTACCGGTGACCTGGTCGATGGCCGCGTCAGCGAACTCGCCACCCATACTCAACCGCTGGCGCAATTAAATGCCCGCCATGGCAGTTTTTTTGTCACCGGCAATCATGAATATTATTCAGGCGCGCTGGACTGGATTAAGGAAATACAGCGCCTGGGTATACAGGTGTTGCTGAATGAACACGTGCAACTGACCCACGATGGCGCAACACTGGTACTGGCCGGTGTGACTGACTATTCCGCAGGCGCGTTTTACAACACGCACCTGAGTGATCCTCATGCTGCGATTGCAGGTGCGCCACAACATGCACCAAAAATCCTGCTCGCACACCAGCCGCTAAGTGCCAAAGCAGCCGAGTCGGCAGGGTTTGATTTACAGTTATCGGGGCATACGCATGGCGGCCAGTTCTGGCCATGGAAATATCTGGTGCCGCTGCAACAGCCTTATGTGGCTGGCCTGCACCGCCTGAAAAACTTGTGGGTATATGTGAACCGCGGAACCGGCTATTGGGGACCACCGAACCGCTTTGGCTCACCTTCCGAGATTACATGCCTGACACTGGTGCCTTCAAATGATTGAGAGTGCCTGAATACACTCTTATACCAACCTCGCTAATATGCCTCAGCACGCCTGCGGTAAAGCACATCCGGCAAATAGCTAGCCAGTACTAATAATATCGCCAGCACTAAATACACAGCGCGCAACGGGTAATCTGTCACAAAACTGGCCGTCGCTTTTTTCGACGCAATGGCGCGGTAAAATGCTTCCTGGTCCTGTCCTTTTACGTAGCTGCCTTTGAACTCTGCCGAGAGCTCTTTCAGGTACTCTTCTTCCAGCTGCGACAACATGCGGTCATATTCTGCATAGGCCACTGGCGGGTCCGGCTCATCGCTGCTCGGATCAACATACTTAACACCTACGGCACCGGCATTATTATTTTCACTGACTGGCCAATAACCAACTGGTTTATTGGCAGTGTTGTAACGGGTAATCGCCACTTTCTCAGGGCCGCCTACCCCGATAAAAGTAAAAAACTCACCGATTTGTACACCGCTTAAATCCTGCTTAATGGTCACGTTAACTCTGGGTGCTTCATCGCCATCGGTAAAAAATAGCATCTGAGCAGGCTGGTTTAATGCATCGTATATATGGCTTGCTCCATACACCGAAAAGCTGAGGCGGCTGTTACCTTTCCAGGCCATACGCCATTCAAGGTGATCAATACCATCAGTGATCACATCCAGGTTTTTACAGACTTCCAGCGGTGTTTGCAGCATGGCCACATTGTCAGAAGCAAAAATGCCCAGGCTGAAATAAGTGCCACATGGCGCCTTATGCACGATCTGCTTCATCAAATATTGTGCATATGCCATGCGGCTGACTTTTTTCTGGTTCAACACTTCATCTTCCGCATTCATACTTTGTGACACATCGGTGATCAGCAAATAATGCTGCACCTGCTGCCTGAGCTGTATGCTGGGTTTGACCAACGCCAATACCAGCAAACTCAACGCGAGCACATACAGCACCGGCTCATAATACTGTTTTAGCCATGTGATCGCTTTCATTATGGCAACCCGATCGGCAGATTACTGAGTTCCATATGCGACTGGTCCTTGGTACCCGCCTGCATGCCACGCGCCATGACCGAGTGCAATAAACTCAAATTGAATTTGGCCGCTTTATCTGCAGGCTGCAAGCGCAATGACTGTTCATAGGCGATTTTTGCCTGGGTAAATGCATAGCGCGCTTCATCCTGAAACGAGCCATCTTCATTCACGGTACGCACTAATCCAGACAGAAACAGATTATTGCCGATATTGAAATGAATATGCGGCAATTCGGCTTCCGGCGGCGGGACTTCCAGCAACTGGCCATAGGTTTGCACCGCATGTTTGTAATCGCCGTGTTTGCCCTGGTCATAAGCCGCAGTGAACCGTTGCAAATAGGGGTATTCTTTTTCCTTGATCAGATCACCATGGCGGATTTTCTGATTAAGTGCCTGCAGCGACTGTAATTGCCAGCCGAAATACAGCGCGCCAATGATGCCCGCCACGGTGATGCTACCCCACAGCCAATTGGCTTTTTTCGCATGTGTTGCCATTAGTACATCCTTATATGTTTAACAATCACCAATCCCAATCCCAGCACCAATGCCAGCAAGATTAAATCTTTGGCATAGTCGTGTCCGGGAATCATGATGGCGTATTGAATGACGTTTTTTTCCTTGGCATCGATTTCGCGCAGCGCAGATTCCAGCGCGGTGGCGTTATCCGCCTCGAATGCCTTGTATTTGATCTTCAATGACCGGAAAAACCTGTCCAGCGCAATTGCTTCCGGTACACTTTCTTTTTCATAGACATTGTCATTGAAAATGCTGATGTCATCCGGTTCACGCAGCACAATCCAGTACAGATTGAGCTTTTTTGCCGTCAGCTGTTTCTGGATCTGGTATTTCACGCGCGGGCTCAATTTACCGGCCCCGTCCGAAAGCAAAACAATAGCGCGCGAGCCGGTACTGGCGATATTTTCGAACAAAGTCACCGCGTTTGTGATGCCTGCGCCAATATTGGTCTGGTTTATTGCAGGGCCTGTCGCTGCCTGAATCGCCGAGTGTATGCCATCGCGGTTGGTGGTGATTTTCATGCCATACAATGCAGAATTGGTGAAACCCACCACTCCCATCATATCGTCCGGCCGGGAGTCGATAAATGCAGTAATCAACCGCCTGGCCGCAGCAGATTTGATTTCTGCCGCATGGCCGCCGGTGCTTTGCCCGGCGAACGGGTGATCCATACTGACACTGCGGTCAATCACAAATACACTTTGCGCGCCCTTGCCAACTTTCTGCTCCTGGTGGCTATCGCCTTGCGGGCCGGCCAGGGCTAACACCAGGCAAAGCAGCATCAATGAGGTGGCGGCTTTAACCAGCCGGTTGGCGGTGTCTGAAAACGGGTCTGCCGGCACCATTTGCAGCCATGAATACGTTTGCGCATGCCGGCTTTTCAATAGAAAAGGCACTGCAATTACCGGCAACAGCAGCAAGAACCAGGGGTGTAACCAATGCATCAGACGCCCCGTTCACAATCGCGCAGCTGGCGCGTAAATGTTTTACATTGCTTTAAATAACTGGCAGCATCGGCAACTTGCCCGCCGTAGAGCACGGCATTGGTCTGGGCAAAAAAAGCGTACAGTTCTTGTTCAAGCGGCTTAAAGCCTTGCTGTTGCGTAACAAACTGAGGCACATGCGACGCCAGCATCTGCTGACCAAAGCGCTGATTCAATGCATCTTGCACGATCAGGGCCGCCTGCTTCTGGCCATCAGCATTCGCTGGCAGTTTTTTCAGTTTGCGGTAAGCACGGGCAAAATGCCCGTTTACCATAGGCAATAAAGTCCAGTCAGAGTTACGGTAGAGCAATACCAGGCCACCAATCACCGCCAGCAGCAGGCTGATCAGCAGACCTCGTTGTGGCGTTTGCGTATCCAGCAATGCCGGACGGTATTGGGCAACCACACTTTGCCTGGCTTTTTGTAACTGGTCCGGCAGTTGCGCCATCAGCCAGAATCGCCAGGAAGGTAATTCAGCTGTAGCGCCACTTTTGAATGTCAGTTGCTCGACCGGTAATTGCAGCTGCACAGGTTTGCCACTGCTGGCAAATACCTGGTAATCAAATACCAGGGTGTAGATTTGTTGATCACCCTGCTTGCGGCTATCAATTTGCAACTGCCGCAGTTCAACGCCGTTACGTTGCAAGCCTTTGAGTGGCAGGTTGTTGTCATTCAGCTGATCATTTGCAGCCACTGAAACCTGGATGGTCCTCTGCAATACGTCCCCTACCTGTATCCCGGCATAAGAAGCCGGGTTCTGCACGCTGAGTACTTTAGCCGCCTGCGTTTCGGCAAAGGCAAGGCCGGGGCATAAAGCAGCCATCAACCACCATAAAAAAATCTGTTTCATCAGCACACTCTAATGGATAAGTTGTTCAAAATAATCCGACAGCAAGGCCGAATCGAAGCGTCCATCGACGTACAGCGAACGGATATCAAAGCGCGCAAACAGCTGGTCCAGCGCCTGTTTGCGTTGCTCGAACATCTCGACAAACTGTGCGCGGATGGCCTGGCGGAAAAATATGGTTTTTTGCTGGCCGGTTTCAGGGTCCTGCAGATTGCCAAAACCAAAGCGCGGCAAACGCTGGTATTCCAGCGGGTCCCATAACACGATGGGAATGATTTGATGGTTAGCCATCAGGTTCAAGCCGTGCTCAATCACTGACAGCGGCAAATGAAAGTCCGAAATCCAGAACACAAGGCCTTTTTGCTGGCCTAGCAACCCGGCCGCTTCGACGATACCACTGCCATCGCGGCGCGCACTGCGAAAAGCACCCATTTCATCGATGGTGACAAAAGACTGGTGCGCGTTATGACCGGCTGACAGACTCAGATGCGGAATCACGTGCTGGTCATAAGAGACCATGCCAAACAGGTCACTGTTTTCATGGGCGGAGCAGGCAATAGATGCCGCTACCGCTTTCACCGTATCCAGCTTGCGTACTTGCCCTTGAAACTGCATGGAGCTGGAAAGATCACATACGGCATACAGTGGAGATGAAGCTTCCTGTTTGAATACGCGCACCTGAATCTGCTCGTAAGGGTCGCGCAACGTTTGCCGCAAATCCACACGCCTGGCATCCGGATAATCAACTAGCGAAACATGTTTGCTGAATTCATCACCCGGACCACGCTGTATGCCCAGATGCTCGCCAGTATGCACACTGGCAGAACGCCAGGGCACCTGGTAGAAAAACGGCTGGGCGTAGTCGGGAATCATGCTGCTTTTGCCTTGGATGGCACACTGACTGAAGCCAGGATCTGGTTGGTCAGCTCACGCGACAACTCGGTACGGCGGCTCTCGAACATAGGGTTAAGCACCAACCTGTGCGCGATGATTTCATGGAACACTGCATAAATATCTTCCGGGAACAGGCTGTCGCGGTTCATCAGCCAGGCGTGCACGCGTGCCGCTTTAAGCAACATACCCATGCCGCGCGGGCTGGCGCCGGTATGCACCAGGCGGTTCACATCCACGCTATCAAGCTGAATGCCGAAGGAAGACGGTTTTTGAGTGGATTCCCACAAGTCCAGCGCGTAATCTTCGAGTACATCGCTGGAGCGGATATGGCTTTGCAAAACATCAGAGAAAGCGTTCAACTGGTCGTAAGCCAGCACCCCGCTATCGACTTGCTGCGTCAATCGTTCCGCATGCTGGAACTTGACATCGAACATCAGGGCTTTACGTAACGCACGGTCATCAGGAATCTCAATCGGAATCTCCATCATAAAACGGTCACGCGCGGCAGATGGAATCTCGAAAGTCTCATTCTTTTCAACCTGGTTACGGTCGGCGAATACCAGCATATGCGGCAAACGGTATTCTTTTTTGAAGGCGCCTATATGACGCTCGGCCATCACACGTAGCATTAAGGCATGTACCTGCGGCCTGGCCCGGTTGATCTCGTTGAAAAAAAACACGGAAAGTTGTTCGCCAGCCCTTAGCAAGGGGCCCTCTTCGACTTTCGGGCGGCCATCTTCACCGAGGAATGTGTGGTAGATCAGATCGTTAGGCATCAAGTCTACCGTGCCTTCGATACGTTCATACGCGCCACCCAAACCGCGGGCAATCGACTGCAACAATGTCGTTTTGCCGACGCCGACACCACCTTCGAGCAACACATGGCCACGGGCAAAAATGGCAATATTAATGGCGCGGATTGCCTTGTCCTGGCCGACCACTACTTTCTTCACTTCGTTTTCGAGCTTAAGCGCGTGGTCGCGCCACTCGGTCAATTGCGTTTCGATTGATACGGATGTCATGGTTATCCCTTGTTTACAAATTCAGCCGGGGCTATGATGCCAAAGTAGCTTCTGGAAAAGGTGCGGAAGAACTGGTTGCAATTTGTGGTTTACCACGTTAATATGCAGACAGGTCTGTTCACTTATTTCTAGTCTACTGCAGCCATCGAAAAAAAAGCAAGAAGATTTTTAGGGGTTACCGGCGTGAATGTACTAGCGTTAATAAAGAAGACGGGACAGCGTGTTGCGCGTAGTGTAAAAACTTACGCCCTGTATGGCCTATGGAAGTTGGGATTAAAGCAATGGTGCAGGCATGCACCTTTATACATGTTGCGCCAACAGCTGGTCGCCTGGAATTCGCAAAGGATTAATGCAATGGGTGCGAATGCTGCGTTGAATACCCAAGATATCCTGCATATACGGCAGCTGATAGAACAGGCTCAGAATACAGCGAATGCGCAATTGCCGCCTACTCTGCTCGACCAATGGTTTTTTCAGGCGGTAGGCGCCATACGTGTGCAAGCACAAACAGGTGTAGATGCTGCATGGCATTTATTTGACCAGTCAGTGCATGAACAACTTGGCAACCAATCATTTAGCCGCTCATTGTCTTTTGGCTTGGTAGTGACGCTGAGTGTAGTGTGGATGAGCATGGTAACGCCCATGCATGAACCGGTGCAAACCGAATGGTCACCATTGGAAGAGACGCCATTCGAGTCGGGTGCGACCGCTGATCCAGTCACGCTCAGCTTGTTGAACCTGGCTTACCAGAAGATGCAAAACGGCAGTTGCCAACTGCCGCAGGCAGCGATGCTGCCGGATGCGCAGCGGCAGGCATTTATTATGTTTGTCACGACAGGCAAAGTGGATGTTGACCATGTGGAACAATTACGACAAGCACTTGGGTACGTGAGCTGCTTGTATCCGCAAGATCTCAAGCGCCCACAAGGATATGATCGTACCAAGACTACAAGCAGAATTCAGTATGTCCCATTTACTGAGAAAAGGATAAGTGTATGAATATGCGAGAGAAAATTTTAACCATCGCCAGCAGCCTGTTTGATACCAGAGGTATCCAGGCTTCAGGCGTTGATACCATTATCATGGAAGCAGGCGTAGCCAAAGCAACGCTGTATAAGCACTTCCCCAGCAAGAACCAGTTGATCACGGCTTATCTCCGTGAAAAATCGGACAAATTCTATGGCTGGCTGAATGCTCAGCTGGCTTCCGGTAAAAGTGAGTCTATCGAGTTGCTGATCCAACTTTGTGAATTGCTGGAGCAATGGATTACCCAGCCGGAATTTCATGGCCTGCCATTCCATATCGCTGCAGTAGAGTTTCCAGACCCTGAGCATCCGATCAACCAGTATTCAGCCGTGCTTTCAGTAGAGCTGCAAACTTATCTGTGTAAAATTGCCCGCAACGCCGGTGCTAAAGACCCTGAAGCATTGGGCCAGCAATTAACCATTCTTTTTGAAGGTGCAGCATTGGTAGAACGACTCGCCCCGAATACCGGCGCGGCTACCCGTGCGAAACTAGCCGCGATCACACTGGTGCATCACGCTACCTGACGCAGTGAAAACACCAATGTGCTTACCTGGTGGCACATTGGTGTTTTTACAAATTGATAAGAAACCTCCGCAACGACTTCGCAGCTCGTTTTATTCTCATCCCTGCATTATTCCTCCAGAAAAAAACTTTTAACCAACCGGATTTGGCTGGCCGTTCACCCGCTTAATATGAGCCTTAGGCTTTTCTGCAATTCCAATCAAATATTAAATTAATTACCACTTGGTAATTAATTATTGACAACCATAGCCATCTTAACTATTATTTAAATACCAATTGGTATTTAAATATAAAATCCAACTTTTCCAAGGAATCTAAGATGAGTACAACACAACAACGTATTGCATTTATTACCGGTGCTAATCGAGGCATTGGCTTCGAAACTGCCAAACATTTAGGCAAACAAGATATCAAGATTATTCTTGGTGCGCGCGATGAGGCCAAAGGCCTGGAATCGGTCGCACAACTAAAAGCTGCCGGCATTGATGCGGAATATTTGCATTACGATGCCGCTTTAGCGAATGCGCCTCAAGCAGTGGCTAAGGCACTGCAAACACGTTTTGGTAAGCTGGATATCCTGATCAACAATGCAGGAATATTGAAAGAAGAATTGATAGGCCAGAACAATACGTTAACGCTTGACCAGGACACGCTTAAAGATACCTTTGATGCCAATTTTTTTGCTGTAGTGGCACTGACTCAAGCGTTGGTACCCCTGCTGGAAAAATCGCCATCTGGCCGGATTGTTAATTTATCCAGCATTTTGGCTTCACAAACACTGCACAGTACGCCAGACTCGCCTATCGATGTCGCCAAAGGCCTGGCCTATAACGCCTCGAAAACAGCATTGAATATGTTTACCATACATCTGGCACATGCGCTTAAAAGCTCAAAGATCAAAGTCAATTCTGCGCACCCGGGCTGGGTGAAGACTGAACTCGGTGGACCCAATGCGCCTATGGAAATCAGTGACAGCTGGAAGACTTCAGTCAGGTTAGCTACACTGGATGATAACGGACCTACCGGTGGTTACTTTCATGAGGACCAGGCTTTGCCATGGTAAACAGTACAAACAAACGTGTGGCTTTCAAACGTAAACTGCTATTCGCGGCGCTGATGTCATTGGTGACCGTGAATATCGTGAGTATTTCCATCCTGCTTATCAATCACGTACCAAAGACAGTGCTGTTTGAGAAATGGCTAACCAGCATCACAGTGGCCTGGCCGCTCGTGTTTGTAATTATCCTGATAGTGGCACCGGGGTTACTATGGCTGACGGAATGGCTGGTGAAAGACCATAAGTAAGACTGTTCCTCAGCTCAATGAGGAACCGGTGGGGAGCGAGGCTGGCTGCCAGAAGTGGCAGACCTGCTCGCTATAACTGACGGGCAGGTTAGAAAGGCTTGCGCGGTTCCAGGTGACGGAAAATGATACGGCCTTTGTCCATATCATAAGGTGACATTTCGATAGTAATCTTGTCGCCCGCCAGAATACGGATTTTATGTTTACGCATTTTGCCGCCTGTATACGCGATCAACTCATGACCGTTATCCAGTTTCACACGATAGCGCGCATCCGGCAAAATCTCGGTGACCGCGCCCTGCATTTCAATTAACTCTTCTTTTGCCATTCAGCATCCTTTTAAAATAAAAAAAGCCCGGAGATTCCGGGCCCTTTTCCGGTAGGCCGGTTAACCAGCCTTGCGGACGTGCAATGAATTATTCAATGATTTGAATGTTTGCAGCTTGTTTGCCTTTAGGGCCAGTCGCTACTTCAAAGCTAACGCGTTGGTTTTCTTTCAAAGTTTTGAAACCTGCAGATTGAATCGCAGAAAAGTGTGCGAATAAATCTTCGCCGCCGTTGTCAGGAGTGATGAAACCAAAACCTTTTGAATCGTTAAACCATTTAACTGAACCTGTTACCATGATAAATCCTTGAATGAAAATGAAAAATTTGGGCTAATGCCCATAACGAGGATCAAGATGGCGGGAAGTAACGATACACCAAAAGATAGAACCATAGAACAACGACACTACTTGAACTTCGTGAGGGCACACTATGCACGTAATATTGAATATTGGCAACTAGTATTTGATAAACCGCTAAAAAATCAAAAAAATCATGAGAAATGGCGGCCTATAGGCTGATAAAACAATGATTTAGCACTCAAAAAAGACAACAGAATGACCATTTAAAAAGCAATTTTCTATTGAAAAGTACCTAATATTTCAAAAATTCTTTCATCATCACAATGCGCAACATTGAAACGCAACCACGACGAAGGTGCCTGATGAGGACTGAACAGGTTTCCCGGCGCCAGCATGATGTTCTGTTTGGATGCGATTGCCGCAACTTCAGCAGCATTGCCCTCGTTTGCAAGCTGCGCCCAGACAAACATGCCGCCAGCCGGTTCTGTGTAAATGCTCAAACCACAAGCCTCCAGCTTGCTGATTACCCGCCCTCTTTCGACTTCCAGCCGGGTTCGGATTTTATCCATATGTTTGCGATAGCGCCCTTCTACCAATATCTGGTACATGACACGCTGGTTGATTTCCGACGTGGTGAGCCCGGTGAGTAACTTCAGATCCAGCAAGCGCATGGCCAATTCGTTATTGCACGCTATAAAGCCGACACGCATGCTGGCCGATATGGTTTTGGAATAGCTGCTGACATAAATGACGCGATTCAACTGATCGAGCGTGGCCAGCCGTGGCACATGATTCGAGTGGAAGTCGCCATAGATATCATCCTCAACAATATGCAGGCCATACTTTTCAGCCAGCTGCAATATCTGGTGCGCAACCGCCATACTGGTGCTGGTACCAGTCGGATTATGCAATACAGTGTTGGTGAAAAACAGTTTCGGACGATATGTTTCCAGATGCTGCTGGAGTACAGCGACATCCGGTCCATTCATCAGGCGTGGCACACCTATCAGTTTGGCACCCAACGATTTCAGGTATCCGAACAGAGTGTAATAACCAGGATCATCCACCAATACTATATCGCCAGGCTGGATAAATAGCCGCGCCACCAAATCCAGTCCGTGCGAGGCTCCATTAGTCATGATGATCTGTTGCGGTTCCAGGCTGATGCCAATATCCGCCAGGTTCTTTTGCGCCAGTTGTTGCCGCAAGGGCAAATAGCCGCGGATATCGCCATAACCGGTTAAAAATGCGCCAGGCTTACGCGAAAGCTCATGCAGGCTCTTTTGAATGACCTTCTCATCCAGCCAGTCACTTGGCAGCCAGCCACAGCCGGGACGGATAATATTTGGCACATCCCTAAAAGTGTTATGCAACAACCACAACACATCGTCTGCGCGCTCCAGAAAAGTTGTTTGCGGAATCGCCTCTTCAGCCTGGGTTAGCGAAGCCACATAAAACCCTGATCCGCGACGCGATAATAAATACCCATGCGCAACCAGGCGGTCATACGCATCTACAACAGTAAACCGGCTGATGCCATGCTGGATTGCGAAGTCCCGGATGGATGGCAAACGCGTGCCTGCACGCAGTACACGTTGCTCAACCAGGTTCTTGATCCCGGTAACAACCTGCTCCACTAAAGGAATGGAGTCTGAAGCATTCACGGTGATCATCGGTGTCACTGGCATGGCAATACGACCTGTACAGTTCTGTTAATTGGAATATAAATTGTACATGTAGTGTACATGCTATTAACTATATGATGCTTTTAAAATTTATAAAAGCAAATATATGAAATCGTTAATTGCACTCTTGGTCATTGCAGTGACAGCTTTGCCATGGCTAGACAGAATTGAGAATTCAGCAACTTTCAGCGCGAAAAGTCTTAAGCCTTTGCGGAAGGATGAGCAGCAACTACCCTGCATTGCGAACTTAAGTATGGCAACCGAATGCCATGTTTCAGCTCCTGCCGCACATGAGTTTGTATTTGTCAGAGGGCAGCTGTTACCAATTTAAATCTATGTATATCCCTAAACATTTCTCTGAGCCGAACACTGTTGAGTTGCATGCGTTGATGCGCGCTTATCCCCTGGCCACACTTGTTTCGATATCAGCGCACGGATTAAACGCAAATCACATACCGCTACATCTAGATGCGGCTACAGGCACACATGGCACTTTGAGCGGACATTTAGCAAGGAAAAATCCACTCTGGAAAGACATTGCCAATAACAATCAGATGCTCGCTATTTTTCACGGGCCTGATGCTTATGTGACGCCTTCGTGGTATGCCAGCAAAGCGCAAACAGGCATGGTTGTTCCTACCTGGAATTATGTTGCAGTGCATGTGCATGGCACAGTAAAGGTGATTGAAGACAAGGAGTGGTTACGCACACATCTGTCATCACTAACCGCTGACCAGGAAGCCAAATTCAAACAGCCGTGGCAGATTGAGGATGCGCCTGCTGACTTCATAGATAAATTGATGCATGCGGTAGCTGGAATTGAAATGGAGATCACTCACCTGTCCGGCAAGTGGAAAGTCAGCCAGAATCAATCAGTGGAAAATCAGCTGGGAGTTATCCAGGGATTGCGCGTAAACAATATCCCTGCACAAAGCGAAATGGCTGCGATGATTGAGAAAATCAACAAGTTGTAATTGAAGGAGAGTGGCGCTGAGTCTCCACTCTCTTTGACTGTTTTAAAACAAGGGGGAATATGCAGCTACCAGCAAATACCCTACTCCGGCGCCTGCCAGTACATCACTTGGGTAATGGAGACCAAGTACCACTCTCGACATGCCTACCAGCACGACAAAAGGATAAACGACAGGAAACAGTTGCGGGTAGTGCTGCACAGCCACCATACCGAAAGCGACTGCATGCAGGGTATGTCCGGACGGGAAACTGAAATAATCCAGTGGCGTGCCGCTTAAGAGGACATCCTGACGGACCTGGAACGGTCTTGGACGGCTGGTGCGGTGCTTCAGCCATTTATAAACCAGGGTACCGCTCAGACCAACAGTGAGCATTTGCAGGCACACGTATAAACCGCTTTGGCCCTGTGTAATTGCAATCACCAGCATCAGCAGATACCAGAACATGCCATCACCCATACGCGAGATTGCGCGAAACAGGTTGCGGATCAATCGATATTGGCCGGTATGACTTACCCTGACACACACCCGGCTATCCACCGACTGCACCCATCCCAAAGTTTGTTGTAATTTCAGCATCTCAGGTCCTTTCCGCAGTTTGCCCCGCTTTTGACGGGGTACACCGACTACTTAGGTGAGCTTAGTGTGACCAGGATGCTTGAAACTATCGTGAACAATTCGTGAAGTTAATGTGACTTACCACTATCCCCAGGAACTATTTCCAAAGTACGCGGTAAACAAAGCCCGGGAAAGAAAATACCAGGAACAGGCAGAGGGTAATACTGTAAAACTCCCAGCCTTGTGGCCAGACCTGGCCCATGACCAATTGCTCGACAAGGTAGGCTATCACCAGCGTGATCAGGTAAGCGGGCAGCAAGGCAGCGAAACGCTGCCATAACTGATTGATGCTCCCCGCGATTCCCAACCACTTATCTGAAATCCAGTTCAGGTTAGCCATGAACAGCATTAATATCAGGTATAACAGTTTAGTTAGCATAATGTGTTATTGCAGGCTCATTAACAGACTGCGGCCACAGACGCTTAGCAGAATTTCCGGGAATATCCCCAAACCTAACAATGCCAGTGAATGTACGCTTAATACAAAACGCATATCGACTGGTGCAGTGAGTGGAGAATGATCGACCGGCGCATCGAAGTACATTTTGCGCACAATATTCAGGTAGTAGAAAGCGCCAATCACTGCCATTAATACAGCCAAGACCACTTGCCAGGTAAACCCGGCCTGCCATGCAGCTTGCAGTACGGTAAATTTGGCATAGAAACCGATGGTTGGCGGAATGCCTGCCATGCTGAACATAATGATCAGCATCATGAAAGCAAACCACGGATGGCGTTGATTGAGGCCTTTAAGGTCATCGATCTCTTCCGCTTCAAAGCCCTGGCGGCTCAGCAGCAAAATAATGCCGAAACCGGCAATCGAAGTCAGTACATAAGTGCTGATGTAGAAAAAGCTTGAGGCAAAGCCGTTGGCATTCGCGCTCATCATGCCGAACATGATGAAACCGACATGCGAGATGGTGGAATATGCCAGCATGCGCTTGAGGTTGGTTTGCACAATGGCACTGAAGTTACCAATGATGATAGACAGGATCGCCATCAGCATCAGCATGTCCTGCCAATCCTGCGCGAGCGGATGCAGGCCTTGCACCAGTAGACGCACCGTCATCGCAAACGCTGCCAGTTTTGGTATAGAACCGATTAACAATGTCATTGGTGTAGGCGAACCCTGGTACACATCCGGCACCCACATCTGGAACGGCACGGCACCAAACTTGAAGGCAATCCCGGAAACCAGAAACACCAGGCCCATAATCAGCACCGGGCTCTTGTTCTGCTGCATGATGCTATTGGCGATGTCACTGACATCCAGACTGCCGGTCATCCCGTAAATCATGCTCATGCCATACAGCAACATACCGGAAGCCAGCGCCCCAAGTACAAAGTACTTCATCGCCGCTTCAGAGGCTCTCGGGTTATCGCGGTCAAACGCCACCAGGGAATACAGGCAGAGTGACAACAGCTCAAGACCGATATAGATGGTCAGCAGGTTGTGGCCGGACACCATGATCATCATGCCGAGCAAGCCAAACAGCACCATGGCGTAAAACTCGCCACGGTACAAACTGCGGTCCTGCAGGTATTTGCGGCTATAGACAAAAATCAGCGAAGTACCCAGGTACATCATCATTTTGATAACGTCAGACAGGGTATCGTCGATAAACATATGCGAGAACGCAAAGCCAACCGCAGGTGTATGCGTTTTAAAGGTGAAGAATGCCGCAGCGAACAAGGTGAACTGGCTCAGCCCATAAATGATGGAGCGGTTTTGCGGCAGGATAAATAAATCCAGCAACAAAATAAACATGGCCATGCCCAGTAATACCAGTTCCGGCAACAGGGCGAGCAAATCGAATTGCATATTATCCATTTTCTAAAATCCTGCCTTAATAGCCAGTGACCGGCAATTTGGAAATCGCCATATGTTTCAGGAATTCACTAGTGGTAGCTTGCATCACTTCTGTAATCGGCTGCGGATACACACCGAACCCGATCACCAGTAGTGCCAGAATACCCAGAATCAAGAATTCGCGTTTATTCAGATCCATTAGCTCTGCAACATGGTGATTAGCGACATCGCCAAAAAATACGCGTTTGGTCATCCACAATGTATAAGCAGCACCGAAAATCAGCGTCGTGGCAGCAAAGAAACCGACCCAGAAATTAAATTTCACTGCGGCCAGAATCACCATAAATTCTCCAACAAAGCCTGAAGTACCTGGCAAGCCACTGTTAGCCATCGCGAACAGCACTGCAAACCCGGCAAACACCGGCATTTTATTGGCGACGCCACCATAAGCGGAAATCTCGCGGCTGTGCACGCGGTCATACAGCACGCCTACGCTGAGGAACATGGCGGAAGAAATAAAACCATGCGAGATCATCTGCACCATTGCGCCTTCCAGCGCCAGTTGGCCAAACATGAAGAAACCCAACGTTACAAAGCCCATGTGCGAGATTGAAGAGTAGGCAATCAGCTTTTTCATATCGGTTTGCACCAGGGCAACCAGGGCGATATATACCACCGCGATCAGTGACAAAACGATCATGGCAGTACTAAAGTAATGTGAGGCATCCGGCGCAATCGGCATGGCAAAGCGCAGGAAGCTATAACCACCAAGTTTCAACGCAATCGCCGCCAGTACCACGGAACCACCCGTGGGTGCTTCCACGTGGGCATCCGGCAACCAGGTATGTACCGGCCACATCGGGATTTTTACGGCGAATGCCATGAAGAATGCAATGAAGATGTAAATCTGCGCCTCCAAGCTTAAAGGCAGCAAATAGTAATCGGCCAGCTCAAAGCTACCGGTCTGGTGATACAGGTAGATAAACGCCACCAGCATCAACAAGGAGCCGAGCAAGGTATACAGGAAGAATTTGACCGTGGCATACACACGGTTAGGACCGCCCCACACACCGATTACCAGGAACATCGGGATCAGCATCGCTTCCCAGAACACATAGTAGAGCATCGCATCAAGTGCTGTGAACACGCCGACCATGATACCGCTCATGATCAGGAATGCTGCCATATATTGCGCAACGTGTTTAGTGATCACTTCCCATGCGGCCAGCACCACAATCACGGTGGTAAAGCTGGTCAGCAGTACCAGTGGCATCGAGAAGCCATCGATACCCAGGTGGTAATGGATATTAAACGCCGGAATCCATGGCAGTAACTCTTCAAACTGGAAAAAGCCATCCTGCACATCAAACAATGTGTACAGCGGCACGGTCACCAGAAAGCTGACCAGGCTGCCAGCTAACGCCAGCCAGCGGGTCAAAGTCGCTTTGTGGTCCCCACCCAGCAGCAATACCAGCACGCCGGATAATATTGGCAGCCAGATGGCCAGACTTAACCATGAAATACTTGTGAGGTCGGCTTGCATCATCAATTAATTTTTACAAAGAAAGTCATAAGGAGGAACACGCCAATAATCATGGTAAAAGCGTAGTGATAAATAAGCCCGGATTGCACATTGCGCAGTCTGGCAGCAATCTTACCCATGGCTTTGGCAGTGCCATTGACCATGGCGCCATCGATTAGGGTAATGTCACCAAACTTCCATAGCAACCGGCCCAGGCAGCGGGAACCGCCAGCAAAGAATTTCTCGTTAAAACTATCGAAACCGTATTTGTTTTCCAGAATGCGGTAAACCAGGTCGAAGCGCTGCTTGATTGCCGCCGGGATATCCGGGCGTTTCATGTAGAAGAACCAAGACAGCAATACGCCAGAAGCGGCCAGAATAAATGGCAGGCTGGCAAAGCCATGCATCGCCATGCCCGCGGGGCTGTGCATGAATTCATGATAATGATGCGCCAGATGCTCCATCGCCGGATGTGCCTCAGGATTGACGAAAATGACGTTCTTGAAGAAGTCGCCAAATACCATAGGTTCCAGTGCAAAGTAACCGATGACCAGTGATGGAATCGCCAGTAATATCAATGGCAAGGTCACTACCCAGCCTGGCTCATGCGGATTGTCATTTGGGCCCAGGCCATGATGATGCGCATCGTCATGTGCATGGTCGTCATGTGAGTTGTCGTCGTGATGATCATCAGCATGCGCCTCATGGTCATCCTTGGCATGTGCTACATGCTTATGGTCTTCGTGTCCTGAATGTGCTGCATGGCGCCATTTTTCTTCACCATGAAACACCAGGAAATACAGGCGGAAAGAATAGAAAGCTGTCACAAATACGCCGACGATCACCGCGAAATAGGCAAAACCGCTACCGGGAATATGCGATAACTCAACCGCTTCAATAATGCTGTCTTTTGAGTAGAAACCGGAGAAGAACGGCGTACCGATCAAAGCCAGCGAGCCTATCAATGAAGTAATCCAGGTAATCGGCAGGTATTTTTTCAGGTTACCCATGTTGCGGATATCCTGGTCGTGGTGCATCCCCATGATGACTGAACCGGCACCCAGGAATAGCAAGGCTTTAAAAAAAGCGTGTGTCATCAGGTGGAAAATCGCTACTGAATAGGCCGATGCACCTAACGCAACCGTCATGTAGCCAAGCTGTGACAAGGTGGAATAAGCCACCACGCGTTTGATATCGTTCTGGATAATCCCGAGGAAGCCCATAAACAGCGCAGTAATCGCCCCGATCACCATCACGGTGGATAGCGCAGTGGTCGACAATTCATAGAGCGGTGACATGCGTGCCACCATAAAAATACCGGCCGTTACCATGGTCGCAGCGTGGATAAGCGCTGAGATCGGCGTCGGGCCTTCCATAGAATCTGGCAGCCATACATGCAACGGCACTTGCGCCGATTTACCCATGGCGCCTACGAACAGCAACAGACAGGTAACCGTCATCAATGACCAGGAAGTGCTACCCAGGATATTGACTTGCGCATCCGCCATTGATGGCGCGCGTTCAAACACGGTGGCGTAATCGACACTGCCAAAGTAATACAGCACCATACCGATGCCAAGCAGGAAGCCGAAATCCCCTACCCGGTTGACCAGGAACGCTTTCAGGTTGGCATAGATTGCAGTCGGGCGCGTAAACCAGAAGCCGATCAACAGGTAAGACACCAGGCCTACCGCCTCCCAGCCAAAAAACAGCTGCATGAAATTGTTGCTCATGACCAGCATCAGCATGGAGAACGTAAACAGCGAGATATAGCTGAAGAAGCGGCTATATCCCGGATCTTCATGCATATAGCCTATGGTATACACGTGCACCATCAATGATACGAACGTGACGACTACCATCATCATCGCGCTCAGGTTATCGATCAGGAAACCGACTTCAAAATGGATATCGCCTGAGTTTAGCCAGGTATATACCGACTCATTTAAAGTGAAGCCGTCCAGCGTCTGGTTGAGTATGGTGACGGATAGCACGAAAGCAGCGCCAACACCGGCGATGGTAATGGCATGCGCAGTCCAGCGTGGCAATTGATTGCGGAATAAGCCAACGATAGCTGCCGAAAACAACGGCAGCAAAGGGATCAATATCAGGATTTGTTTTATAGTCATGCCACTAGCCTTTTAACTGATCCAGATCATCAACGTTGATGGTGCGCAGGTTACGGAATAGCACCACCAGGATAGCGAGGCCGATCGCAGACTCAGCCGCAGCCACCGTCAGGATGAAAAATACAAATACCTGGCCGGCGATATCGCTCAGGTAATGTGAGAAAGCAATAAAATTCAGGTTCACCGCTAACAGCATTAACTCAATCGCCATCAATAAAATGATGACGTTCTTACGGTTGAGGAAGATACCGATCACGCTGATGGCAAACATCAATGCGCCCAGAATCAGGTAATGAGACAAGCCGACCATGTTATTTTTTCTCCTCGGCAACAGGTGGTGGCGCTGGCGGTTCAACTTCGGCAGGCATGGAAACAATTCTCAGCCTGTCGTTACGCTTCACTTTCACCTGCTCGGATGGGTTCATGGATTTATTATCCTGGCGCTCGCGCAGTGTCAGCACAATGGCGGCGATCATGGCAACCAGCAGCACTACCGCGGCTAACTCGAAAGGTAACAAATAGTCCGTATACAGTACTTTACCCAGGGCAGCTGTATTGCTGTAATTGGCCGGCAACTCTACTGCCTGGGTGGGATGCAGGTTTTTATCAGCCAGCACCAGCGTCATTTCAACCACCATCAGCAAGCCGATGAAACCAGCCATTGGCAGATATTCCCAGAAGCCTTCGCGTAATTTATCAAGGTTGATATCCAGCATCATCACCACAAACAGGAACAGCACCATCACCGCGCCTACGTAAACTAAAATTAGTGTAATCGCAAGAAACTCTGCTTCGAGCAATAACCAGATACCGGCTGCGGTAAAAAACGACAGCACCAGGAACAATGCCGCATGCACCGGATTGCGGGTGGTGATGACGCGGATGCCGGAAAACAGCAGGATTGCTGCCAGCACGTAAAAAACAATATCAGTAAATACCATAATTATCCTGTCCGCGCTTAGCGATAAGCCTTGTCCTGGGTGCGATCGGCAGCAATTTGCGCCTCATATTTATCGCCGACTTCCAGCAGCATTTCTTTGGTGTAAATCAGGTCGCCGCGCTGCTCTCCGTGATAATCAAAAATACGCGTTTCAACAATGCTGTCTACCGGGCAGGATTCTTCACAGAAACCGCAAAAAATGCACTTGGTCAGGTCAATGTCATAACGCGTGGTACGGCGACTGCCATCGTCACGCTGGTCAGATTCAATGGTGATTGCCATTGCCGGGCACACGGCTTCGCACAATTTGCAGGCGATGCAACGCTCTTCACCATTCGGGTAGCGGCGTAGCGCATGCAAACCACGGAAGCGGTTCGATTGCGGCGTGCGCTCTTCCGGATACTGGATAGTGATCTTCTTGGCAAAGAAATAGCGTCCGGTCAGGGCCATGCCTTTCAGCATTTCCCATAACATCAAACTGCCTAATGTATTTTTAATCGCGTTCAACATGGTAAGGTTTCCAAATTCTTTGTCCGTACAGTCCCGGCTAATGGAACAGATAAGCCCACTGCGTTTGCATCATGGCGGCTACCACGACAATCCATACCAGCGTAATTGGAATAAATACTTTCCAGCCCAGACGCATGATCTGGTCATAACGGTAACGCGGGAAGGTCGCACGGAACCATAGGAACAAGAAGAGCAAGAATGCTACTTTGGCTAACAGCCACAAGATGCTGTCCGGCAGGAATGGCACTGGTGACAACCAGCCGCCCAGGAACATCAAAGCGGCCAGCATGGAAACCAGAATCATGTTGGCATACTCCGCCAGGAAGAACACCGCGAACGCCATACCGGAGTATTCCACATGAAAACCGGCCACAATCTCGGATTCACCTTCAGCCACGTCAAATGGCGCGCGGTTAGTCTCGGCGACGGCACTGATGAAATACACCACAAATAACGGGAACAATGGAATAAAGTACCAGTGCCAGAAACCGCCCTCCTGCCCCATCACAATTTTGCCGAGATTAAGGGAGTTTGCACACATCAACACGCCTACCAGCGTGAAACCCATGGCAATCTCGTAAGAAACAATCTGTGCGGCAGAGCGTAAGGAACCCAGGAAAGCATATTTGGAATTGGATGCCCAACCGGCAATAATCACACCATACACAGCCACAGAAGTCATCGCCAAAATATATAGCAAACCGGCATCAATATTCGCCAGTACCAGCGTCGCATCAAAAGGGATAACCGCCCACGCGGCAAACGCCGGTGCGATAGTCAGGATAGGGCCAATAAAGAACAACACCTTATTGGACGCTGTTGGCAGGATTATTTCCTTGAATAACAGTTTTAAAGCATCCGCCACTGGCTGTAACAGACCGAATGGACCCACACGGTTAGGACCGATACGCACTTGCATAAAACCGATGACCTTACGCTCGAAATAGGTCAGGTAAGCAACGCAAACCATCAACGGCAGCACGATGGCGACAATTTTCACCAGTGTCCATGACACCAGTTGCACTTCCGGCCAGTAAGATCCAAATAAGTCAGCGAAGAATTGCATGTTATGCCATCTCGGTCAGTTGTTTTTCGTAAATCGCCACTTGCTCGACTGCCGCTTTTTCAATCGTGATATCACCCATCAGGTCACCCAAACCGACCGTCAGCGGATGTGCTGCAGCTACACGCACGCAGCCTTTTGCCACATGATTGTCTGCACGCACTTTGAGTACTGCGCTGCCTTTGCTCTGGCGCACAACCACGATGTCGCCATCCTGCAAGCCTAATTCGGCGAGCTGGTCGCCATGAATGCGCGCCATCGGGCGGATGTTGTATTTGGTTTTCTGTAATGGTGATGAACGGCGCACGATAGGGTCGAACTCATATTGCGGGACTTCACCGATGCGCTGCAAACCTGTTTTCTTGATATTGACCTGGATTTCAACCAGCTCTTTCAGGTTGTTGTTCAGGCTACGCCACACCACTGCTGAAGGTTTCTCGCCATTGAACAGTGCATTTTTCACTTCTTCCGAGCTGTTGTAATCAAAGCCGGATAGTCCCAATGTATTAGCTAACACACGCAACACTTTCCAGCCTGGACGGCATTCGCCCAATGGACGCGTGACCGCCTGGAAGCTTTGTACGCGGCCTTCCATACTCATGAAGGTACCGGAAGTTTCAGTGAATGGCGCTATCGGCAACAGGATATCGGCGTTTTCCAGCGCTGTAGACTTGTATGCAGTTAATGCCACTACGCACTCGGCTTTTGCCATGGCTTCGTTAGCCAATGCCGCATGCTGGCAATCCAGCTCCGGTTCGATATTCAATAACAGGTAAGCCTTGCGCGGCACTTCAATCATGGCGCGCGCATGCATACCGGTGGCTGAAGGCATCACACCTATCATGTGCATACCCGTACTATTGGCTGCTGGTGGCAGAATACCGCCTTTGGCACCACTGATACCGCCAATCGCTTCCGCCATACTGTACATCTCAGTAAAACGCGGATCGCTCAATGCCATATTGCCCAGGAAAATACCGACCTTAGGCGCAATCAGGATCAGGTCTTCACGGATACCGGCCAGGCTTTCCGCAATTTTTTGTGTATTTGGGCGTACCTTGATTTCTTCCAGCAATTCATTCAGTGCGGGCGGCAGGCATAGCGACAGTTTTTGCAGGCCGGACATGGCTTTCAGAATCTGGCCCAGCACATTCACCATATCATTCGGGCGCACAATCACTTTATGCGCAATATCCATCAATGGATCATTATCCAGCGGGCTGACAATACTCAACTCGGCACCATTGGCCACCGCTTTACGGATACGTTGTGCCAGCAATGGATGTTCGTTACGGATGTTGGAACCGATCAGCAGGATACGATCCAGCTCTTCCACTTCCTGAATATTGCAACCCATCCACGGCGTACCCGTGCGCTTGCCATCCAGGCGGAAATCCGTCTGGCGCAAACGGTAATCGACGTTGCCGCAACCAAGGCCGTCGGCAAGCTGCTTGATCAGGTAGCCCTCTTCCATGGTGCTGTTAGGCGAAACCAGCACACCTAACGCTTCACCACCATGTTGCCTGGTGATGTCTTTCAGTTGGCCTGCGGCAAATTCGAGCGCGGTTTTCCAATCGGTTTCCTGCCATTGCCCGTTGTGCTTGATCATCGGCACTTTCAGGCGATCCGGGCTGTTCAGGCCTTCGTAAGAGAAACGGTCACGGTCAGACAACCAGCACTCGTTGATAGATTCTTTTTCACGCGGCAATATGCGCATGACTTTATTATCTTTAACATGCACTTCAACATGAGAGCCCAAGCCATCATGCGGGGCAATCGAAGGACGGCGTACCAGTTCCCAACTGCGTGCAGAATAACGGAATGGTTTGCTGGTCAGGGCACCGACAGGGCATAAATCAATAATGTTACCGCTGAGCTCAGAATTCACTGACTGATCAACATAGGCGGTAATTTCAGCATGCTCACCGCGGTTGACCAGGCCCAGCTCCTGCATGCCGCCGACTTCCTTGAGGAAGCGCACACAACGTGTACACTGGATGCAACGCGTCATATCAGTGCTGACCAGCGGGCCGATATTCTTGTTGAATACAACACGTTTTTCTTCGGTGTAACGCGAACCTGAAGCACCATAAGCGACTGCGATATCCTGCAAATCGCACTCACCGCCCTGGTCACAAATCGGACAATCCAGCGGATGGTTGATCAGCAAGAATTCCATCACGCTTTTTTGGGCTTCAACGGAAGATTTGCTGCGTGTAAAAATCTTCATGCCATCCGCCACCGGTGTGGCACAGGCTGGCAACGGTTTATTGAATTTCTCTACTTGCACCAGGCACATGCGGCAGTTGGCGGCTACAGACAGTTTTTTGTGATAGCAGAAACGCGGAATGGAAATTCCGACCGCATCCGCAGCATCAATAATGGTGCTGCCGTGTTCGACCTCTAGTGGTTTGCCATCAATTTCGATATTTAACATGTCTGCTATCTCTAAAATTTATTTGTTGAGCTGGTCTCAAAAATAGATTTTTATTTACCGTCGATCATGGATTTACCATGCTGTATGTAATACTCAAACTCCGGGCGGAAATGCTTGATAAAGCTCAACACCGGCGTGGCCGCCGCATCACCCAGCGCACAAATCGTGCGGCCGGAAATGTTGTTGCTTAAATCGGTCAGCAGATCCAGGTCTTCCATCTTGCCTTTGCCATTCACGATGCGCTCGATAATGCGGTAGACCCAGCCAGTACCTTCTCGGCATGGCGTACATTGACCACAACTTTCTTCATAGAAGAAGTAACTCAAGCGTTTTAGCGTTTTCACCATGCAGGTGGTTTCATCCATCACGATCATGGAGCCTGCACCGAGGCTGGAACCGGCTTTGCTCAAGCCGTCGTAATCCATGGTGGCATTTTCAATCGCACTGGCTGGCATGACAGCGGTAGAAGGTCCGCCAGGAATCACCGCTTTTAACTTGCGGCCTTTCCAGATACCACCGGCCATTTCAAGCAAGTCTCTAAACGGCGTGCCCATTTTGATTTCGTAGTTGCCAGGTTTTTCGACATGACCTGACACTGAAAACAGTTTGCTGCCACCGGAGTTAGGCACACCCAGGTTAGCAAATGCCTGGCCGCCGTGCTGCATGATCCACGGAATCGAAGTGTAACTCTCGGTATTATTGACGTTGGTAGGCTTGCCGAATACCCCGTAACTGGCCGGGAAAGGCGGTTTAAAACGTGGCTGGCCTTTTTTGCCCTCGATAGATTCGATCAGCGCGGTTTCTTCACCACAGATATAAGCGCCGTAGCCGTGCACAGCGTATAAATCGAAACTGAAACTGGTGCCGAACAGGTTTTCACCTATATAGCCCGCTTCACGCGCTTCGGCCAATGCCGCTTCGAATATCTCGTAATCCTGCCAGATTTCACCGTGAATATAGTTGTACCCAACGCGCGCGCCCAGTGTGTAAGCCGCAATCGCCATACCTTCAATCAACTGGTGCGGGTTGTAACGGATAATGTCACGGTCTTTAAAAGTGCCTGGTTCGCCTTCATCGGTATTACAGACCAGATATTTGGTGCCGTCGTAATAACGCGGCATAAAGCTCCACTTCAAGCCGGTAGGAAAACCGGCACCGCCGCGGCCGCGCAAGTTGGAGACTTTAATCTGGCTGATAATCTCCGGCGCTTTGGTTTGTTCTGTCACCAGTCGTTTAAGTTGAACGTAACCACCTAGTTTTTCATAGGTAGCCAGCGCAGCAGGATTCTCTTCTGTCAGTGTACGTAAGGTAACCAGCGTCTGCCCGGTCAGGTCGGTTTTGACCACAGGCGTTTTGTTTGCAGGGATAGTTGAAGTGCTTGCCATGACCCGTTCTTTCAACCCTTGTTTAACTCATTGATGAGCGCATCCACTTTTTCAGTGGTAAGAAACTCATGCATCTGGCTATTGTTCACATGCAGCAATGGTGCGCCACCGCAACAGCCCATGCACTCTCCCTCTTTCAGGCAAAATTTACCATCGGCAGTCACTTCATTAAAGCCAACGCCGAGTTTGTGTTGCAGGTGTTCGACAATCTCATCCGACCCGCGCAGCATGCAGGAAATATTGGTACAGATGGTGATCTTGTGCTCACCCACCGGCTCCAGCTCGTACATATTGTAGAAAGTAGCCACTTCCAGCGCGGCGATTTCCGGAATGCGCAGATACTTCGCTACTTCAGAAATACTTTCCTTGGATAACCAGCCACGTTCCATCTGCACAATACGCAAGGCGGACATCACTGCTGCCTGGCGCCTGTCCTTGGGATACTTGCCCAATTCGTATTCAATCTTCTCTATCGATTCTGCACTTAACATGCCTGACCCTTAATAGCTTTTCGACTTATCCATTGTGAAACCCGGACTATCTTTTCAACCCGATTACCGGTCAATTTCACCGAACACAATATCCTGTGTACCAATAATCGCCACCAGATCGGCAATCATATGCCCCTTGGTCATCTCATCCAGCGCGGCCAGATGCGCAAACCCAGGTGCACGGATTTTCAGGCGATATGGTTTGTTGGCCCCATCGGAAACCATGTAAATACCGAACTCACCTTTAGGATGCTCAATCGCGGCATATGCCTCGCCTACCGGCACATGAAAGCCTTCGGTAAACAGCTTGAAGTGGTGAATCAAGTCTTCCATATTGGTCTTCATGCCTTCGCGGTTAGGCGGCGCAATCTTGTTGTCGCTGGTGATCACCGGGCCTGGATTCACGCGTAACCAGTCTATACACTGCTTGATAATGCGGTTGGACTGACGCATTTCTTCCACACGCACCAGGTAACGGTCATAACAGTCACCGTTCACGCCCAGTGGAATATCAAAGTCCATTTTGTCATAGACTTCATACGGTTGCTTTTTGCGCAGGTCCCACGCAATGCCTGAACCACGCAACATGGCGCCAGTGAGGCCCAAAGCCAACGCGCGCTCAGGGGTCACCACACCAATACCGACAGTACGCTGTTTCCAGATACGGTTATCGGTAAGCAAAGTTTCGTATTCATCCACATAGGTCGGGAAGCGGTTGGTGAAATCCTCAATAAAATCGAGCATGGAACCCTGGCGGTTCTCATTCAGCTTGTTGATTTCGGCCTGGCTACGGAATTTAGTCGTTTCATGCTGCGGCATTTTTTCCGGTAGGTCACGGTATACACCACCCGGACGATAATACGCCGCATGCATACGGGCGCCGGAAACCGCCTCATACACATCAAACAAATCTTCACGCTCGCGGAAGGCATACAGGAAAACTGTCATCGCCCCCACGTCCAGCGCATGCGCACCCAGCCATAACAGGTGGTTGAGGATACGGGTGATTTCGTCAAACATGACACGGATATATTGCGCACGGACCGGTACTTCCAGCGCCAGCATTTTCTCAATCGCCATGACATAAGCATGCTCATTGGCCATCATGGATACATAATCCAGGCGGTCCATGTAAGGCACGCTTTGCAGGTAAGTACGGTTTTCAGCCAGTTTCTCAGTGGCTCTGTGCAACAAACCAATATGCGGGTCAGCGCGCTGGATCACTTCGCCATCCAGCTCAAGCACCAAACGCAACACACCATGTGCCGCAGGGTGCTGCGGGCCAAAGTTCATGGTGTAGTTCTTAATTTCAGCCATACTAAAAATTCCCCAGCTTGCCAGATTTAACCATGATGTTTTCCTTCATCACGGATCAGGCGCGGTACATTATTGCGTTGATCAATCGAAACCGGCTGATAAACCACGCGCTGCTGCACCGGGTCGTAGCGCATTTCCACATTACCGATCATCGGGAAATCTTTACGGAACGGGTGGCCGACAAAACCATAATCCGTCAGCAGGCGGCGTAAATCAGGATGGTTTTCAAACATCATCCCGTAGAGGTCAAAGGCTTCGCGCTCGAACCAGTTGGCCACCGGCCAGATATCCACCAGGGTAGGAAATACCGGAAAGTCATCATCGGTCGCAAATGCGCGGATACGTACACGCTGATTCAACCCAACAGATAACAAATGTAATACCACTGCAAAACGCGGTCCTTCCCAACGTCCGTCCGCATAGTCAGAATAATCTACGCCACACAGATCAATCAGCTGCTCGAATTTGAGCTCTGCGTGCGTTTTCAATTTATCAGCCACGGCGAGCAAATGTTTTACATGCACTTCTACCGTAATCTCGCCCAGCTTTTGTTCCAGCTTGATCACGCCATCACCCAGGGCTAGCTTGAGCTGTGCGGATAAATGTTCGAGTTTTGCGGACATAGTTTGATTTCTTGGCTGAGTTTTTTAGGTTCTGGTGAGGAGATTAGGTTCGGGCAATCGTGTTGGTACGTTTGATTTTTTTCTGCAGCTGGATAATTCCGTACAACAAAGCCTCAGCAGTCGGCGGGCAACCGGGCACGTAAACATCGACCGGCACAATACGGTCACAGCCGCGCACGACAGCATATGAATAATGGTAGTAACCGCCGCCATTGGCACAGCTACCCATAGAAATCACCCAGCGGGGTTCAGCCATCTGGTCATACACTTTACGCAACGCAGGCGCCATTTTATTGACCAGCGTGCCGGCAACAATCATCACATCCGATTGACGCGGACTTGGTCGGAATACGATACCGAAACGGTCAAGGTCATAACGCGCCGCGCCGGCATGCATCATCTCTACCGCACAACAGGCCAGGCCAAAGGTCATCGGCCATAAAGAACCAGTACGGGTGTAATTGATCACCGTATCCAGTGTGGTGGTGACAAAGCCTTTTTCCAGTACGCCTTCAATGCTCATAATGCACCAATCCTATTAGTCCCATTCCAGGGCGCCCTTCATCCATTCAAAGACGAAGCCGACCACCAAAACAAACAAGAAAACCATCATTGCCCAAAAACCGGCCGGTCCAATCTCCTGGATAACGATCGCCCACGGGAAAAGAAAAGCAATTTCGAGATCAAACAGGATAAACAGAATGGCGACCAGGTAATAACGCACGTCAAACTTCATGCGCGCATCTTCAAACGCTTCAAAGCCACATTCATAAGGAGAATTTTTTTCCGCATCAGGGCGATGCGGAGAGACGAGTTTACCAGCGATAAGCGGTCCCAGGCCAACGCCCAAGCCCACCAGGGTAAACATCAAAATCGGGAAATAATTTTCTAACACTGATTTGCCTTAATCGATCATGTTAACAAGTCATTTCACTGCAAACCTAACGGTCTGGCAACTACACAACAAACACGCCCAAGCAAACAATTCCCAACCAGCCGACGTCGCGAAACCTAACTACTTTATAGATCACACATCAACATCGCTGGTGCCGTCGGCGAGACTCGAACTCGCACAACTTTCGTCACTACCCCCTCAAGATAGCGTGTCTACCAATTCCACCACGACGGCTAAAAATTAATTAGGAATATCTTTGGGTGTATTTTCAACCGGCTTGGCAGGTTCAACCGCCTCGCCTTTGGCCGGAGCCTGTTGTGTCAGCGGGGATTTAACCACGCTGCCAGAACCCGCTTTATGACTGGACAAAAATGCCAGCGTCAAACTGGTTGCAAAAAATACTGTAATAAAAATCGATGTCAGCTTGCTGAGCAAATTGGAAGAGCCAGAAACCCCAAACAAACTACCTGAGGCGCCACTTCCGAACGCTGCACCCATGTCAGCGCCTTTGCCGTGCTGTAATAAGACCAGGCCAATCACTGAAGCTGCTGCCAACACATGAATGACAAGAATGACGTTTTCCATATTCCTTAATCCGATAATGTAATAACAATGATGCTTTTGGCACGTTTGCTATTGAGTTAGAGGTACTATTTTACAGGGACGGCCTGACATATTTTTATAAATTGCCCAACATCTAACGAGCAACGGCCGATCAGCGCACCATCTATTTCCTTCTGATTTAATAATTGTACCGCATTTTGCGGACTTACGCTCCCTCCGTAGAGGATTTTTAAGCTGGCCGAGGCCGATTTATCGGCATTCGCCACCGTCTCGCGGATAAACTGATGCATGGCGACCGCCTGCTCCGCAGTTGCGGCCAAGCCGGTGCCGATCGCCCAGATCGGTTCGTAAGAAACAATGGTATCGGCAAACGCTTCGCCGCCAAACAGGCGGATAATCGTTTCCAACTGCCGGCCAACTACTCGCTCCATGACACCTGCCTCGCGCTCAAGCAAGGTTTCACCTACGCACAAAATAGGCGTCAACCCATGGCGTTTGGCTACCATCATTTTTTCAGCGATATTTTCATCCGATTCACAATACGCCGTACTGCGCTCTGAATGACCGATGATCACATATTGCGCGCCGAAATCACGCAGCATACTTGCACCGACTTCACCGGTGTAAGCACCCTGCTCGTACTTGGCCAGGTTTTGCGCACCCCAGCCAATTTTTGAATTTGATAAAAGCGCTTGTGCTTGCGCCAGGTATGGGTATGGCACACACACCACCACATCAGTTTGCGGCAGGTTTGCCAGGCCATCCAGGTAGCCTTCGATCAATGCCTGGTTAAAAGCCAGGCTACCATGCATTTTCCAGTTGGCAACGATTAACTTATGGGGATTAGTGTTTGAATCAGATTGAGACATGCAGAAATTAACTCACAATGTACGGAGCGTTAGCCCATTGAATTTGCTTTGCGCGAATTCTACGCCCGCACACAGTGAGCGACAAGTCCGGTGATAACACCGGATAGGGAATTTAGGCGGTCAGGAACGGATAGTCGGTGTATCCCTTGTCAGTACCACCATAGAAAGATGAAGAGTCGGCTTCATTCAGCGGCGCATCTTTCTCATAGCGGGCAACCAGGTCGGGGTTGGCGATAAATGGCACGCCGAAAGCCACCGCATCCGCGTGACCACTGCCGACCACTGCATTGCCACGCGCTTTGTCATAGCCCAGATTGGCAATATAACCATTGTTAAACAATTTACGCATCGCTTCAAAATCAAATGGCTCAGATTCTCCGCCGCCATGGATGCCGCCTTCTACCGCATGCAGGTAAGCCAGATCAAACTGGTTAAGTGCCTGGGTAACGTAATTGAAGGTCTGTTGCGGCTGGCTGTCTTTCATATCATTGAACGGATTCACTGGTGAAATGCGCACACCGACTTTGTCCGCACCTATGGTATCCACCACGGCTTGCACTACTTCCAGCAATAAACGGCTGCGGTTTTCCAATGATCCACCATAAGCATCTTCGCGCTGGTTGGAGCCATCCCTTAAAAACTGGTCTAGCAGATAACCATTGGCTGCATGCACTTCAACGCCATCAAAACCGGCCGCGATGGCACAACGCGTGGCATGTACATAATCCTGCACAATGGTCGGCAGTTCATCCAGTTCCAGCGCACGTGGTGTGACGTAATCCTGCAAACCCTGATAGGTAAACGCCTGCCCTGCCGGCTTGATCGCTGACGGCGCTACCGGCTGGGACTGGTTAGGTAACAAGCTAGGGTGTGAAATACGGCCCACATGCCACAGCTGGATCACAATCTTGCCGCCTTGCGCATGTACCGCATCGGTGACTTGTTTCCAGCCGGCAATTTGGGCATCGGTATAAATACCTGGCAAGGCCGGGTAACCGTGCGCCATGGGGGAGATCGGCGTTGCTTCGGTAATAATCAGGCCCGCGGTAGCGCGCTGCTCGTAATACGTGACGTTAATCGCTTGCGGTACGCCGCCCTCAGCTGCGCGATTACGCGTTAAAGGTGCCATCACAACGCGATTTTTTAATGCGATTGCGCCAAGCTTTAATGGTGAAAACAAATCTAATGCCATGCCACTCTCCAATATTTACATTTTACGAATCTTAAAACGAAGATACGGAAGCCTGATCAAACAGGGCTTCCGTATTCATATTGCGCTTACCGGGTTATTTAGCTTTCACGCCTTCGATCAACAAGGCCACTTCAATCTCATCACCTACTGGTGAGTTGGCCCCAGTCGCCCAGCCATAACCGTAGTCAGAGGCTTTCAAAGTGACATGCCCTTCAAAACCGGCACGTTGGCCACCCCATGGGTCAGAACCATAACCTAACACGCGCACAGGAATATCCACTTGCTTGGTGACGCCATGCATAGTCAGCTTGCCTTGCAGAATGGCCTGGTTCTGGTTTGAAGCGGTGACCTTGGTGCTTTCAAACTGAATCTGGGTGTATTTGGCAGCGTCCAGATATTTGTCAGCCTTGATATGCTCATCGCGTTTGGCCAAACCTGAATTCACACTCGCAACATTAATAGTGGCGCGCACGGTGGCGGTATTTAAATTGGCAGGATCGAGCGTGATCACACCCGTCACATCATTGAAGGTACCGGATGTTTTGGAAACCACATGGCGGATGCTGAAGTTGGCAAAACTGTGCGCAGCATCAATATTGTAGGTTTCGGTGGCAGCCCAGGCTTGTGAAGCTGCCAACAGACTTACGGCTAAGAATAATTTTTTCACTTAATGTCTCCCTAATTCGGATTGTTATTTGGATGCAGAAAACCGTTTGGCAATCGTAGCCACACGCTCACCGAGGTGCTCGGCAGTCAACAGATCACTAGGGATAGGACCAAACTCAGGCCCCTGATCCGCATTCGCCTGCGCCAGTGCGCCCAAGAAGCCACCCAAACGATTTAAATCGTTGACCGACCCTTTGCTGTTATTGTTCCCCGGCAATAAATCCTGGCCGACCCAGATCATGCCGTGTTGCGCGGCAAACACCGCCAGCTGAATTAATGTATTGAGCTTGTCCCCGCTTTGGCTTGCAGAAGTGGTGAAGCCGGCTGCGATCTTGTCTTTCCATTCACGGACGTACCATTTCTCAGAGCTGGCCTCCATAAAGGCTTTAAAAGCGGCAGAGGCTGAACCCATGTAGGTCGGGCTACCGAAAATAATGGCATCACTGGCTTTGAGTACATTCCATTGCTGCTGGGCTTCTTCTGCGGTGAAAAGATGCAGTTCCATGCCTGCCACTTTCTCGACACCGCGCGCCACCGCTTTGGCTTGCTCTGCGGTATGGCCATAACCACTGTGATACACAATTGAAACTTGAGTCATTTTGATACTCCCTTGTTAAGTATTCATGTCAAAAACTATTTTTTATTTCCAGGTAAATCAAACCACAAGACTTCACTTTCTTCGTGCGCACGCATTTCAAGCCTGGTCGCATCGTCGATTTTCAGCGCGTCGCCGGTCACTAACCGTTCACCATTGATCTCGACTTCACCGCGTGCTACATGCATGTAAGCACTGCGGCCTTCACTGACTTCCAAAGGCAGGCTATGCCCGGCTTCCAGCACGGTGGCGCACAGAGTCACATCCTGGTGGACTTTCAGTGAACCATCCCAGGCATCAGGCGATGCAATCAAAGCCCAACGATTTAATTTACTTTCTACAGATATCGTTTTTTCTTCATAGCCAGGCGCCAGATTCAGAGTCGCAGGCTCTATCCATATCTGCAATAAATGCGCAGTGGTTTTGTCAGAGGCATTCATCTCGCTGTGGCGCACGCCGGTACCTGCAGTCATGCGCTGCACATCGCCGGCACGAATTACGGAACCGTTACCCATGCTATCTGTGTGGCGCAGCTCACCTGCCAGCATATAGGTGATGATCTCCATGTCCTGGTGGCCGTGCATGCCAAAACCGGTGGCCGGTGCCACTTTGTCATCGTTGATCACACGCAAAACCGAAAATCCCATATGGGCAGGATCGTAATAGCTGGAGAATGAAAAACTGTGAAAGCTCTCCAACCAGCCATGATTGGCGTAGCCGCGTGTGTTTGAAGGGCGAATATTCAACATTTGTTCACTCCGTTTGAAAGATTAAATGTATGATAAAAAAACACTTAGCCTATTGATAGCAAAACATTTTGCATCACTCGTTCAATTTTTTTGATTAAGAATTTATGAGCACTAAACTCAGCCTGGAAGCGCTGGAAGTCCTGGACATGATAGACCGCAAGGGCAGCTTTGCAGCCGCCGCGGAAGCCCTGTACCGCGTACCGTCCGCCCTCACCTATACCGTACGCAAACTGGAAGAAGATCTTGGCATTGAATTATTTGATCGTAGCGGGCACCGCGCCACACTGACTCAAGCAGGCGCCGAACTATTAAAAGAAG
>JALDYP010000056.1:0-12469 GCA_032153875.1 Methylophilus sp.
CACGCCGTGGCAAAGCGATATTGCCTGCCATCGTGACTGACCGAGTCCGCGCCGGAAACTGCTTCGCGCCGTTCCACTGGAATGACGTTTATGGTGACGACCTCGCGATCAATGCCGTCACCAGTGATGCGATTGACCCTATCTCGCAACAACCGGAATTCAAATTTTGCGCCGTGTCCATGTCACGCGTCGCAAGCGCGCCTAGCCCTGCCCACGAAGAGACGGATGAGCTGGCACTGGTCGAAACCGCTGCCGCGGGCAAGAACAATAAGGAACTGCATATGAGAGATATTGATGCTTTGGCCAGATTACTGGGCCTGGATAGCGCACCGGAAATCATTCTGGATGCGCAGGAACAGCTTTACTTGCAAGGTTTCATTAGCGGTTTACGCACAGAAGAATCCCGCAAAATGGGTGGTGTGCCCATGTTGCCTGAAAGTACACCGCTTGCCCCTGCCAAACATGTACTGGTGAATGGCATCCTCGCCGGATTGTTTGCACGCAGTTGGCTGCCGCCTGGTGACCAACTGCCTGCAGGCTTGCCTGATTTCTCGATAAGCCCGGCGGCTGCCACACCAGCAGTTGCTGTGTTGTGGGCTTCGCAAACCGGCAATGCCGAGGGCTTTGCCGAAAAATGTGCAGAGCGGATCAAATCACAAGGCCTGCAAGCCACCGTGCTGTCTATGGATAGTGTGAAGCCGGCGGCCCTGGACAAGTACAAACAAGTACTGCTGCTGACAAGTACGTTTGGTGATGGTGACCCGCCTGACAACGCCACCCAGTTTTGGAACAGCCTGCAAGCGGAGGCTGCGCCGCGTCTGGAAAACACCCGCTTTGCCGTGCTGGCGTTCGGAGATTCCAACTATGACCAGTTCTGCGGCTTTGGCCGCAGACTGGATGCCCGGCTGGAAGCCATGGGCGCACAGCGCCTGATAGACCGTGCCGATTGCGAACCGGACTATGAAGAAACCGCCAGTGCCTGGCTGGATAAAGCAGTGCTGGCACTGGTGAATGTCTGCGCCACCGTCAACCAGCCAGTGCTGGCGATGGCGGATGTCATAGATGAAGCCGATTTAATAGATGAAGAAGTGAGCGATATTGCAGAATTACCGGCAGCGCCTGCATATACCCGCCAACATCCGCTGAAAACAAAACTGGTCATCAACCAGCGCCTGAATGCGGATGGTGCAGAAAAAGAGATTCGCCAGTTTGGTTTTGATTTGACCGATAGCGGTTTTGAATATGAAGCTGGCGATGCGCTGGGCGTGTGGCCAACCAACAGCCCTGAACTGGTCGGTGAGATGTTGCGCGCACTTAAGCTCTCTGCCTCGACCATGGTCTCGGTCAAAGAGCATGGCGAGCTGGCACTTGGCGATGCGCTGTTACATCACTACGAAATCGCGCGTATCACGCCCGACCTGGTGAAATTTGTGCAGGAACATAGCGCCAGCCCGGCCCTGGCATTATTGATGGAGGATGATGAACGCCTCAAAGACTGGCTGTGGGGCAAACAAATCATTGACCTGTTACTGGCCTTCCCGTTTAAGATCGAAGCCAGTAAATGGCTGGCCGCATTGAAACGTTTACAGCCGCGCTTGTATTCCATTTCATCCAGCCCCAGGGTTCACCCCAACCAGGTGCATTTAACGGTATCGACTGTGCGTTACGGTAAAGACCTGTCGCGTGGCGGCGTCTGCTCAACCTTTATGGCGGACCGCGCGCAAGAAGGTGACGTAGCCATCTTCCTGCAACGCTCCGCGCATTTCCGCCCACCCAAAAATCCGCAATCGCCGCTGATCATGGTCGGCCCCGGTACCGGCATCGCTCCGTTTATCGCCTTTTTACAGGAACGCCAGGCGACAGCCTCCAAAGGTAAAAACTGGCTGTTCTTTGGCGAGCAGCATGCCGCCACTGATTTTTACTACCGTGAGGAATTAGAGTCATTGCAGAAAACAGGCGTGCTGAACAAGCTGGATACGGCTTTTTCACGCGACCAGCCAGAAAAAGTTTACGTGCAACACCGCATGCTGGAGCAAGGAGCGGAGCTGTGGCAATGGCTGCAACAAGGCGCGCATTTCTGCGTGTGCGGTGACGCCAGCCGCATGGCGAAAGATGTGGATGCCACCTTGAAAACCATTATCCAGACGCATGGCAACATGAGCGCAGAACAGGCGGCTGACTATGTTTCAACCATGGCCAAAGAAAAACGCTATGTGCGCGATGTGTATTAATTAATAAGCTTATCTCCTGTCCGGCACAAACTTCAATACCGCGCTATTAATGCAATAACGTTTGCCGGTAGGTGGCGGGCCATCGTCAAACACATGGCCTAAATGGATACCGGAACTGGCACTGAGCACCTCGGTGCGACGCATGCCATGGCCGGCATCCTCTTTCATCACCAGCGCACCTGGCAACGGGTCAAAAAAGCTGGGCCAGCCGGTTTTGCTGTTGAATTTCTTGTCGCTCCTGAACAGCCGCTCACCGGAAACCGGGTCTACGTAATAGCCTGCAGCATGGTTATCGAGCAGCGAACCGGTAAATGGCATCTCGGTGCCTTTTTCAAACGCGATCTTCCTTTGTTCAGCACTTAAAGTCTGCACACCAAGCCAACGCCAGAAACGTTGCTTATTACCCTCATAACCGGTGTAGCGCGATGCTTCCTTGCCATCTTCGAACAAGACGATGGTAGGCGTTGCCCATAAAGCCTCTTTCAACGCCCAGCCAGCAGGTGCCTGGGTGGAAAAGGTTTTAGCGATACCGAGTTCTGACTTCCACTGGCTCATGATGTCTTTTTCAAACGCTTTGCAAAAAGCGCAGGTTTCAGATTCGAAAACCACCAATTGCCTGTTGGAAAGTTTCTTGCCGTCCAGTGGCGCTGTCGTCACCGGCGTGGCTAGCGTAGACCCCGGAAACGCAACGCCAGTACCACCCAACCCGCAATAACCGTTAGGGTTTTTCTTCAGGTATTGCTGGTGATAACCTTCAGCCGGGTAAAACACTTTGAGCGGAGTGATTTCAGTGGTGATCTTCCCCAAACCTGCCTTGGTCAGGGCCTGCTGGTAAATCTCCCTGGTCTGCATGGCTGCTTGATGCTGGCTTTCTGAACTGTAAAAAATAGCACTGCGGTAATTTGAGCCTATATCATTGCCCTGCCGGTTACCCTGGGTCGGGTCATGGTTCTGCCAGAACGCAGCCAGCACTTTCTCCAGCGTGCCTGCATTTTTATCGTAGGTAACTTTGACCACTTCAGCATGGGTATCTGCTTTGTTGGCATGCCCCTCTTTGGAAACGGTTTCATAAGTCGGTGATTTGGTGTTGCCGCCCGCATAGCCGACTTCAGTCCGGATAACACCAGGGACCTCTGAAATCCGCTTTTCCGCACCCCAAAAGCAACCCATGCCTAACACGATAGTGTCTGGCGCCGCCGTGTTTCCTGCACTGGCAGTGATAGCAAAACATGCCACCAAACCTAGCGCCGCCGCCTGAATTCTTTTGATCAACATAGTCATCACTCCTTATCCCTTAACGTCTCTGCATGTTTGTCGACAAGAAAGCCGCTTCCGTCGTATGCAGTTTTTGATGCAACCTTCACTTGCTAGTACGTTGCTACGGTCTGATTAGTTACAGGAGTGATGAAAATGACTCACTATTTTTCGCAAGGTTCTACTGGCTAAGTGCATCAGTGCTTTTTGCATTTACACAAAAGAAAAAGGGAAGGCGTAAAGCCTTCCCTATCCACTGATTCAGACTAGTTTGATTAACTTAAAAGTCAGCCGTTACAGAGAGTAAAACGGTTCTTGGGGCGCCCACTGACAACCCTTGTCGTGCAGCGGAAAGCCAGTAGTTTTTATCAAACAGGTTCTCGATAGATCCTCTTACCGTCACAGGCACTTTCCCGGTTGTAAATGCATACCTGGCACCCAAATCATAGCGATTCCATGATGGTATCTTTTGGGTATTTTCAGGATCCAGATACTGCTCACCTGTATGCAACATACGGGCAGTCAGCGTTAAGCCTGGCAACATAGGCGTATCCCATTCAACAGCCAGATTGAATTGCTGGCGCGGTACAGCGGGAGCCGTATTACCGTCAGTTGTGCCACCTTCCGTCTTGACCAGTTTCCCCTCAGTCAATGCCAGACCACCTAATAATCTTACATTGTCCATCACCTCGCCTTGCGTCAGAAACTCAATCCCGCGGTTGCGCTGCTTTCCATTCACCGACAACCGTAAAGTGCTCGGATCAGTAATCTCGCTTGCGCGCTCAATCTCAAACACACTCACAGTCGTAGCAAAACGGCCGAAGTCATATTTCACTCCCGCTTCGCGCTGCTTGGAGACCATAGGAGCAAATGTCTGTCCGCTATTCGGGTCGATAGGTCCCTGATTTAATGCCTCAATATAGTTGCCATACAAAGACAGCTGTTCGGTTGGGCGAATCACCACGGCTAAAGTAGGAGTCAATTTAGACTCATCATAGTGTTGATCAAGTCTGCGGTTACCAGCTGCGTCAAAGCTATTGACGATGACTTCTTGGTGCCTAACCCCCAGGGTGAGTTGCACTTTGTTATCCAACACGGATAGGGTATCTGCCAAAGCAATACTGCGAAGCCTTGTCTCCACCGCTTTCGGGACATTGCCTATTAATGAAATATCTGGTTTAGCTAGGTCTTGCGGTGAGTAGATATTGGAAAATGTTGCCCCTATTCGATCTGATTGAAATCCAGACTCCATAAAATAATTAGTAACACTTAACACCGGCTGATGATTCAAGGCACCTGTGACGAAGTTTCCTCTAACGCCTATCTCACCGGTCAGGGTTTTTACATATTGTTTTGTGCGTGTAGGACGTGAGGCAATATCACCTTGTTGATTGGTCAACAACCAGCTGGTTTGCAAACTACTAAAATCATACTGAGAACCACCTAATGCGCCATACACCATCCAGTTAGGTGTCAGGTCGAATTCCGCACGTGTTGTGCCTGAAATCTGGTTACTGTCCCAGTAAGTCCATTTTGGGAAAAAGTTGCTCTTAGCGTCTGGCGCTGAGCCTATTCTTACACCAGTATCTGCGAACAGCAGACCACTGCGCGCATAGGTCAGGCGATTTTGATAGTTCAGGTCACCTTCCAGGCGGAACCGTTCGCCCTGGAAATCGAGACCGATGGCAATCGCATCCAGCCGCTCTTTAGAATTATCCACGGGCGTATCGCCAGAGCTCTTAATTGCATTGACGCGCACACCAAACTGTTGATCTGCGCCATAACGTCTCGCCACATCTGCATGAGCAGCCAGCTGGCTGTCATCAATATAGGATAGAGTCAAACGGTTGAGTGGTTGATAACCGGCACGTTTAGGCACCAGGTTAATGGCGCCACCCACTGAGCCACCAGGTGCAATGCCGTTTAAAAGTGCATTCGGGCCTCTGAGCACTTCAACGCGTTCGATACCGATCATGGAGCTGGAATCACGTGGTGATATACCGTACAAACCATTGAACATCGCGTCATAGTTGAACAGCGTGAAACCGCGGATATTGAATTCGTCACGGCCGGAACCGCGTGAGTAAGTATTGCGGATGGAAGGGTCATTGACCAGCACATCGCCAAGATTCTGCGCCTGCTGATCTTCGATCAGTTTTGACGTATATTGTGTGGCGCTGAAAGGCGTATCCATCAAATCCTTGTTGCCCAGCAATCCCACTTTACCGCCGCGGGCAACCTGGCCACCTGCATATTCAGCCGGGATATCTTTGATCGCCTGCTCTTTCACCTGCACTTCAGGCAGCGTTTCAGCTTTACCCTCGACTTGTTTGACCACAGAATAACCAGCCGGCGTTTTTTGGGTGGTCAACCCAGTGCCTTTTAACAGGATATCCAGGGCTTGCTGAACGCTGTAATTACCTTTGACAGCTGGCGCTTTCAGTTTGCTGGCGAGGTCAGAGGGGAAGGCGATATTCTCACCGCTTTGCTTGCCCAGTGCCAGGATTGCCTGGTCCAGCGATTGCGCGGCGATATCAATATCGGCCGATGCTGCATGCACATGGATGCTGAGTGAGAGTAATGCGGCGATGGATAACTGTCTCAACTTATTACGATGGCTAAGTTGAACATTGGGTCGTGCTGTCATGGTTTCCCTTAATAATATTTGCGGCTACATTAGCCGCTATACTATTAAGGCGTTTAACGCCCATGAAACTAGCACGTCAGGAATGAATTTTTTTAATATTTATTTCGCCGTCATTCGAACGGGTCACTTTTACCGGGAACATGGTATCCATGCTATCCAGCAATTGCTCAACTTTGCTGACATCGTAAATACCGGTGATCAGCATATTTTCGACGCGTGTGTCTAACTGGACAGGCGCCTTTCTGTAGCGCTGGATGCTGGCAATCGCCTCTTTCAACGGCGTTTTGTTAAACAGGATTTTGCCGGTATGCCAGGCGGTGACCATATCCATGTCTGCAAGATACGGAACACCCGTTTGCTGATTAGTCACATGTATCGATTGACCCGCAGTTAACCTGTTCTTTTTCTCACCGGTTTGCAACTCGACTTCACCTTCCAGCACGGTGGTGACGAAAGACTGCTCCCATTTCGAGATATTAAACACGGTACCGATATCCAGCACTTTAGATGTATTCACTGCCACCGTGAATGGCCGTAATTCGTGTTTGACCGTAAAAGAAGCTTCGCCTTTATCCAGCGTCATTTCGCGGGAATGCAACCTGAATCTGGTGACCAGAGTCGTATTCGAATTCAGATTCACACTGCTGCCATCAGCCAGCGTGTACTGCGCGTTCCCGGCATATCGGGTGGCATACGTATCCGTTGAAATGGTGGGATTAATTGTCCACACTCCCAAGGCACAAAAAACCAGCGCTGCAGTATATTGCAACGTTTTAATGACTTTTTTGCGGTTATCCCTGTCGCGGTTCACCTCGGCAAACAATTCCTCCTTGGTAGGGAATTTTCCCTTTGCCGCCTTGATGTATGGCATCAGATCCGAAATACTGGATTCGGTTTCTGATGGCTGTTGCAGCTGAGGTTGCTTGGAAGTGTTCATCTGGTTTGCAGTGGGTGTCGTGGCAGCTTATTTATTCTAAATGGATAGCTCTTTTCTGGCTACGGTGATATTGACCAGCGCTTTATTGAAGTGCCGTGACACCATATTGGCGGATATGCCCATTTCTACCGCGATGTCATGCTGCGAAATTTCGTACAGCTGATGCAATAAAAACACCTGCCTTTGTTTTTTTGGCAAGGCATCGATCATTTGCCTGATCTGTTCGATTTTTTGCGCAAACTCCAGTGCTGCCGCGCCATCATAAAAATGACTATCGCCTTGCTCGGGCAAATTCGCCATGTAATCTGAGCTTACCTTTTCATGCCGGGTGCGGTCCAGCGCCCGGTTCATGCTTATTTTCCTCAGGTAACTTAACGGTGTTCTGATCTCGCTGGCAGGCGGGTTTTCCATGAGCTGGATGCAGACATCATGCACGACATCTTCAGCAAAATGGCGGCTGCCAAAGTGATGATTAACGTGATTGACTAGCTCACCATAATGCAAGACCAATGATGACAACAGCCTACTTTTTGTGAGATCAATCTGCAAAGGAAAAACTTCTGTGAGCAAAACGGTTGGGAGAAAATCGATTATATTGATAATGATTCTCATTGGCAACCTGCTACAGATTAACTCTACAAACTTTAACTTTACTTTCGACTGAGAAAGTAATTTGGAAATTAAAAAAAGGAAGCTTGAGCCGACCGGCTCAAGCAATATGACGCTACTGGCTTAAGGAGAGGAGATTAGTTTTGTGGATAAACGACTTCAGCAGTCCACGCACCTTTAGGCTGGGAGTAAAGTTTCCAGAACTCTTCACCGATATCCGTGGCTTCTTTGGAATCCGGATTGACGAAAGTAGCGACAGTGACGCTGGCAATATGGATACCCTGCTCCTTCAAAGCGTCGAACAATGCCAGCGCCTGGGCACGAATACCCGCTTTACCGATGCTGATGGAAAGATAGTCAGGATGTGGCGAGAGCGCAAAACCACCGCCGGTCAGCAATACTGTGCCTGAGCCATTCTTGATCATGGCTGGGGCCACCGCTTGCGTAGCGGCCAGCGAGCCGCCAATGTTGACCGCCAGATCGGTATTGAAGGATTCGACAGGTTGCGAAGCAATGGTTGCCTGGCGGACAAAGGCGGCGTTGTAATGCAGTACTTCAATCGCGCCATGCTGCTTTTCAACGGCTGCAACCAGGTCACTCACACTTGCCGGGTTACCTGCATCTACTGTTTTCGCTTCTGCGGAATATCCTTTGGCAGTTAACTGATCAACCAGCCCTTTGGTTTTTTCCGCTGTCCGTGCGCTCAATACAACGTGGAACCCTTCTTTAGCAAAACGTTCGGCAGTGGCGAAACCAATGCCTGGGCCAGACCCGATACTTAAAAATGTTTTCATGATCGCTCCTATGTTGAGGTTAAATTCAAATCATCTTTCAGCTTAAACCGGCGAATACTTGCTACCGCCTCCCGCCTGCCTATCGATATCTCATCGACAGCCAGGTCTGGTTTTAGCTCCCAGCGTATTCATTTCCCGGCGCTTTCAGATATGCGATGCATTGTGATTTATTCACCAAAAGTGATAAATAGCATATTATTAAAAATATTATTTACCCAGAGTGTTTAATATGGATAGGTTCGAAAGCATGGAAGTGTTTACAAAAGTAGTCGAGCTAAGCAGCTTTACTGCTGCCGCTACCGCCTGCCGCTTATCACCTTCCATGGTTAGCAAACATATCAATGCGCTTGAAAAGCGGCTGGGTTCAACCTTGCTCAAAAGAACCACCCGCACATTAAAGCTCACCGAAATCGGCAAAAATTACTACGAGAATTGCAAAGAGATCCTCAAACAGATCAATGACGCTGAAACGGGAGCAGAAATATTACGTGGCAAGCCCAGGGGCCAATTGCGGGTCAGCGCACCGATCTGGTTTGGTTCGATTACGCTGACACCCATCATTACTGACTTCCTGTTTGAATATCCTGAAGTGTCGGTTGAGCTGACTCTGGCGGACCGGTTTGTGGATATTATCGATGAAGGGTTTGATGTCGCGATCAGGATAGGAGAACTGGATGACTCAACCTATGTCGCGAGAAAGCTGACTGAGTTTGAAGTGGCGACTTGTGCATCCCCCGCTTATCTGCAAAAACATGGCACGCCAACGCATCCGGACGAATTAAGAAAATTTGATTGCCTGAATTTCACCAACTGGAAGCATGATGGTGGCTGGAAGCAATTGAGCAGGAATCTCGACAGCACTTTGCCTAACAATTCGCGGTTCGATGCCAATCATGCGCAATCATTGCGTACCGCCGCTGTGAAGGGACTGGGTTTGATTCTTTCGCCCAAGTTATTACTCGATCAGGATATCCAGAGCGGCGCGTTGGTAGAAGTGCTGCAAGACTTCAAACCGCCACCGCGGCCAGTGAATGCCATTTACCCTAAAGAACGTCAAACGATGCCAAAGTTAGCATCGTTTGTGGATTATCTGATTGAACATTTATAGATTACGTTTTGGCTGGCACCAGCGCACGTAATACCGATTGCAACACGCCGGGGAATTTCCGCTCGATTTCATCCACCCTGAGCGCATTCAAATGCTCAGTGCCTTCAATGAGGGTTTCGACCAAGCCTGCTGCGCGCAGGATTTTAAAGTGATGCGACATACTGGATTTGGGCCGGTTTAAATCAAATTCGCCACAGGTCATCTTTCTTCCGGCATTACCCAGGCGCGCCACGATCTCCAGACGCGTCGGGTCAGACAGTGCATACATGATGTCTGCCAGTTCAACTTGCTCTATATTCGGGTGCTTGATTTGCCGCATAACTAAAATTTATCACAGTGCTTGATATTATTCTATAGTTCGATTATATTCGAACTATAGAATTTAATCTAAATAACAAGCAGGTGTTTATGAAACAACAGATTTCTTCAACAGGCATTCCACTCGCCTTATATGCATTGATGGCTGGTGCCTTTGGCATAGGCACTACCGAATTCGTCATTATGGGATTATTGCCGGAAGTCAGCCGTGACCTGATGGTCAGCATTCCGATGGCCGGTTTATTGATCACCGGTTATGCGCTGGGCGTGGCGGTTGGCGCGCCTATCATGTCTATACTGATGGCAAAATTCTCGCGCAAGAACTCCCTGCTCTGGCTGATGGGCATCTTTACCTTGGGCAACCTGATCTGCGCCATCGCGCCTGATTACACCACGCTGATGATCGCCAGGGTGGTGACTTCATTCGCGCACGGTACATTTTTCGGCATAGGCGCCATCGTGGCGACCGACCTGGTGCCTAAAGAAAAACGCGCGTTTGCGCTGGCATTGATGTTCACCGGACTGACCGTTGCCAATGTAGTGGGCGTACCGGCTGGCACCTGGTTAGGCCAGATGCTGGGCTGGCGCTCTACTTTCTGGGCGGTGAGCATGATAGGCCCGATTGCGCTGGCCGCCTTATATTACCTGTTACCAAAAGATCACCATGCCGAAAAAGTGGATGTGAAGTCTGAAATCACCACCTTGCTGCAACCGCAGGTGATTGCCGGATTATTGCTGACCATCATTGCAGATACCGGCCTGTTCGCAGTGCTCACTTACCTGGCACCTATACTGACCGATGTAGCACTTTTCTCACCTACGGCTATCTCACCGGTGTTCCTGTTGTTCGGCGTGGGTATGGTGATCGGCAATATCCTCGGTGCCAAACTGGCCGATATCAACCTTGATAAAACACTGGTAGGCGCTTTGATGTTCATCATTGCCATACTGGCTTCGTTCTCACTGTTTGCGCATAACCAGATCGCAGTCGTCAGCCTGGTCGGCCTGCTGGGTGTCGCTGGCTTTGCAGCAGTGCCTTCATTACAGATCAAGATCCTTGAGAAAGCCAGCGGCGCACCGACATTGGCTTCTGCCATGAATATAGGCGCGTTCAATATCGGTAATGCAGCCGGGGCCTGGGTGGGTGGACTGGTGATCTCACATGGTTTGGGCCTGACATCCATTGGCTGGATTGCAGCCAGCATCGTATTTCTTGGGCTGGTATTGGCCGTGATCGAGATGCAATTAGTCTCGGGAAAAACATATTCAACAACTGCATAAACATCACTTAAAAACTTTTAGAAAAGGAACGCTATGGCTGATTTATTTTCCAGTTTTCAATTAAAAGATGTCACCCTCAGAAACCGCATCGCTATCCCGCCGATGTGCCAGTACATGGCCGAAGATGGCGTGGTCAATGACTGGCACCTGTCCCACTACACCAGCCTGGCGCGTGGTGGCAGTGGCCTGGTGATTGTTGAAGCGACCGGCGTGGCGCCTGAAGGCCGCATCACCCCGGGATGTACAGGCATCTGGAACGACAAGCAAGCCGAAAAATTGGCCGAGATCGCCGCCGCGATCAAAGCGGCCGGTGCAGTACCTGGTATCCAGATCGCACATGCCGGCCGCAAAGCCAGCGCCAACAAACCGTGGGAAGGCGATGACCATATTCCGGCCAACGATGCCCGCGCCTGGCAAACCATTGCCCCATCCGCGATTGCGTTTGGCGGTGATCTGCCACGCATCCCCAAGGAAATGACCATAGATGACATCACCCGCGTGAAGAATGACTTTGTCGCCGCGGCCAAGCGTGCGCTGGATGCCGGTTTCGAATGGCTGGAGATCCATTTCGCCCATGGTTACCTGGGCCAAAGTTTTACTTCTGCACACGCCAACCACCGCACTGACATTTACGGTGGCAGCTTTGAAAACCGCTCTCGTTTCACGATTGAAACGCTGGAAGCCATCCGTGAAGTATGGCCGGAACATTTGCCACTCACCGCCCGTTTCGGCGTCATTGAATACGATGGCAAAGATGAAGAAACGTTGAGCGAATCCATTCAACTGGTCAAAGCCTGGAAACAGCGCGGACTGGATATGCTGAGCGTCAGCGTCGGCTTCACCATCCCGGAAACCAATATTCCATGGGGTCCGGCATTCCTGGCACCGGTGGCACAACGCGTACGTAATGAAGCAGGTATTCCGGTTTCATCCGCCTGGGGCTTTGGTGCGCCTTCGTTAGCAGATAACGCGATCCGCAATGAAGAGCTGGACCTGGCCATGATAGGCCGCGCACATCTGGAAAATCCACACTGGCCTTATTATGCGGCTAAAGCATTGAAGCAGGACAATGCGGCCTGGGTATTGCCGGCGCCGTATGCGCACTGGTTGGCTAGATATAGAAGCCCGACGCAAGACTAGTTTCCCCTTTGAAAATAAATAAACCTGCCTGAAGCAGGTTTGTTTATTTAAATCAGGCTGTCAACCTATCCTGTTAAGGTATGCACTAATGTTTGGGCCAGGCACTCAACGCCAGGTCGGCAATCGACTTCAACTCCTCGTTGGAAGCCC
>JALDYP010000057.1:0-12017 GCA_032153875.1 Methylophilus sp.
TGGCCTTGTTCGCCAGCATTGCCGGTCTGGGCATGTTCCAGCCACAACAGGATATCGCCACGGTAGCCCTGCTCGCTACGCTGGTGGCCTTGTTCTCCGCCAGCCAGGACATTGTGATTGATGCCTACCGCCGTGAGACACTCAGCGATGAAGAGTTGGGGCTAGGCAACAGCCTTTATGTGAACGCTTACCGTATTGCCGGCCTGGTACCCGGCTCACTGGCGTTGATCCTGGCCGATCATATGGCCTGGTCACAGGTGTTCCTGATAGTGGGCCTATTTATGCTGCCCGGCATAGGTTTCACATTATGGGCACAAGAACCTGTCATTGCCAGCGCACCCAAAACCCTGCTCGCTTCAGTGGTAGAGCCTTTCCAGGAATTCATACAGCGCAGTGGCTGGCAGCATGCGCTATGGGTACTGCTGTTTATCCTGCTCTACAAGCTTGGCGATAGCATGGCCACCGCACTGGCCACCCCTTTTTACATTGATATGGGTTTCAGCAAAACCGATATAGGCGCAATCGCCAAAGGTAGCGGACTGGTCATGCAGATTGTGGGCGCGTTTGTCGGCGGTTTGTGGATGCTGAAGCTGGGTATCAACCGCGGTCTGTGGGTTTTCGGTGTTGTACAGGCATTGTCCATCCTCGGTTTTGCCTGGCTGGCAAGCAGCGGCCCTTTTACTGATGTAGGTGCGCCGGAACGCAGCATGCTGGCGATCGTGATCGGTTTTGAGGCGTTTGGCGTCGGCCTGGGGACAGCTGCCTATGTCGCCTATATGGCCAGGGAAACAAATCCTGCGTACACCGCTACCCAGCTTGCGTTGTTTACCAGCTTGTCAGCGGTACCGCGTTCAGTGTTCAATGCACTGACGGGTGGCATGGTGGAGGCGCTGGGTTGGCAACAGTTTTTTTATGTGTGTACGTTGCTGGCGATACCGGGGATGTTGTTGCTGTTCAGGGTGGCGCCTTGGCGCGAGCGATAATTGTTCTAGATTAAAAGAATCGTCATTTTGGTCTAGGGTGTAGCAAAAGTTTCATACAGTATGCTGTGCGCCTGCGGAACGGCAGGCGTATGCTAAAACCAACGCTTCAGTTCGTCATTCTGGCTGAGGCCAGAATCCAGGCCAGGTTAATGCATAGCTGGGTTACTTTAGATGTGCAGGGGGCACTTGAAGGGGATAAGTAAGCTTTCTTCATACATTCACCATTCTTTTTCGCCCCTAGGCGAAAAGGTGCGGCGAAAGACAGCGCTTAGTTATTAAATGAAGGTTACAAAACTAGCTAACACTCAAACCACAGCTAGGGTGTCTTCTTCTTTGCCTTCTTGCTTGTGGACAAGCATAAGAAAAAGGGTCGCCTAGAGGCGAAAAAGAATCAATGAGTATCCAAAGGAATACCGAGTGAGAACCTCAAGAAAACGTGACGCAAGCTTGTTGACTCTTTACCAGGCTAAACATTCACCTTAACAGAATTCCCCCGTGCAGGTGCACTGGCTTCTGCATAAGCCGGTCGGTTTGGTTTGCAGCGTACAGCATGCTGTACCTAACCTTTGCAACACCCTACACCGGAATGACGTCGATTATTGCATCTAACCTTGCCGTGTGAATTACATGATTCAAATTAACGATGCCTTAGACTTAATCTTAATTTTATAAATAAAGCGCCTCGATTCCTCGAGGCGCTTTTTCTTTCTTACATCATCATTACTTCAGATCAAACCGATCCGCATTCATCACCTTCGTCCACGCTTTCACAAAATCCTGCACAAACTTTTGTTTGGCATCATCTTGCGCATACACTTCTGCATAAGACCGCAGAATCGAGTTAGAACCAAACACCAGATCCACCCGCGTTGCAGTCCATTTTACATTACCAGTCACGCGATCACGCACTTCATACAGGTTGTTGCTTACTGGTTTCCAGGTGTATTGCATATCGGTCAAATTAACAAAAAAATCATTGCTAAGCACGCCCGGCCTGTCGGTAAATACGCCATGCTTAGTTGTGCCATAGTTGGTATCCAACACCCGCAACCCACCTACCAGCACAACCATTTCCGGCGCAGTCAGCCCCATCAGCTGGGTACGGTCCAGCAATAACTCTTCCGCCGATGGTACATAGTCCGCCTTTTGCCAGTTGCGGAAACCGTCATGCAGTGGTTCCAGCACAGAGAAAGACTCAACATCAGTCATTTCGTCGGTGGCATCACCTCTGCCAGGCGCAAACGGCACCTCAACTGCTACACCTGCTGCATTTGCCGATTGCTCAATAGCGGCTGAGCCGCCCAGTACGATCAAGTCCGCCAGGCTGACCGGTTGGTTGAACCCTGCCCGGATACCTTCAAGCACAGACAGTACTTTCTGTAACCTGGCCGGCTCGTTACCTTGCCAGTCTTTTTGCGGTGCCAGGCGTATGCGTGCCCCGTTAGCGCCGCCGCGGAAATCGGAAGCGCGGAATGTACGTGCACTATCCCAGGCGGTAGCAACCAGTTCAGCTGTCGTCAGGCCGCTGGCCAGTATCTGTGCTTTCAACGTCGCAATATCCACCGCACTCAGGTTGGCATTACCAGCAGGGGTCGGGTCTTGCCAGATCAGGTCTTCCTGCGGCACATCCGGTCCCAGGTAACGTGCTTTCGGGCCCAAATCGCGGTGGGTCAACTTAAACCAGGCACGTGCAAATACTTCTGAGAAATAAGCCTGGTCACGATAGAAACGCTCGGAAATTTCGCGGTAGATCGGGTCCTTGATCATCGCCATATCCGCATCGGTCATGATCGGGTTGTAGCGGATAGACGGATCTTCCACATCGGCCGGTTTGTCTTCTTCCTTGATATTTACTGGCTCATACTGCCATGCACCTGCCGGGCTCTTGGCCAATGCCCATTCATGCTCGAATAACATTTTGAAGTAACCGTTATCCCAACGCGTAGGGTGTGTAGTCCAGGCACCTTCGATACCGCTGGTGAGGGAATCACGGCCAATGCCACGGGTAGTATGGTTATTCCAGCCCATGCCCTGCTCTTCCACATTTGCGCCTTCCGGATCCGGACCCAAATTCGCAGCCGTGCCATTACCATGTGATTTACCTACGGTATGACCACCGGCGGTCAGCGCAACGGTTTCTTCATCGTTCATCGCCATCCGGTCAAAAGTTTCGCGGATATCCCTCGCTGTGCGTAACGGATCCGGGTTGCCATCGACACCTTCCGGATTCACATAAATCAACCCCATCATGACTGCAGCCAGCGGATTTTCCAGTTCACGGTCACCGGTATAACGGCTACCTGGCGCGCCTGTTTTGGCCAGCCATTCTTTTTCATTACCCCAGTAGATATCTTTTTCCGGATGCCAGATATCCGCACGGCCACCGGCAAAGCCGAATATCTTCAGGCCCATGGATTCATACGCCATGGTGCCGGCCAGCACGATCAGATCAGCCCATGAAAGCTTGTTACCGTATTTTTTCTTGATCGGCCATAGCAGGCGGCGCGCCTTGTCCAGGTTGACGTTATCCGGCCAGCTATTCAGTGGCGCAAAACGCTGGTTACCGGTGCCGGCACCGCCACGGCCATCGGCCACGCGATAAGTGCCTGCCGCATGCCAGGACAAGCGGATCATCAAGCCGCCGTAATGGCCCCAGTCTGCAGGCCACCATGACTGGCTATCCGTCATCAGTGCATGCAAGTCGGCTTTCACCGCCGCTAGATCCAGTTTTTTGAACTCTTCGGCGTAATTAAAATCCTCACCCAGCGGATTGGTTTTGCTGTCTTGCTGGTGCAGGATATCCAGGTTCAGTGCATTCGGCCACCAGCTGGTATTTGATTGCTTGGTGGCAGTATTTCCCCCATGTGGAAATGGACATTTGCCGGTTGTTCCTTGTTGATTTTCCATTTTTTAAGCTCCTTTTTTGTGGCTGACCACTCGTAAACGGCCAGCCGCTAAATATACTACTTGTTAAATATTACGATAATAATTTTCTAGATAATGAAATGTAGTTTGACCTAATTGCTGGCAGCGTAAGCCGCCAGTATTTCCTGTAATTGCGATAAATCCTGAAGCCATTGGCTGATCATTTTTGCCTCCATGAATCAATGTTGTCTGATGCATGGAAGCCATTCTAGGCAAGCCTATTCAATTTGTATAATTGTATGTTTTGATAATATTGATAAATAAAATTAATAGAATTACACTAAGGTTTTATTTATAGCAGCGGGCAAGCCATGACCTTGATCGAACTGAAATTTGTGCTGGCAGTCGCGCAGGAACGTAATTTCCGCCGTGCGGCTGAGAAATGCTTTGTCACACAACCTGCATTAAGCCTGGGTATCAAAAAGCTGGAAGAGGAATTAGGCGTTTTGTTGTTTGAGCGGAACCGTAACGACGTGACACCAACGCCGATTGGTGAGCAGATTATTGCACAGGCAAATACCGTGCTTGAGCAGGCGGCAAAAATCAAGGAAATGGCAAAGCATGGCAGCGATCCGTTGAATGGGCCCTTCAAGCTCGGCATGATCCATTCGGTAGGCCCTTATCTGTTGCCGGAAATGATTCCGCCATTGGTTAAAACGGCGCCAAATATGCCGCTGGAAGTAGAGGAAAATATCACCGCTACGCTGGAACAACAATTAAGGAATGGCGTGATTGACGCGGCGGTAGTCGCATTGCCGTTTAATGTGCCGGGGATTGAAATCACACCGCTTTACGATGAGGATTTTAATGTGGTGGTGCCAGCCAGTCACCCTTGGGCGCAACGTAAAACAGTGAATCCGGATGAATTGGGCAATGAGAAAGTGCTGTTGCTGAATAGCGGCCATTGCTTCAGTAATCAGGTGACGCAGGCTTGTCCGGAGTTAGGCCGCAAAGGCGAGGTATTACAAGGTAATTCTTTGGAGACTATACGCAATATGGTGGCTTCCAACCTGGGGATTACAGTGTTGCCAGCAATGGCGACTGTTGCACGTTACCAAAATCCGCTGATACGCGTGATTCCGTTTACCAAACCGGTGCCCAGCAGAAGGATCGCATTGGCCTGGCGTAAAAGTTTTGTACGCACAGCCGCGATTGACGTGTTGGGCAAGGTGATGACAGATATAGGCGCGCAGGCAAAAAGCGCTGGCGGATAATACGTCCAGCTTTAATAAGCTATCGCGACGCGGAAACCGGTCACGGCTTTCTCTGAAATACCCAGGCTGGTTTTAACCGGTTGCTCCTGTTGAGCCGACAGGCCTTCAGCAACTTTGGAGGTGGCGGGCAAATATTCCTTAGGTGTCAGGATTTTGCGTAATACCGGCTCGTCAGCCATATTGGTCAACGTCAGTTCTATCATCGGGTAAGTTTGCGACACCGCACCATGGTTAATCAATACGCTGGAAAACACCAGTACGCCTTCACGCTCCCTATGCTCCTGGATATCGGCATCATCAATCGTTAATTGGGTAATATCTTTGGGCAAAGCCACGGCGCAATGCGCCAATTTGCAGGCTGACTGCAATAAAGGCTTGGTGAATGGATAATTGGCGGCCAGGCTGGTGCGTGTGAAATAAATAACTTGCAGCAAGATAGTGGCTATCAGCAAGCCGGATAACAGCGGAAACAGCCACGGTGCCTTGGGTTTTTCAGCGGCGGTTGGCCATTCTTCGCTCAGGGAAACATTACGTAAAAATTCCGGAATGTTTGTTGTGTTCTGTTCTTCGCGGTCAACATTCCAGTTCAATGCCTGAATCTGGCTAACTTCTGCAACGGCATCATCCTGGGTTGTCAGCGGAGCGTCCAACTCTGCTGCTGGACTATCCAATGTCGCTTCAGGGGCGGAGTAAGTATCAGAACTATATGTACTCGATATATAGGCTTCAGAACTAAGCGCTTCAGAGTTTTGTACGTTAACAGTCTCTTCGGCTAAAACGTTATAGGAGATATCTGCATCAGCTGTCTGGTATTGCGTGTTGCCTTCAGTGATCTGTGCTGTAGTGGACTCTGAGGCTAAGTCGGCTAATGCAATCGATTCATTTGCTGGAGTAGGTTCTGCAGGGTCGGCTGATTCGTCAGCGGTTACGGCTTCTGCCGACTCAATCAGTGAAGAGCGTGCATCAAACACATGATTGCATTCGCCACAGCGTACTTTGCCGGCATAGGCTTGCAGTTGTTCGTCGTTGACTTCAAATTGTGTTTGGCAGGCAGGGCACGCCGTGATTAGAGACATTTTCTGGTTCCCGTCAGCAAGACCCATCCATCTTGCTGGATGGGGGCATCCATTTCAAACCACTCTGAGTAATGTGCCAGCAGCATTTCCTGCTGACTATCCAATATGCCGGATAATGCAACTTTGCCACCATTTTTGCAAGATTTGGCAATCACCGGCGCCAACACCATCAGGGCACTGGAAAGAATATTGGCGACCACAATATCAAACGGCTCATGCAGGTATTCTGCAGAATCATAAAACACGGCTTCAACCTGGTTATTGGCGGCGTTGTCATGGCTGGCGATCACCGCCTGCGTATCAATATCCACACCAATCACCTGGCCGGCACCCAGCTTTTTGGCAGCGATGGCGAGAATTCCGGAACCACAGCCATAATCCAGTACATTGGCCTGGGCTAACCCGGCTTTAGGTAATTGTGCCAGCCAGCTTAGGCATAAATGGGTAGTAGGATGACTGCCGGTCCCAAATGCCAGGCCGGGATCAAGTACGATATTGATTGCCTCGGCATTTGGCGCCTGATGCCAGGAGGGCACAATCCACAAATTATCGGTGACACGTATCGGGTCAAATTGCGCTTGTGTTGCGCGCACCCAGTCCTGCTCTTCGATCTGCTCCACCTGGTATTTCAGGCCGTCCAGCTGCAATTCGGATTGCACAATGGCGAGTACAGCCGGCACATCTGCTTCAGCGTCCAGCATGGCAGTCACGATATTCTGTTCCCAGATACCAGGTGGCGGATCGCCTGGCTCGCCAAAAATAGCCTGTTCAGCCATGGTGTCGGCGTGCGCATCTTCGATACTGACCGATAATGCGCCATGCTCCATCAGCACGTCGCTCAGTGACTCCGCCTGCTGCTCGGTCGATTGAATTTTAAGTAACAGCCAATGCACAATTACTTAGAGCTGATGCCCAGCTTCTGCTCAAGGTAATGAATGCTGGTGCCACCTTGCTGGAAGGCCAGATCAGCCATCAGGTCAGAGTGCAGTGCGGTATTGGTTTTAATGCCTTCTACATTCATTTCGGACAAGGCTACGCGCATTCGGGCAATCGCTTGCTCGCGGGTTGCACCATGCGTGATCAGTTTGCCGATCATGGAATCGTAATGTGGAGGCACAGTATAACCGCCATATACGTGAGTATCCATGCGTACACCAGGGCCACCCGGCATATGGAAACGATTGATGAACCCAGGAGAAGGCACAAAAGTGTAAGGATCTTCTGCGTTGATCCGGCACTCAATGGCATGGCCATTCAGCACGATGTCACGCTGACGAAACGGCAGTTTTTCACCGGCGGCAATAAAGATCTGTTGTTGCACCAGGTCAATACCGGTAATCATTTCTGTCACTGTATGCTCAACCTGCAAGCGGGTATTCATCTCAATGAAATAGAACTCGCCGTTTTCATAGAGGAATTCGAACGTACCAGCGCCACGGTATTTGATTTTGCGGCAGGCTTCGGCACAGCGTTCACCAATGCGGTCTCGCAATCGTGCTGGTAATAACGGTGAAGGTGCTTCTTCAATGATTTTCTGGTGCCTGCGCTGCATGGAGCAGTCACGGTCACCCAGGTAAACCGCATTGCCATGCTCGTCAGCCAGGATCTGGATTTCGATATGACGCGGGTTTTCCAGGAATTTCTCCATGTAAACCACAGGGTTGCCAAAGGCGCTTTGCGCTTCGGCTTTGGTCATGTTGACGGCATTGATCAAAGCCGCTTCGGTATGCACCACGCGCATACCCCGGCCACCACCACCGCCAGCCGCCTTGATAATGACTGGATAACCGACACGTTTGGCTGTTTTCACAATTTCAGCAGGGTCATCAGGCAAGGCACCATCGGAACCTGGCACACAAGGCACGCCGGCTTTTTTCATGGCATCTTTGGCGGAAACTTTGTCACCCATCAGGCGGATAGTTTCGGCACGTGGCCCGATAAACACAAAACCACTTTGTTCCACACGCTCGGCAAAATCGGCATTTTCAGACAAAAAGCCATAACCCGGGTGTATCGCCTGTGCATCGGTCACTTCAGCCGCGCTGATCACTGCCGGTACATTAAGGTAACTTTTAGCGGAAGGGGCCGGGCCAATACAGACTGACTCATCAGCCAGCTTGACATATTTAGCATCGCGGTCGGCCTCGGAGTGCACGGCGACGGTTTTAATCCCCAATTCACGGCAGGCACGTTGCACACGCAAGGCTATCTCGCCGCGGTTTGCAATCAGGATTTTCTCAAACATAAGCGACTTAACCAATCAGGAATAATGGCTCGCCATATTCCACCGGCTGGCCGTTTTCAACGAAAATCTTCTTAATAACACCGGCATGTTCGCTCTCAATTTCATTGAGCAGTTTCATCGCCTCGATGATACATACGGTTTCACCGGCACTCACACTGCTGCCAACGTCAACAAATGCTTTGGCATCAGGGGAAGAAGCGCGGTAGAAAGTACCTACCATAGGTGATTTAACCACTTTACCTTCGAGCTCTGGCGCTGATGCGGGTGCGCTGGCACTAGCGGCAGGCGCAGCAGCAGTTGGTGCGGCATAAGCCGGGGCTGCTTGAACAGCAGGCGCAGCTACATATTGTGTCACCGGCGCAACACCGGTAATAGTGCGGCTAATGCGTACTTTTTCTTCACCTTCGGTCAGTTCCAGTTCGGAAATTCCCGATTCCTCGACCAGATCAATCAATTTTTTGAGTTTGCGTAAATCCATAGAAACCTCGATTTAGAATGTTTTAATTATAGTTGTTGGATATGGCGATAAGCGGCGAAATAGCCTTCTGCGCCCAGGCCGCAGATGACAGCCGTCGCGATATCGCTGAAATAAGAGTGATGCCTGAATGGCTCGCGTGCATGTACATTTGAGAGATGTACTTCAATAAACGGCACTTTGACCGCTGATATTGCATCACGAATAGCCACCGAAGTATGTGTGAAAGCCGCAGGATTGATAATGACATAATCCACACGGTTAACAGACAATGTGTGTATTTTCTCAATTATGTCCGCTTCAGAATTGCTCTGAAAGGTTTCCAGCCGTGCCTGATCGGCGTGCGCCAGCGCATGCAACCCCTGGTCAATGTCTGCCAATGTTTGGTTGCCATAATGCTGTGGCTCACGTGTGCCCAGCATGTTCAGATTAGGTCCATGAATCACCAGGATAGATTTGGTGCCCATTTCACATGCCTTTTAAAGAGAAAGATACAACCTTCATGGCGCGAAGTTTGCCGAAGTTATTGCATTTTGTCCAGCAGAATTCACCTGCTGGACAAAAGTGTAACATCGTTAATTTTGCTGTTAAGTGCGGGTTGTTTGCGCCGAACATGCAGTCATTAAATGATTGCAACCAATCTAATAATGGTTTGAATGTCCTACAAGTTAAGTGCTTTTTGCAGCATATCGCGATTCACGCGGCCAAAGAAAATATGGGTGATTTCACCCTGTGCAGATACGATCACGGTATATGGTAGCACGCCCTTATTGTTGCCCAAAGTCTCTGCCAGAGGCATGCCTTCGTTCTCGGCAATCAGCAATGGATAAGATACCGGAGTGCTTTCAACAAACTCGTGCACTGCCGCTGCTTCATCCACCGCAATGCCGAGTACGGCAATTTGAGGATGCTCGCTGGCCAAGTCAGATATTTCAGGCATTTCATCGCGGCAGGGTTCGCACCAGGTTGCCCAGAAATTCAAAACAACAGGCTTGCCTTTAAATTGCGATAATGGGAAAGACTTACCTTTTTGATCACTCAAAGTAGTATTCCACAGCGCACTTACGGCGGTTTTATCAGGTAACGCCGTATCTGCGCCCATATATTGATGTCGGTTTAAATAAAGCCAGCGGAAACCACTGCCGAGTACCACAATCAGCAGCATAGTCATGACGATACGCGCGACGTTACGCATGGGCTGGTCCTCCAAGTGCGCGCAGTATTTTCAGGAAACGGTCCGCATCATGATAGCCTTTGATGACTGGCTGCAAGGCTTGGCCTTTGCTATCAAAAAACACGATGCCTGGCGGGCCAAACAGATCGAATTTTTTAAGCAATGCAGCATCCTGTGCGTTATTGGCTGTTACATCTGCCTGCAACAGTACTATTTGATTTAATTCAGCCTGCACCTGATGGTTGGTAAACACAAATTGCTCGTATTCTTTACATGACACACACCAGTCAGCATAAAAATCCAGCATCACGCGTTTGCCTTGCGCCGCCTGCACGGCCTGTTCAAGCTCTTGCACGCTGTGTATGCGCTGAAAATGCACGGCCTGTCTGCCAGCTTGTGCGCCGGAAACAAGATTCTGTAATGGCCTTAGCGGTGAGCTGGCGCCTGACCAGGCGCCGACCAGTAAGGCAACGCCATATAACAGCAAGAATACTGCCGTGCCTTTAGTGAGTCTTTGTACAGTAGTGGCTGTAGTCGGTAACGGATCAATCGCACGCAAATAAATTGCCGGTATGATACAAAGTGCCGCCCACAATAATAGTTGCACACTGATTGGTAAAATCGGGCTGATCACCCAGATTGCAACGGCCAGCATGAGTACGCCAAATAAGCGGCGTACTATATTCATCCACTCACCTGCTTTCGGTAGGATTGAACCCGCAGAAGCCCCAATCAGCAATAAAGGCACGCCCATGCCCAGTGACAATGAAAAGAGTGCTACTGCGCCCAGCACTACATCGTGGGTTTGGCTAATATAGAGTAAAGCACCAGCCAAAGGCGCCGCCACGCAAGGGCTGATGATCAGGGCAGAGATTGCTCCCATCAGAAAGTCGCTGAGCAGATGCCCGCCTTTAAAGCGGTGACTCCAGTTAAAGAAAGCATTTTCTACCGCACTTGGCAGTTTGAGCTCATAAAAGCCAAACATGGAGAAAGACAAAGCCACAAAAATTAAAGCGCCAGCAGTCAACGCCCATGGTGTTTGCAGTGCATTACTCAATAGCTGGCCTGATAATCCGGCTGCTACGCCCGCTAGGGTGTAAGTCAGGCACATGCCCAGAGTATAAGCGAGGGATAAGCTAAATGCTTTGGCACGCGAAGATTGCGCATTTTTACCGACAATAATGCCTGACAAAATCGGGATCATCGGAAACACGCATGGTGTGAAAGAAAGCAGTAAACCGGCACCGAAGAACCCAGCCACAATTTGCCACCAGTGCCCGGAAGAAAGCAGTTTTTCAGAGCCACCATCTTCAACTTCAAAGGCTGGTGGCTGGCTACTGGTGATAGCAGCAGATGAAGCCGATGGTGTTAATAGCAGGGATTTGGTTTGCGGTGGATAACACAAGCCTTTTTCGCTGCAGCCTTGATAACGTATTTGCAGAACGGCAGGCGCAGTGCCGGGGAAAACGACTTCCGCCAACGTATCATGATGGAAAACCTGTTGCTGGCCGAAGTTTGGATCATTCTTACTTTCGCCGGGCGGCAGCGAAATGGTTGCTTTTTGATCAGCCGGTAACAGTTGTATACGGTCGCGGTATAAATAATGCCCAGGGGCAATCACAAACTTCACTTGCGCGCGTGTTTGATCTATCAGCGCAGCTTCGACCTTAAAAGCTTTATCGACCGGCAAAAACTCTTCAGAGTCGTCATCCGTAAATAGTTGGGAAAATCTTGAATCCGCCTGCACCGGCATCGCGGCTGCCAGCAGCACCGCCAGGGTCACCCACGCTTTGATCCATTTAGTTATCATTATCTTGCACCTTAATTAACCCTTACCTGATGCCAGCGTTTCAGCCGCAACCCAACGCATATATTCCGGCAAACCCTCGTTCACATGGATAGCTACAATCTCGGGAAGTTCATAA
>JALDYP010000058.1:0-11931 GCA_032153875.1 Methylophilus sp.
CAAATATCACATGCTTAAAGATGTGATAGCAGTAAAGCTTAAATAGTTGCAATTGGGTTAACCATGGCTGGCGAGTTTTTACGGCTGAGTTCATGGTGCAGACTCCTGATTAACGGATGGGGTCACTGCTGGTGTGACTGCAGGCACATTGCTTTCTTTAGGCGTTGTTTGGCCGGGTGTTGTAGCTGGCGTATGCGTCGGGCTCTGCCCCGCAGGTGTCTGCCAGATTTCGTCGATCACCTTATCTGCCGCCTTTTCAGCGGCCGCGGCCGGAAAGTAGATATTGATGGTGACGCAGGCGGTCAGTCCGGCCGTTGCAGCCGCAAGTGCGCATTTCTTCACCCAGTGCGGGTATGGTTTAGCAAAAGCGAGCTTCAATCTGGTTCCTTTCACAATTCAGCTTTTAAGCTTAGTCGATAATAATTTTACTATTACTATCCGTCACGCGCTGCATGCGTGACAGCACATCTTTCCAGCTCACATACTTGGTGTAGCCATTTACATTCACCGAGGGCGCACCTTTGCCTTTGACGATCACAAAGCCATCGGGAATCGCTTCCACCCCGCCCATTTTGCAGATATCGCCACGCAACTCACAGCGCAAGCCAATTTTCTCGTAACCGAACTCTTTAAAGAAACGCAGAAAGGTACGTTGTAAAGCTGCGGCAGTGCCTTCGCCACCCAACGCGGTGATATTCTCCACCGCACGTTGCGATATCTTCTTCTCAAACGGACCATCGGCAGTCTGGATGACAGCATCCATATACACCGGCTTCCAGTTCTGCAATCTCAGGTGCTTGATGTCGCCTTCAAGTTTGCCGGTGATAGAGCCAAAATTAAAGGTACGTGTGATCTCACCGAGGTCTATATCACGCATGGTGAAATTGGCATGCAGTTTCGGCACCGCCCCCAACGGGTCATCAATATCCAGGTCAGACATGCCGACCATGCCGTTAAACAGCTTGAACTGCATATCACCGGTCATACGCAGTTCATGGTTGGCATAGGTGATCAAGGGCACAGCCCCAGTGATCTGGCCACGCATGGTCGGCCAGTCCAGTGCCTGGCTGAACTGCGACATGCTGATAGGCTGCATGTCCATCTTCACATGCCAGACCATGCTTTGATTGATCCAGGCGGCAGAAATATCCTGGAAATCCAGCATCCCATCGAGAATCGGCAGCTTCAGGCTGGGTGAAGTGATGGAATACCGGTTCACATCAGCCCACCAACTGGTTGGGCCCAGGGGGATTTTTAGAATATGGCCGGACTGGTAACCCATGGCTATCTGTGTTGGTTGCTCATAATCCCACGGGATATTGGCATTGAAATGACTAAAGCCAAACTTGCCTAATTGATCTTCCAGGTTGGCATCGGCAATATTCAGGTGAAATTTTAATGGCTGTAACCCTTTGGCTTCAAACGACCAGTCGGCCTTGCCGGAAACTTTCAGATGCCCAAATGCTGAATTTGGAATCAGCGGCTGGATAAACGCCTGGTAGACGCCATTAAAATCCACATCGCTGGCATCGACCTTTAATAACTCGAATTCTTTGCTGACGAGATTGACGCGGCTCTGGCTGCGTAATGTGCCTACGCCTGGCAAACTGAGAGTAGCCTGCTCTACATCCAGATAAGGCTGGCGGTAAAAGCCCTTGATCTCAAAGCGCTTGTGACCATCAGCGAAATAAAACGGTTGCCAGAATAACTCACCCTGCTGCCAATCAAAAACGCCCTGCCAACGCCAGCCGCCTGCCTGCTCATGTGCTGAAAGATTGACCTTACCGGTCAGCTTATCCGCTGCATGCAATCCTTCCGCGTCACTAAACTTTGCCTGGTTGACTGATAACTCGAGGTCTACACCCCTGGCCATATCACCACTTTTACTGACGGTTTTCCAGGTCGGCGTCACCAGCAAATCAAACGGGATATGGGAACGAATATCCTGATACAGACCATCTTCGCAACGCCAGGTTTGCGTAGTCGCTTGTGCTGGCACCAGACAATTAAGGTGAAACTTGCCCCAGACTTCGTCATGCGACGCTTTGACTTCGGCATCCAGGGACAAAGCGGGTTGTACCGTCTTTTGCCGGTAATCCAGGAAAATACGTGGATGCCTGACCTGGTATGGCTCCATTTGCAGTTGAGCGGAAGTGATCAGTAAGGTAGGACGCTCGCTGATATCGAGCGAGATATTCGGTTTATCCAGCGTGGCATCACCCAGTTGCAGACGCGTGGCGTTGATTTTTACCTGTTGTTTGCTGCGTAAATCTAATATTGCATTGGGTTTATCCAGCTGAAAGAGGTCACTGCTGATGCTGTCTGCGTTTAGGCTGATCTGGCTAATGGCACAGGCCTGTGCTGACCATAACATCAGGCTCAGGCACCAGATGCGCATCAGTCCGGGAACACTCCGGTAGACAGGTAACGGTCACCGCGGTCGCACACGATGGCGACAATCACGGCGTTATTTACTTCTTTGGAAAGTTGTAGCGCGCTATATAACGCCCCGCCACTGGAAATGCCGGCAAAGATACCTTCTTTTTGTGCCAGTTTGCGCGTGGTGTCTTCTGCATGTTTCTGGCTGACATAACGCAATTCATCGACGCGTCTGGCATCAAAAATGGTGGGCATGTAAGCTTCAGGCCACTTACGGATACCTGGAATCTGGGCGCCCTCTTCAGGTTGTACGCCTATGATCTGGATAGCCGGATTCTGTTCTTTCAGGTATTGCGATGTGCCCATGATGGTACCGGTAGTGCCCATGCTGGAGACGAAGTGCGTGACTTTGCCCTGGGTATCGCGCCAGATTTCCGGCCCGGTGCCTTCATAATGTGCCAGCGGGTTATCCGAATTGCCAAACTGGTCCAGCACAATGCCTTCGCCTTCTGCCTGCAACTTCATCGCGACATCTCGTGCCAGCTCCATGCTGCCATCTTTAGGCGTTAACACCAGTTCGGCACCATAGGCTTTCATGCTCTGGCGGCGTTCTACAGACTGGTTTTCCGGCATCACCAGTACCATTTTGTAGCCGCGCATGGCCGCTACCATCGCCAGTGCAATACCGGTATTACCGCTAGTGGCTTCAATCAGGGTGTCGCCAGGCTTGATATCGCCGCGCTGTTCTGCACGCAGAATCATGCTGTAGGCTGGCCTGTCCTTCACCGAGCCGGCAGGATTATTGCCTTCGAGCTTGAGCAGAATGGTATTGCTCTCATTCGGGTTCATGCGTTGCAACGCGACTAACGGTGTGTTGCCGACAAAGTCATCTAAAGTTTTATATGGTTTCATCACAGACTAAAAGACAGTGTGTTGCGGACACGGCATCAACCGTTATCCAAATTTTCTAATTTACGAAATTGAAAGTGACGTAATAAATTGACGTAATAATTTAATACACTCACCAGCTTAATATATGTAAAATTCCCGTATTGTTACTGAGTTAGCTGGTGAAGTACGCATTCTACATAAACTGACCGCATCACAAAAACAATAATTACCGAGGAAAAACGGATGTTAAAAAAGTGGCTTAGCCGAGTGCTTGTCGTCATGTTACTTCCGATCCAGCTTTTCCCGAAATTAACCGATACCGTTAATGTTCGTTACAAGGTTATTTTCCTCAATAACGTTTTCACCTTTGCTGGCCTGGTTTCACTGGCCATGAGCGTCATCCGCTGGAACTCCAGTCCTTTTCTCGGCAAAGTCGATCTTCTATTTTCCTGTATTGCTTTTATCCTGTTATGGATACTGCACCGTCATCATAGGCTGGTTGAGTTAATTGCGAGCATTGCGCTGTGGCTATGTTTCGTCCAGTTTCTCATTGTGTTTTTTCTCGCTAATGGCAATCCAACCCGCAGTGGTTTGCTGTTACTTGTACTGGCTTCCGCTTTTTACCTCAAGGGACGCAAAGCCGGGTACTCCATGCTGGCACTCATCCTTGCTCTGGTGGTGGGCAATCATTTAACAGGAATGTTCCCCTCTGAATTTAATAACCTGGACATTCTCAGCCTGGGTTTTTATATGCTGGCGCAGTTTTTTATCATTCATAACTACGAAAGCCTGCGCGAAACACAGACCAGCTACTTAAAAGCGCTGAATACCGATCTGGAAGCGCTGGTTAAACAACGCACTGAACAGCTGGCGGCCGTGAACTCAGCGCTGGAAAAAGAAAAGGAAAACCTGACCAGGCTTTCCAGCACCGATCATTTGACCGGGCTCAGCAATCGTCACCATTTCGAGACGGTATTTGCCGAATATTCTCCCGCTGCGCGAGGCAAAACCCCGGATGCGCTGATACTGATAGATATCGATCACTTTAAACAAATCAACGACACCTATGGGCATGTGCTTGGGGATAAGGTGCTTAAAAGCGTGGCGGCATGTATTAAAGATCACAGCCGGATTTCGGATATCACCGTGCGCTGGGGTGGCGACGAACTGATAGTCTACGCGCCTCGTACCTCACTCAAGCAAGCCTCTCAACTGGCAGAAAAAATGCGCAAACAAATACATCTGCTAGACATTAGCGAGATAGAATCAATCACCATCAGCGCGGGGGTTGCGGTGATGCAAGCTGGTGATACACTCTCACACTTGTTGCACCGCGCTGATAATGCGCTGTACGAAGCCAAACAGGCCGGGCGGAATAATGTTTACTCGGCTGCGCTAGGCTAAATGCGCGCCTGGAATAAAGTACCTGACAACTCCGGATTTAGTGTTACTTATGATGTTTAGATTCCCTGCCCTGGTTTTATTTTCTTGTTTGCAGTTGATAGTACTAAGTCCTGATTTACATGCTGAGCAATGGCAAACGGTACAGGGCTGCGAGAAATTCCTTACTGTTTCTGTAGACCTGGATTCACTGCAAGTCGGCCAGCTTGACGATATGATCCGCTTTAAATTAAGGGCCGACGATCATGACGACACCATCACTACCAAATATGTACAAGCCTCGTGCAGCGAGTTTTCAATTGAAGCTGAACGTGAAGTGGTGTTCCATAAATCCACCATGACCTCCGAAACACTGGACTGGAAAAACGATCATGCCTTAAAAAGCAGCGCTGAATCCTCCTGGGCCAGATTGTCGTTCTGGGGAGTTACACAGGCTTACGGGCAAGCGATTTCACTGGCCTGCCGCAAGGTCGGCAACCGGGCACCCGAGCGTTTGTTCAGCATGCCTGTCACCAGCGACCAGTGTGCAATGGCAAACCCGTTACGCAAAGTGGCGTGTGCCAGCCATGGCAGCTGGCGCGCCAATTACAAGCTATACATGTCACGTTCGCACGATGTGATCCACAACTGCGGTATCGCGGAAGACCGCATGACCAAGCAGGCGGCATGGTTGATCAAAAGTGTCATGCGTTGCCAGAATGAAAGTTGCGGCAACGAGATTCTGGAGAACTGGATACATAAACGTGGCGAAGATATTGCCAGCGTGATTCATATGCCAAAGAGTGCCAGCTACAACTCGGGCAGCCAGCAAGGGCCGCTATGCAAATCGTTGAACCAGGCTGACCAGGCGATCGCCAGCATGCAAACTGAAGAGATTTACGCCAAAGCCAAATACCTCGGTTGCGTAAAGCGCGAAACAGCCAAATTGCGCGCTGCCAGCATCCCAAGCGATATGCTGGCGCAACTGGCTGAGCAGTCATGCGAAAGCCAGTTCCAGGAATGGCATGAGACGATATCCAGGCAATCTGCCATGCTGGAAAAACCCCGGCATCAATAAAAAAGGCGCTGTTTAAAGCGCCTTTTTTATTCAATCAGATAATCGTTAACGGCTGCAACGTCTCGCACGAAACAGGAATACGGCATACGCGCCAAAACCTAAAAAGCTGATCAGCCCTAGTTGCGGCAAGGTCAAGCCAAGGAAAGTCCAGTCAATCGCGGCGCAATCGCCAGTGCCACGAAACACCAGCGTCAGGGCTTTCTTGAGCGGGAAGTTTTCAAACATATAATCAAAACCCACACCACAATCGGCAATAATTTTATCTTTATGTACTTGCAGCCACCAGTGACGGATCGCCACGCCCACGCCGCCCAGCGCGGTCAATACCTCAACCACAGTCAACCCGGCACTTAACCAGGATTTAGGCGGCATAAAAGCATGCAACAAAAACAGCACGCCTAAACTTATAAAAATAATACGCTGTGAAATACACAGTGGGCAGGGTTCCAGGTTGTAATGCACCTGGATGGCCAACGCCAGCGCGACTATGCCGAAACAGGCCAGAAACCCCAATATGTAGCCGCCTTTACCCTTAAACCATTGACACATTGCATGCTCCTGCGCATTGAATAAAACTGAATTGTAATGGATTAAACATGAGTAATTGTCGGCGTTTTCGGCTTTGATTAATTTTTAAACGAAATCAGGATGCAGCAGATGCCACATCACTCTCGCGCATGGCTGATTTCTGCCTGACCTCATGATGTTTCTTTTTATAGTAATGCGCAACGCGCTTCACGTAGTTACGTGTTTCAGGATATGGTGGAATCCCTTTATGTCGCTGCACCGCATTTTCGCCGGCGTTATAGGCGGCGGTTACCAGCTCCACATCACCTTTAAAATGACCAATTAGCCAGCGTAAATACGATAGCCCGCCCTTGATATTCTGTTCCGGGTCATAGGCATCCTTGACATGAAACCTGGCCTGGGTATCCGGCAACAACTGCATCAAGCCCTGTGCTTTCTGGCGCGACGTGGCTTTCGGATTAAAACCTGATTCCACCGCAATGACTGCCATCGCCAGGTCAACATCTACCCCATACCTGGGTGCATGTTTTTTCACTAGCTGATAGACCGGGCCACGTTTGCGGTACAACACTTGTGCTGCGGAATTTTCATGCACATGCATACAATCCGGTAATTTCGCCAGTTCAGCATTGCCAGGCTCTTTATCCAGCCATTCCCTGGCTTCCCTATGCCCCTGTATCGCCGCCAAACTGAATAAACGCGCCGCAATATCATGATTCACTTCCACGCCTTTGCCGGTACTGTAAAGCCAGCCCATGGCAAATTGCGCATCGGGGTCATGAGCCTCGCCGGCCAGCGCACAATAATGCGTATAAGCTTGTTCGTAACTGCTGAGGCCCAAGGCATTTTTAGTACCGGAAGCGAGGCTGATTTGCAGCTTGATAAATTGTTTGTAAGCATCATTCTGCATTTTTGACTGGTCACGCGTATAGCTCGTGGCTGGCCCGCTTGCTGCGGGCATATCAGTGACTATAATTTCTTCCGCTGGTTGGGGTATGGCTGCTTCGTTAGTCGCAGGCTCACTGATGACGACAGCCTCGTCGTCAGCCATAGACGCTAACGGCCATAGCGCAGCAGAAGTCGCCACACACCAGGTTATAACCAAGGTTTGGGTCGAAAGCGAAATGAATTTATATGTGTTGAGAAAAGAATTTATGTGTTGGTTAGCTTGCATTGTTTGAATGCCATATTAAATATCGCAATGCCCCACAATTTAACTGACCAGTGCAAGCTGACAAAGTGCCAACTACATTTGTTAAAGTGTGCGAAAAGCATCATTAAAATTATTTTTATACTTTATAAATGACTGATGCCTTTCTGTAAAAACCTTGCCGGTTTTTACAGAAAAATAGCCAAACCGCAATCAGCTGTTGGATAATGTGGCCCTATGGCTAGTTTGTTATCGACGTCTTCCAAGCAACTCTTAAGTGTCAGCGACCTGACGCGATTAACCAAAGAACTACTGGAGACCAGTTTTCCGTTGTTCTGGGTCAGTGGCGAAATCTCCAATTTCACGCGGGCCGCCAGTGGTCACTGGTACTTTTCACTGAAGGATGCCAAGGCACAAGTGCGTTGCGTCATGTTTAAAGGACGCAACAGCCTGGTGGAAAGCATGCCGCGCGAGGGCGATTCGATAGAAGCACGCGCAACGGTGACGCTGTATGAAGCACGTGGCGATTTCCAGCTGACCATCGAGTTTATGCAACCCGCCGGCCTGGGCCGCTTGTATGAAGCTTATGAGCAGTTAAAGCAGCGCTTGCAGGCCGAAGGCTTATTCGACCAATCCCGCAAAAAACCTATCCCCGGCGACCCGCGTACCATTGGTGTCGTCACCTCTGCCGATGCCGCAGCGCTGCGCGATGTGATCACGGCGATACGCCGACGCCACCCAGGAATTTCCGTGATCATTTACCCGACGCCGGTGCAAGGCAAAGGCTCGGCCGAACTGATTGCCAATGCCATCCGCCTTGCCGATCATCGGCAAGAGGTCGATACGTTACTGATTTGCCGTGGTGGTGGCAGTATTGAAGATTTGTGGTCATTTAACGAAGAAGTGGTGGCGCGGGCGATTGCCGGTTGCCGTCTGCCGACCATTAGCGGTGTGGGTCATGAAACTGATTTCACCATTGCTGACTTTGTCGCGGATTTGCGGGCTGCAACGCCTACCGCCGCGGCGGAACTGGCCTGCCCGGACCAATCGCAATTACGTTTACAGGTGAGCCAATGTCAACTGCGGTTGATGCGCGCCATGCAATCCCTGTTGCAGAAACAGGCGCAAACGCTGGATTATTTATCGCGCAGGATGATTTCTCCGGCGCAACAGTTGCAGCAGCAAAAGCTATCGCTGGAACAATGGCAACATCGTTTGCAGCTAGCCATGCAACATCTGCTGAATAAACAACTACGCCAGCTGGACCATTTCTCGACCAGTCTGCAACAACTGAATCCGCATCAGGTACTGGCGCGCGGCTATGCAATTGTGCAGAAAAATGACGGTCATGCGGTGACAGATGCACGGCAACTGACTGTGCAGGAATCCTTGCGTGTTACTTTGTACCAGGGGTCGGCTGAAGTGGTGGTGACCGAGATCAACCATCCGATCAGCCATCCTGCTCAGCAGGCGGATAATTGAATAATTTACAAACTCTTAACACAGGGCACACAGGCGCGGCGGCAAAAGTCATTGGTTAAGCTGTCAAATTGACAGATAATAAACGTTTGCTTTACGTCGTTCACACAATGGACAATACAAAAAGTCAGCCCGCGGCATTGCATACCATGGCACTTGCCGCCCTCGGGGTCGTATTCGGTGATATCGGAACCAGTCCCCTGTATACGATGAAAGAAGTATTTGCGGTAGGTCATCACCCGCTACTACTCACTCAAGACAACGTTTACGGTATTTTATCGTTGATCACCTGGGCGCTTCTGCTCATTGTTTCCTTTAAATATGTGGCCTTTATCATGCGCGCGGATAACCGCGGTGAAGGCGGGATCATGGCTTTGCTGTCCCTTGCCAGCCGCTACGCCGGCGGGGAGCCGGAGCAAAGAAAACGTATCATGATGCTGGGCATTATCGGTGCCTGCATGTTTTACGCCGATGGCATGATCACCCCGGCGATTTCAGTGTTATCGGCAGTCGAAGGCCTGGAAGTCGCCGCGCCGCAGCTGGATAACTGGATAGTCCCCATTACCTTGTTAGTACTGTTTTTGCTGTTCTGGGCGCAGAGTAAAGGTACCGCAGTGATGGGCGCATTTTTCGGTCCAATCATGCTCACCTGGTTTGCTGTACTCGGTATCCTCGGCGTCATCAATATCAGCCACCATCCCGAAATCCTCAAAGCCCTCAGCCCCTATTACGCATACCTGTTTTTCAGCACCCAACCCAAAATCGCGTTTATCGCCTTGGGCGCAGTAGTACTGGCGGTCACCGGGGCTGAAGCACTTTACGCAGATATGGGACATTTTGGCCGCAAACCGATCCGCCTGGCCTGGTTCCTGTTTGTATTACCGGCATTGATCTGCAACTACTTTGGCCAAGGCGCTTTGATTCTTGCTGACCCCGAATCTATCCAGAACCCGTTCTATCATTTAGCACCAGACTGGGCACTGTTCCCGTTAATTATTCTGGCGACACTGGCAACGGTGATTGCCTCACAGGCAGTGATCACCGGTGCATTCTCGGTTTCGCGCCAGGCCTTGCAGCTAGGTTTTATACCGCGCATGCACGTTGCCCATACCTCCGAACAAACCGAAGGCCAGGTCTACATGCCCAGGGTTAACTGGGGCCTGATGATTGCAACCATGGGCCTGGTGGTGATTTTTGGCAGCTCCGGTGACCTGGCTGCGGCGTACGGTATTGCGGTGACTGGTGACATGGTGATTACCACCCTGCTGGCAGCGGTTGTTTTCCATCACTTGTGGGGATGGAGCAAGCTGAAAACTGCCTGCCTGATTTCCCTGTTCCTGGTGATTGATTTGTCTTTCTTTACCGCCAATATCCTTAAAATTCCTGATGGCGGCTGGGTGCCGTTGTTGATGGGCCTGATTATTTTCACGCTGATGCGTACCTGGAAAACCGGCCGCGCCTTGTTATATAACATCCTCAGATCAGAGTCGATGGAGTTGGTGCCATTTATTAAAGCAATAGGCGCGCATCCGCCAGCACGTGTGAACGGTGCCGGTGTATTCATGACCCCGAACCCGGACGGTGTGCCGCATGCACTCTTACACAACCTGAAACACAACAAAGTGTTGCATGACAACGTGGTGATACTGACGGTACGGTTTGAAGATTACCCTTACACCAACCGTGAAGAGCGCGTGCTGGTCGAAAACCTGGACTTCGGGTTTTACCGTGTCACCATCCGCTACGGCTATATGGATGAACCTGACTTGCCGCGAGACCTGGCGTTGACTGAAACTCAAGGGCTAATCCTGGATGCGATGGATACCTCTTTCTTCGTGGGTAAAGAAAGTCTGATTGTGTCTGACAAGCCAGGCATGGCTTTCTGGCGCAAAAAGATATTTATAGGCTTGTTCAGGACGGCGGAAACCATTACCAATCAGTTCAAGCTGCCGCCAAACCGGGTAGTTGAACTTGGGTCGCAAGTGAAAATTTAAGACCAGTCAAACCTTGAAACTGAGAATTCAAGATTCAAATTTAAGTTGGTCAACATGACTGTGTCACACTAGAATGCTATAAAAATAACCGTATCCAGGCTGGATGTATTTCAGTAGCGAGAAAGGAAAAACCTAATGTCCATGATTACAACAACATCGATCAAAACCACTTCTATCGCCATCCTGTGCGCCATGCTTTCCGCGTGTGCCAGCACCACTAACAATAGCGTGTCTGGCGTACAGCGCAGCCAGTTGTTGCTGTTGCCTACCAGTACCGTCAATCAAATGTCGTCGCAGTCATATACAGAGACATTGCAGACAGCGAAGAAAAACAACACCCTTAATGCTGACAAGGCGCTACTGACGCGTGTCACCACTATTTCCAATCGCCTCATCGCCCAGGTCGGTGTTTTCCGCCCGGATGCCGCACAATGGAAGTGGGAAGTGAACGTCGAAAAGAATGACCAACTGAATGCCTACTGTATGCCTGGCGGCAAAATCATGGTGTTCTCCGGCCTGGCTGAAAAGCTCAAAGCAACCGATGATGAGTTAGCCGCTGTGATTGGTCATGAAATCGCACACGCCTTGCGTGAACATGGCCGCGAGCGTATGTCGCAAGCTTACATACAGCAATTTGGTTTGCAGGCGTTAGCGACGGTGATTGGTGGCAATACCGGAAACATTGCAGCGCAAGGGGCAGGAATGGGCAGCCAGTTATTGTTCTCCATGCCTAACGGCAGGGAGCAGGAGCGTGAAGCTGACCGCATGGGACTGGAGCTGGCTGCCCGCGCGGGTTATAACCCGGAAGCGGCAGTGAGTTTATGGAAAAAAATGATGGCGGCTAACAAAGAAGCACCGCCTGAATTCTTGAGTACCCACCCTTCCAGCGAAAACCGCATCAAAGATTTGCAGGCACTGACGCCTAAAGTCATGCCGCTCTACCTGGCTGCAAAGTCCAAGTAACTTCAGCGGGTTTGACACAACCCTGCCACATTCAATCAGCACTAAAAACCCGAAATTAGGTTAAAATTTCGGGTTTTACTCCTCCCTAT
>JALDYP010000059.1:0-11812 GCA_032153875.1 Methylophilus sp.
TCTTAGATGACGACAAATCAATCCGCTGGGTATTTGAAAAAGCCCTGGCCCGCACAGATTTTGAATTTAAAACCTTTTCTTCACCTGCTGAGGCACTTAATGCCCTCAATCGTGAACAACCACAGGTGATCGTCAGCGATATCCGCATGCCGAATGGCTCAGGGCTGGACTTTCTATCTGAAGTGAAACAACGCTACCCTGAAATCCCGGTCATTATCATGACGGCGTACTCTGACCTTGAAAGTGCAGTTGCGGCTTTCCAGGGTGGTGCGTTTGAATACCTGGCTAAGCCTTTCGATGTAGACCAAGCGATAGAAATAATCAAACGCGCGGTTGATGAAAGCATGCGCCAGGCCGTAGAAAAAGTAGAAGATACTGAACCTACACCTGAGATTATCGGGCAGGCACCTGCCATGCAGGAAGTTTTTCGCGCGATTGGCCGTTTAAGCCGCTCGCATTCTACAGTATTAATTAATGGTGAATCCGGTAGCGGTAAAGAACTGGTCGCCAGCGCTTTACACAGGCACAGCCCACGCGCCGATAAACCGTTTATAGCAATTAACACAGCAGCTATCCCTAAAGATTTATTAGAGTCAGAACTATTCGGCCACGAAAGAGGCGCATTTACAGGTGCTGCAGCGGCCAGGAGAGGGCGTTTTGAACAAGCCGATACTGGCACCCTGTTTCTCGATGAAATCGGCGATATGCCTGCAGATTTGCAAACCAGACTGTTGCGCGTTCTTTCCGATGGGCAGTTTTACCGTGTAGGTGGTCATCAGCCGATTAAAGTCAACGTACGCGTGATTGCCGCTACTCACCAGGATCTTGAAGAGCGTGTTAAACAAGGGTTGTTCCGGGAAGATCTGTTTCATCGCCTGAACGTCATCCGCCTGCGTTTACCGCCTTTACGTGAACGTAGGGAGGATATCCCCTTCCTGACCAAGCATTTCCTGGCTCACAGCGCCCAGCAATTGGGTGTCGAACCTAAACAACTTTCACCAGCCGCGCTTAAATACTTAATGTCAGTTAGCTGGAGTGGCAACGTACGCCAGCTGGAAAACGTTTGCCACTGGTTAACAGTGATGGCACCTGGGCAAAATGTGGATGTGAACGATTTGCCGCCAGAGTTGAAAGAAGACTCTAGCAAGCAAAACAGCGGTGGCTCCTGGCAAGAAGCCCTGGCGCAAGAAGTGACTGATGCACTCAACCGTGGCGAAACAAATATTTTGGATATTAAAACCAAAGAGTTTGAACGCATCCTGATTACCCGCGCTTTGAATCATACAGATGGCCGCCGCATTGAAGCAGCCAACCAGCTTGGCATGGGCCGCAACACGCTTACAAGAAAAATTCAGGAATTAGGTATTGATGATTAGCCATCAAATCTTGATTTGTTGACTACGCCAGATAGGGAAAGAACTGTGCTTTTGCGCATCAATGCTGCTGACAAAAAAGACCTGTGCAAGACGAGAGTCTTTTAAGGTACTACCAAAAAACTTGTTGGCTGCATGGTAATGACGACCCTCATACAAAATCAACGTGTTATAAACGTTATTGATCCGTACAATTTCATCAAACATTGAGTGATATGCTGTATCCATCGAGATGTTGCCATCTGCAAATCGTTTATCATTTTCCTTAAGTGCTTTTTCATAAGCAGCCTGATCGAATTGTTTGTTTTGTCTAAATAGTGAGGTTCCTGAATCTAAAGGTGCATCAGGACTCAGATACAACACGGCAGCAAATACCGCATTTCCATCAGTGTGAATCACGCCTCTACCATAATTTTCACTAACGCTCTGAAAGTTTGTGGAAATAGCCCAGCGCATGCGTTCGTAGTCGGAATTATGAAATAGCGAAATTATCTTATTGCTGACCTGTTCAAACAAGGGTTTGTTAATCACGGATAAATCTTTAGTTCTTGCACCAGGAAAAACGTACGGCACATCTTTTAGCTGGTGGCGATATTGATATTTCTGGCTCAATGCGAATGTACGCACGGCATCAGGATTATCATAAAAATTTTCTACAATAGTGACTGGGTACAAATTCATAAATAACCATCGCTTAATTAGTAGTTCAAAATATGTAGATAAAAAAACGGCAACCGAAGTTGCCGTTTTTTACTGACTTTAATTTAAGCAGGTAAGCCTGCAATTAAATTAGAAGAACAGGATCGCACCCAGAGAAATGGTTTTTGCTTTCGCATCCAAATCAGCAGCAGCACGTTGGTCCAAATCACGTTTAGATTGTGAGTACTCAGCAACCAGGTTCAAGTGCTTGGTCAGTGGGTGGTATGCACCAACAACCCACAATGAGTCTTGCACTTCGCTGAATGTATCGCCACCGTTACCGTCTAAAGTAGAGCGGCCATAACGTGCACCCAGTTTAGTACCAACGCCTGGCAATGCATAAGTACCTTGCACATACCATTGATCAGATTCACGTCTGTTACCAGCTGCATCTAAACCACCGTTGAATTGCAAAGTTTGGCCAATACCTTCGCCTTTACCGTAGTAACCTGTCAAGCCAAAGCCAGCCAGGTTGATGGTTGTACCAGCATCCCAACCCCAAGCTCTTTCTTTACCACCAGCACCACCAACACCAGAGATGTTTTGGGTGATTGCAGATGACCATACTTTACCAGCAACATCGCCAGTCCACTCGTAAGAAACTTTAGCTTCGTACGCTGACTGTGCGCCTGAACGGTCAGTAGAAACCTGACTAGCTCCAGGAACATTAACGTTAATAGCATTCCAGCCTTGTGTTACACCAGCTGTGAATTGGAAGCCATTCCAGTTTGGTGATGTGTAAGCGATTTGTGATTTCCAGTCAGCATACATGTAACCAGCACCGATACCACCCAATGTAGTTGTGTTACCAGCCAAAGCACCAGCACCAGAACCAACACCCAGCAATGTCATATCGTTCAGGATTGCGTCTGAAGCATAGATACCCAAGTCTTTACCGACTTTGATAGAACCCCATGAAGCATCACCGAATGTCAAGAATGCTTGACGATTTTCTTGTTGTGAACCTTGTACACCAGCGTTGTTTGTAGAAGCACCTGGGTTAATGCTGATTGTGAAACCAACATCCAGATCGTTCTGACGTGTTTTACCAGAAACGCTCAGGTAGTTTGGCAACAAACCAGTTGTAATGTTGTTTTGTGAGCTAGCATTACCATCACCCAGGCCCAAAGGACCAGCACCTACACCAGTATCACCAGAGAATTTAGTTGTTGTGTAGAAAGCGTTAACCACACCACCGATGTCCAGAGTCCAGTCACCAGCTGGGATAACGATACCAGCTTGAGCGCCAGTAGCGGCAGCGAACAGGGCTGCTGCAACTGCAACGTTTAATTTTGTATTCATACGAATCTCCAAAAATGTTGTTTTTACAACTTGTGTAAGGATATTGCTTTTGGTCAAATGTTTAAAACATCCGAACCTTAAGTAACTCCCTCGGAATCGCTCCAGGCATTTCCAAGAAGGTCAGTGCAATTTTTGCAAAATGCGCATGCTTGGCGCAAGTGAATACGTCAAATTGCTTAGTCCAACTTGTGATTGTTGTAGATTTGCAACAGATTTGCAGCAAGAATTTACCGGATAAATTTAAACAGGCAGGCTTTTCTCAAGCTTTTTGCACTGCCTTAACAAAGCAGTTTCTGCTAGCATAGCAATGGATTTGATATCTATAGCATGTCAATCTTATGAATCATAAATATTATTTAAAGGGTGCTCATGATTTCCGATATTCAGCTGTGTAGTCGTTTCATAGATACATTAGACTGGATTTGCCAAGTGCTGATCAGGCATGATGATGATTTCAATATTGCCTTGGTAAGAATCGCCTATGGCGATGACAACAGCCTGGGAGAAGCTTATGGCGCACCTGAGGCTTTGCGTCAACTTTCTTCACTAACGCATGACCTGCAAAATTCATTCAGGAAATCTGACCTGGTGGGACGTGAAGGTACGGATTTCTGGATTCTGTTTCCGTATACACGCGTAACAGACAACCTGCACGACAAATTAATGGATGTGCTGGAAGGCTCAGCCCACAATAACCTGAATATCGTAGAACGCGAAATCGCTATTTTTGAATTACCGGTGATATACCAGAAGGCTACCACTAAGCCGGAGGATGGTCTGGCATTGTTGCATTATGTGAAAGCCAATCAATCTGAATTAGCCAGCCATGTGTTCCGCCTGGCTAATGTGGAATAGCATCAATATCGCGCTTGCTGCAGTGTTTTAATTAATGTTCGCACTGGCGCTGGTAAAGCAGCGTCAATCGCATCATTCATAGATAGCCATTGCATGTTTGGTGGCAGTACTGATCGTTTACCACTAAGTTGCAATGGCTGCGGAGTGATTTCCAGTTTGAAATGCGTGAAGGTATGCCAAAGCACTGGCAATACCTCCAGCGACTCCACTTGCATGCCATATTTCTCCTGGACTTGTTGCACAGAAACCTGAGTTGGCACTATTTCAGGCAAACTCCACAAACCGCCCCAGATACCCTGATTCGGCCGTTTCTCAAGCAATATCTCTCCGGCATCCAGAATCATTAGCATAGTTGTCTGCTTCTCCGGGATAGCTTTGCGCGGCTTGGATGCGGGAAGTTGCAATACACGTTGTTGCAGAAAAGCCTGGCATTGATCCTGCATCGGGCAATCGGCACAGCGTGGTTTGCTGCGTTTACAGAATGTGGCGCCGAAATCCATCAGACCTTGAATATAGGCAGGCAGCTCCCTATCAGGCAACAGACTTTCAGCCAGTGTCCATAATTGCTTTTCTATTGGCGGCAAACCCGGCCAGCCGTCTATTGCGTTTAGCCGTGCCAACACCCGTTTCACGTTGCCGTCCAGAATGGTTTGTTGTTGCTGGAAGGCAAATACCGAGATTGCTGCAGCTGTCGAGCGGCCTATGCCTTTAAGGGTTTGGATCTGCTCGAAGTCTTGCGGAAATATGCCGTTATGCTCGCGCATAATAGTTTGTGCCGCATGGTGCAGATTGCGGGCGCGGGAATAATAACCTAGCCCGCTCCAGTGCTGCATGACATCATCCTGGCTAGCTTCCGCCAGACTCGCTATCGTGGGGAATCGCGTCATAAATCGGCCATAGTAGCCAATCACTGCACTGACTTGCGTTTGCTGCAACATGATCTCGGAAACCCATACGGCATAGGGGTCGCGCGTTTGCTGCCACGGCAAGTCATGCCGGCCATGCACTTGTTGCCAGGCGATTAATTTTTCTGCAAATGCACTCACGCTAAGAAAACATGAAATAAGTGGCTGCGCGGTGCTCGCAACCGCGTTGTATATTGCATACTGTGCTTTCGGCCGCTTCGCTTAACATCGCTACGTGAGTTAGCTTACACCGCAACACTCTGTTAGTTGTCTCGGCTTCTGCGCTCAGTGCGCCTTGCACATTATCCCGCCCGCTCACTTCTTTCAGTTCCCTTAAAAATTCAACAGCTTTTTCAAAGCTTTTTGCTTTACATTATCTGCCGGCTTGGTTTCTTCATTATTAGTGCCAGAATCAGATTTAGCGGCTTCACCTTCAGTGCTTTTCTCGGTATTTTTTGACTTGCCGTTTAACAAGCCTTTTAAAGCATCGGCTTTATTTTCGCCGCCAATCAGGGACTTCACTGCACCGGCTTTATCACCTCCCAGCTTATCGGTCAAAGCATCCATTGCAGCAGACTTCGCCAAGGCCTGCCCCAGGGCGGCCATATCGATACCAAACTTTGGCGCCGCAAATGTGCCGGTGACTTTCACAGGCACACCTACACCCGCAAGCTGCTCAGCCTCTTTGCCGCCTTGCCCTTTAAGCGTATTAACCAAAGTAGGTTTTGCCAGGTAATTGATTTGTTCTTTACCAATATCAATATCGCCTTTGCTCTCACCTTTAGGCAGACGGAAGATAGGCGCTTTCATTGCCAAGTCATCATTGTGTGCTACGCCATTCTTGATGTTAAAAGTGGCAGTCAGCTCGCTGAAGTCAGTTTTTTTGGTTTGATCCGCCGCAGTATTCGCCTGGCCTTTAAGCAAATTAAGCTTACCTTTGGCATCCCGTATCGTCCCCGCCAGGTCAAAGCCCTTAACGGCGCCGTCGGCCATGCGCAAATCAACCGAGCCGCCCAACGACTTTTTTAATGCAGTCACCGTATTACCTTGCGCGGTGACATCCAGATTGACATTGCCAGTGCCGGACAACATATCGTTATTAATAGTATCCACCAGCAGCGGGCCGACTGCGATGTTTTGCAGATTCTGCCTGATGGCGATAGCTGGCGTTGCACGCGCATCCACTTTCACACCGCCGCGTACCGTTCCCTGGTAAACGTCTACATTCAACGGATCCAGGCTCGCTACGCCATCCTGGGCTTTCAAACCGATATTCAGGTTTTTAGCTTCAGTCTTGCCATATTTCAGCCAGCCAATACGGATATTACCCTGCGCATTCAGCGCTTTCAGTGCGGATAAATCCAGAGGCTGCTCTTCAGTGCTTGCGGTTTTAGCAGGTTTATTCTCATTAGAAGCTGTTTGCGTTTGTTGTGGCAGATAGCGGTTCAGATCCAGTTTGTCGATATTCAGATCGAACGTATACAACGGTTTGTTGAATTGGCTAATGCCTACATTACCGTGAATGCGTGAATCATCCAGTTTGAGATCCAGGCCTTGCAAAGCCAGCTTTTGACCATCGGCTTTAATACCCACATTCAATCCGGTCAGCGTATATGGGCTGTACAAAATCTTGCCAATATTGATACTGCCGTCCAGGAATAAGGTTTTTAATGCGCTCAGGTCGGCGGGTTTAGCAGGTTTGGTATCTGCTTTGGCTGTGGTTGTTTTGGCTTCCGCTTTCCTGGCATTGGTGTTACCCAATAAAGCATTCAGGTTCAAGGTATCCGCATTCACTTTAAAACCGATATGCGGCGCTTTAAAACCTGCCACGCTGACATCGCCATTCAGTTTGGTTTCTGCCAGGTTCAGGTTAAAAGTGGTTTTCACTTTTTCCTGCTTCACATCTGCATTGGCCGAGAGTTTAAACTGGCCTTGCATGGCACCATTCGGTAAGGCCGGATCTTTAATATCGAACTTACCTGCCAGCGCAGGCACATCGAAAATCATATCAGCAAGGTTAGCTTTGACTGGTGATTCAAAATGACCATCCACCTTGCGGGCGCCTGCGTTGACTTTCACGTCAGCGGTAATGCCTTTGCTTTCTACCGCCTGCTGGTTACCTTTTAACTCTGCGAGAATGACATCCAGGTTGATATCGCCCTGTGCATCCTGCTGCTTAAGTGCCAACATCACTTTTTCGCTGGAAATCTGCTTGGGGTTCACAGCCAGGGCTGGGGCCTGCAAGCTGACATCACGCTTGGCACCATTGAAATCACCCTGCATGGCCAGCTTCAAACCGGAAACATTCAGGGCAGTCTGGGCAGCATCAATATCTACCGCGCCCAATGCTGTCACAGTGACGTCTTTACCATCCAGCAAAGCACCTTTAATGGTGGCATCCAGGCCTTTAACCACAAAATGCTTACCTTCCGGGTCCACCATCACATTAGCTTTGATCTTCGCCAGTGCATCCACTACCGGCTGGTTGGCTACCAGATGGAAATCAGCCGACATATCAAACGGCGTTTTAAGCGCCACTTGACCAGTAGTCAGGTTAAACTGATCCACAGTATATTTTGCACCGCTGGCTTCATTGATATAGCTGAGTTGTGTATTGGTGATTTTGACGCCTTGCACATCAAAATTAATCTGCTGTGACTCCTCCTCTTCCTTGCTCAGCAGGTCATCAAAGTTAAAACTGCCATCGGCATGCTGGATCACATTGGCCTGCACGCCATCCAGATATACGGTATCCACCACGATTTCTTTTCTCAACAACGGCAATACGGCAAGTGCCACTTTGGCGCCTTTGATCGCAGCAAACTGCTTGTCTGACTGATGCTCGGATAAACTGATTTCCCCCAGGTCAGCACCGATTTTGGGCCAGAAGCTAAGCGTGATATCGCCTTTGATATCCAGGGTGCGCTGTTTTTTGTCTTTCACTAACTGAATCACGGTCGACTTGTAATCGTTAGGATCAAAAGTCACTGCCAGATAAATCACCAACAGCAGAACCACACCAAAAATGGCAGCCACGGTATAGAGGATTTTTTTCAGAAGTGTATTTTTCATTCATTCACCTTTAAGTGGATATACATGAAGTGAATTTGCAACTAAATTAGTGCGCAAAAAACAACAAAATCAAGATGCCGAACACGATGCGATACCAGGCAAACACTGCAAAAGAATGCTGGCTGACAAATTTAATCAGGGCGCGGATCACCACCAGCGCAGACAAGAATGCCGTGACAAAACCAATCAGGAAAATAAAAGCATCATCCAGCGACAGCAAATCACGCGCTTTGAGTAAGTCATAACCCGTCGCCGCAAACATAATCGGCAGCGCAAGGAAGAAAGAAAACTCAGTCGCCGTTTGCCGGCTCAGGCCAAAACACATACCACCAAGAATTGTCGCGCCTGAACGGGATACACCTGGAATCAGTGCCAGTGACTGCGCAAAACCAATCTGCAAAGCCTGTTTAAAACTGATATGGTCAATGTCTTGCACCTTGCCGGGTGGCACAAACTTTTCTATGATTAAAATCAGTATGCCGCCAACAATCAGCGCAATACCCACAGTGAAGGACGAAAACAGGAATTCTTTGATTTGATGGTGGAAAGCCAGACCAAGGATAGCGGCAGGTAGAAACGCGACAAACAGATTACGAACAAGGTGTTGCGCATTAGGATCGGTTTGGATACGTTGTACCGTTTGTACCAGGCGTTGCCGGAACTCGACACACACAGCGAGCACTGCACCCAGCTGAATCATGATTTCAAACACATCACGTTTGTCTTTATCCAGAAAATCTAGCCATTCACCTGCAATAATCAAATGTCCGGTGCTACTAACGGGTATAAATTCGGTCGCGCCTTCGACCAGGCCCATGATGACGGCCTTCAGCATTAAGTAAATATCCATGGTTGTATTCTAGCAGACAGAGCAAACTAGATTTGTGACTGTTGGCAAAATAAGAGGATCAGTTTTTAGTTGATTTTGTTGTGGGATTGCATTCTTTGGGAAATGTTCAGTTTCTTTGTGTGGTTAATAATAGCGTGCATTTTGTTGAGCGTTTCTTTTCGCTCCTTGACGATCTTTTTTTAAGTTCTGGTAGGAAAAATCTGTTGTTTTAGGCAATATTCCTTTTCGGCTCTAGGCGAATTACTTTTCTTTGCTTGCCCAAAGAAATAGTAACCAAAAGAAAAGGCACCCTAGCCTCCGCTTGTTTCCTGCGTTGCTCGTCAAAACAAGCGGTCACGAAACTCGACCTGGCAGCTCACACAACGTGATCTGCTGCGGGACTCGAACAAACGCTCCCTTCTTCCTTGTTTTGACTGCGCTACTCGGCGCGTCAGATAGGGGCCCGGTTAAAACCATCACGATGAAATAGTGCTTACACACAGGAGACGGCGGGCGCTGAATTAAGTTTTTAAACTTCAAACACCAAACTCAAATTCTAGTAAATCTAATTATTTAGGTAGTTTTTTCACAGTAATTGAGCGTTATTCGATGCAACGAAGTAGCAAAGAAACGGAAGGCGGGTGGTTTTCACGGGCCCCTATCTGACGCGCCGAGTAGCGCAGTCAGCGTGGGAGTCTTCGGCCAGCGTCTGTTTGAGTTCCGCGGTGGCTTGCGAAGTGTGCAAGCCACTAGGGCGAGTTTCGTTGGACGCCCACGTTGATGAGCAACGCAGGGAAAAAGCGGAAGCTAGGGTGCATTTCTTTTGGTTACTTTTCTTTGGGCAAGCAAAGAAAAGTAACTCGCTGAGAAAGCGAAAAGGAAAGGTCCTTAGTGAACTAAACCTTCAATCAAAAACATTATGAGCCGAAATTATTTCGGCGCAAACGTAAACGCATCACTATAAAACTCTTCTTCCGGCAATCCCTGCGCAACAAAAGTCTCTTTAGCAATATCCACCATCCCCGGTGCCCCGCAAATATAAACTTCAAATCCACTCAAATTCGCATGGTCTTCAAGCACGGCCTGATGTACCAACCCCCGCCGACCTTCCCAACCATCGTTAGTGTCACTCTCTGAAATCACCGGAATATAAGTAATATTCGGCATAAATTCCGCCCATCTTTGGCAGAGTTCATCCATATAGAGATCATTCACTTGGCGTGCACCGCGGTACAACAGAACCGGCCGCTGAATACCCTGGTAAATCATGTGTTCTATCATGCCTTTGATCGGCGCGAAACCGGTGCCACCGGCCACCATGATGATAGGTTTTTCATTCTGTTCACGTAAGAAAAAACTGCCAAGTGGAGCTTCAACGCGCAGAATAGTTTTTAATGGCATCTCGTTAAAAACCTGCTCGGTGAAATGTCCGCCAGCAATTTTGCGGATATGCAATTCAATAAAACCTGCTTCATGCGGGGCGTTGGCGATGGAAAAAGCACGGCGGCGGCCGTCTTTAAGCAAAAATTCAAGATATTGCCCGGCCATGAATGTGAGCGGTTCGGTGCCTGGCAATTGCAGGTGCAGTACCATTACATCGTCGGTTAACTGCTCTTTTTTCTGTACACGTACTGGCAAGATCCTTGGCTTGATGCCTTGCACCATATCAATCTGGCGGCATTCGATGACCAGATCTTCCAACGGTCGAGCACAACAGAACAGGGCTTGCCCACTTGCGAGCTCCTCATCGCTCATGGCACTACCCTGGTAGTCATCATGGAAAACTTTGCCAGTGAGCACTTTGCCTTTGCAGGCTCCACAGGCGCCGTTGCGGCAGCCGTAAGGCATGTTGATGCCGGCCTCAATCGCTGCTTCCAGCACGGTTTGACTCGTGCGCACTTCAAACGTGTGGCCGCTGTTTTCAATCAATACACGGTTCATGGCTTATATTGTAGAGATTTTTCTGGGTCAGGCTTGAAGTTTTGAGAAGGCTTAGTCTTTTTTTGGCAGATGCACTACATTATCTTTAGGCTTGGATTCATTGATTTCAGTATATTCGCCCTCAATCACCTCGTCATTAGCGCTGGCCTGATAATTAAATCCCGCCTTGGTTGATGATGCATTGCCAGAAGGCGCCTTATTCACGGGCATTAACAATAACACCACTGCAATCAGGTCACTGATGACACCGGGAATCAGTAAAAGCACGCCAGCGAACATGTTGCGCGCGGTAGAGAACATCGCTGATATCGGGTTGCCACCAGACGCCAGCTGCTGAAACATACGAGCGGCGATCAGGTCTTTTTCACTGCGGATTAATTTCAGGCCAAGGAAACCAATAATTAACAGGTAAGCGAGCACCCACCAACCATAGCGCTGACTGAGTTCAATCAACACCGCTATCTCCAGAAACGGAAAAGCCAGTAAAATAGCAAAGATGATAAAACGCATATCAGTAATCCTGTGAAGAGTCAGCGCACATGACGCCTAAAGAGGAAATTATAATCGTGTTTACCCATGTGCCGGATATGGCGTGCGCAGAAAGCCTGGCGCATGCGCTGGTTAATGCACAGTTGGCGGCATGTGTGAATATTTCAAGCCCTGTTCAATCGGTTTATCGCTGGCAGGGCCAGGTCGAAACCGCGCAAGAAATCAATTTGACGATTAAAACCACTCAGCAAGGCTATGCAAAACTGGCGGATAAAATCCGCGAATTGCATCCTTATGAACTTCCCGAGATTGTAGCTATCCATGTGAACGAGGGTTTGCCGGAATAT
>JALDYP010000016.1:0-50818 GCA_032153875.1 Methylophilus sp.
TGCCTGGTTTTACTTTTTCCAGGCATTCAAAAATACGTGGGGATAATACATAACGGCCAACAACTGCCAGGTTGGAAGGCGCTTCTTCCGGTTTTGGTTTTTCAACCATGCCTTTTACCAACAGCAAATCATCAGTTTCTGCCACTGCATCCACCACACCATAGCTGCTGGTTTCTTCAGGAGCCACTGTTTCAATACCGAGGATAGAACACTGGTTTTGCTCGTAAATATCGACCATTTGCTTGGTGATGGAAACATCGCCACACAGCAGGTCATCTGCCAGCAACACAGCAAACGGTTCGTCACCGACTACCGGTTTCGCACATAACACCGCATGGCCCAAACCCAACGCTTGTGACTGGCGGATAAATACGCAGCTGACGCCTTTAGGCAGAATACTGTGTACGATATCGAGCAGTTTTTGTTTACCCGCCGCTTCCAGTTCGGCTTCCAGCTCATAAGCTTTATCAAAGTGGTCAGCAATCGAACGTTTGTTACGGCCGGTAATGAAAATCAGCTCGGTAGCGCCCGCTGCAATGGCTTCTTCAGCTGCATATTGAATCAATGGCTTATCAACCACTGGCAACATTTCCTTTGGGCTGGCTTTGGTGGCAGGCAAAAAACGTGTGCCTAACCCGGCAACGGGAAATACTGCTTTTGTAATTTTTTTCATGGTCGTATCCTAAAAAATTTCTAGTTTCAAATAATCAGTAAAAGTTATCAATAATCAAAAAAAGTAATCTGACATTAAAGCTGTGCAATAGATTTCATTTTTGGTGATTTCATTTTGAGTGACCTCAATTTTAACAAAAGAATGCCACCTGCAAGCAACGCTGTAATCGCATTGGCGATAATCACCGGCCAATCGCCAATTAATAGTCCGTAAACCAGCCATAAAATAACGCCTAGCGTGAAAATCGTATACATAGGCAACGATATCCCGCTCAAATCACGCGTGCGCCAGGATTTTATGACTTGCGGCACAAATGCTACTGTAGTGCATATCGCTGCTAACGAGCCAATACAGGTGTTTACTACACTCATTTCAAATCATCAACTTCGGCACCAAACGCCTGCAACTTGAGTTTTTTCAACTGGTCACGGAACTGGGCAGCTTTTTCAAATTCCAGATTCTTGGCCGCATCATGCATGGCTTTTTCTACACGCTTGAGTTCTTTGGTCAGCGTTTTCTCGCTCATACTCTCATAGCTAGCCTGCTCTTGCGCGGCTTTACGCTCACGGTGCGCCTCATCTTTATCGTACACACCTTCAATAAGATCTTTAATGCGTTTGGATACGCCTTTGGGCGTGATGCCATGTTTCGCATTAAAAGCTTCCTGGATCGCACGCCGGCGATCAGACTCATCCATCGCCAGTTTCATACTACGCGTGATCTTGTTGGCGTAGAAGATGACTTTACCATTCAGGTTACGCGCCGCGCGGCCTGCTGTTTGAATCAGAGAACGTTCGGAGCGCAAGAAGCCTTCTTTGTCTGCATCCAGCACCGCTACCAGCGATACTTCAGGGATATCCAGGCCTTCACGCAACAGGTTGATACCTACCAGCACATCAAACTCGCCCAGGCGTAAATCGCGGATGATCTCCACCCGCTCTACCGTCTCGATATCACTGTGCAGGTAACGCACTTTGACACCATGTTCGGACAGGTAATCGGTCAGGTCTTCAGCCATGCGTTTGGTGAGCGTGGTGGTCAGCACGCGTTCGCCAATGGCAACGCGCTCTTTAATTTCGCCCAGCAAATCATCGACCTGCGTATCTGCCGGTTTTACGATGATTTTAGGGTCTACCAGCCCGGTCGGGCGAGCAATCATTTCCACCACCTGCTGCTGATGGGTTTTTTCATACTCCGCAGGGGTCGCAGACACAAATACGCATTGACGCATAATGCGCTCAAACTCTTCAAACTTGAGCGGACGGTTATCCATGGCTGAAGGCAAACGCCAGCCGTAATCGACCAGGTTGGCTTTGCGCGAACGGTCACCCAGGTACATACCGCCGATTTGCGGAACGGTGACATGACTTTCGTCGATGATCATCAATGCATGTTCCGGCAGGTAATCGATCAGCGTCGGTGGCGGGTCGCCGGGGTTACGGCCTGTCAGGTGGCGACTGTAGTTTTCAATGCCTTTGCAAAATCCGATTTCATTGAGCATTTCCAGGTCAAACCGTGTGCGTTGTTCGATACGTTGAGCCTCTACCAGTTTGTTTTCACTCAGGTACACTTTCACGCGGTCGCGCAGCTCAAATTTGATAGTTTCCATCGCGCGCACAGTTGCTTCACGTGCCGTCACATAATGGCTGGAAGGGAAAATACGGAAGTTATGGATTTTGTTAAATACCTGGCCGGTCAGGGGGTCAAACAACTGGATGCTGTCGATCTCATCATCGAACATGCTGATACGCACGGCTGTTTCACTGTTTTCTGACGGGAATACATCGATGATGTCGCCGCGGACACGGAAGCAGCCACGGCCAAAATCAAAATCGTTACGGTCGTATTGCATCGCAATCAAGTGCGCCACAATGTCTTTTTGCTCAATCTTCAGGCCCTGGTGCACATGCAACACCATGCCATGGTACTCACCCGGGTCGCCGATACCGTAAATGGCGGATACAGTCGCCACGATCACCGCATCTTCACGCTCCAGCAAGGCCTTGGTGGCCGCCAAACGTAATTGCTCGATATGTTCGTTGATGCTGGAGTCTTTTTCGATAAACAGGTCGCGCGAGGGGACATACGCTTCAGGCTGGTAATAATCGTAGTAACTGACGAAGTATTCCACCGCATTATTGGGGAAAAACTCCTTGAATTCACTATATAACTGGGCAGCCAGGGTTTTGTTTGGTGCCATGACGATGGCAGGTTTGCCGGTGCGCGCGATCACATTGGCCATGGTGTAAGTTTTACCAGAGCCGGTCACGCCGAGCAGGGTCTGGAACTTCAAACCATCTTCAATCCCTTTAGTCAGTTTTTCGATGGCCTGAGGCTGATCCCCGGCCGGTGGAAAAGGCTGGTGTAACTCAAACTTGCTACCTGGGAAGGTGACGATCACGAAAACAATCTGATTAAATAAACAATAGTGTCATTTTAACCGCTTTTGGTTCACAGGGCGTGTGATTTACATTTGACAACGCAGCGTTTGAGGAGAACTATTGGCTTTTAAAGTAGTCCTTTTTGGGATGCCTGAAAAATCACTTTGGAGATTGGCTTGAAGCTTCTACTATCGGTATTTATCGTACTATTTTCTGCCTCTTCACATGCGTATAACCAGCAGGCACTGATGGAAGCTTATTTCGGCGTAGTGATGATCCGTGGCTACAACGAAGATGGCGGCATGGCCTATGGTTCGGGCGTGGTGGTGGCTGACCATACCGTGGTCACCAATTGCCACGTGCTGCGCGCCACCAAACAACCCTGGGTTTCCCGTGGAGAAGATACCTACCCGATCACCAGCGTGCGCGCCGATGTCTGGCACGACCTGTGCCTGGTGACATCGCCCACCCTGCCGCTTAAACCGGTCGTACGCGGCAATAGCTATGCATTGACACGTGGGCAGGAAATCAGCGCCATCGGCCACTCCAATGGTGTGCCCGCCCCAATCACCTCCATTGGCGAGATTCAAGGGCTTTACTCCACGCCTTCCGGCAATATGATACGTAGCAGCGCCAAGTTCCTGATGGGGGCCAGCGGTAGCGGCTTATTTGACATGGATGGCAAGCTGGTCGGCATCAACACGTTTAAAACAGCGGGCTATGGCCGCAGCATACACTTTGCTTTGCCGGTAGAGTGGCTTGAGACCCTGGAGAAAATGCCGGCCAGTACTGAATTCCCCGTGCGTGGTAAAGCCTTATGGGAAGAGGACGAAGATAAAAAACCTTATTATATGCAGGCCGCCGTGCCCGAGTCACGCCAGGACTGGGCCAACCTCGAAAAGATCAGTGCGCAATGGACCCAGCATGAAAACAGCAATGCAGACGCCTGGTTTAGTTTGGGGCTGGCTGAACAATCCCTTAAACAGTTCGATGCAGCAGCGAACGCCTACCAGAAAGCAGTCAGCCTGGACGGCCAGTTTGTAGAAGCCTGGTTCAGGCGTGGTGAAGTTGCCCAGCGCCTGGGAGACGACAAAACCGTGAAAGACATTGAATTGCAATTACAGAAAATTGACCCGTTACTGGTGTCGGTTTACCAGAATTACCTTAAGTGCGAACAAAACTGCCAGAAACAGTGATTTAACTACACTAAGAAGTGAGTTTGTTCAGTTAAAAATCTGTTTAAAAACTGGTCACATTCACTTCCACCACCCGTGGTTTTTGCGTAAAATGTTGCGTTTTTCATTTTTTTGCAGGCCTTTAGTCAGGCCTGCTTATGCACATACCGATCAACAAGGAAGCCATTTTGAGCAAACCTGCCGCCAACGTGCTGTCTGCGCGAGTTTTATCCATCAAAGAATCTCCTACTTTGGCGATCACCGCCAAAGCTGCAAAATACAAATCCGAAGGCCGCCCGATTATTGGCCTGGCAGCAGGTGAGCCGGATTTTGATACACCGCAACATATTAAAGATGCCGCCAAAGCCGCCATTGACGCAGGCTACACAAAATACACCCCAGTCAGCGGCATCCCTGCCCTGAAAAAAGCCATCGTTAACAAATTCAAAAATGAAAACGGTTTTGACTATGCCGTGAATGAAGTAATCGTTGGCGTAGGCGGCAAGCAAACCATTTTCAACCTGTGCCTGGCAGTATTGAACGCGGGTGATGAAGTGGTCATCCCTGCCCCTTACTGGGTAAGCTATGCGGATATCGCCATGGTGGCGGAAGCCAAACCGGTGATCCTGGAATGCGGTATCGAGCAAGGTTTTAAATTGCTGCCTGGCCAGCTGGAAGCGGCTATTAACAGCAAGACCAAACTGGTGATGTTCAACTCGCCTTCTAACCCGACTGGCGCGGTGTATTCACTGAAAGAATTGCAAGCACTGGGCGAAGTGTTGCTCAAGCACCCGCATGTACTGATCGCTACCGATGACATGTATGAACACGTCAACCTGACCGGCGAAAAATTCCATAACATCCTGAATGCCGCACCTGGCCTGAAAGACCGCTGTATCGTACTGAACGGCGTTTCCAAAGCGTATTCCATGACCGGCTGGCGTATCGGTTACGCGGCTGGCCCGGCCTACATCATCAAGGCGATGGAAATCCTGCAAAGCCAATCCACCAGTAATCCGACCTCTATTTCGCAGTATGCGGCTGAAGCGGCTTTGAGCGGCTCACAAGACTGCATTAAACCTATGGTTGCTGCCTTTAAAGAACGTCATCAATACGTAGTTGACCGTTTTAATGCCATGCCTGGCCTGAGCTGTTTAATGGCTGGTGGCGCTTTCTATGCCTTCCCCGATGCACGTCAGGCCATCGCCAACTTGCATCAGGCTGGCAAAATCAAGGACACCAGCGACATGGCGCTGGCCGAATACCTGCTGGAAGAACACAATGTCGCCGTAGTGCCAGGTTCTGCGTTTGGTGCCGAAGGTTACTTCCGTATCTCGTTCGCCACCAGCATGGATAACCTGCGCGAAGCGCTGGACAGGATAGAAAAAGCGCTTAACGTTTAAGCACTGCTGCACTCAAAACAAAAAAGCGCCATCAGGCGCTTTTTTGTTATCCGCATGTACTAAAGCTTAATCTTTCAGGAAGTCTTTGAGTGGACTGTCCTGCAAGCCCATATCGGTTAAACCCGAGGTGTGTGCCATCAGATCTGCCAACTGTGTGACGGGCAATACGGTTGAGGAAACTGAAGACTCAGCTTCACCCGAGATAATCACATCATTGATATTCAATGCATCCTGTGCAGACACCGTCTGCTCTGTGATTGAAGCGTGCGCGGTAGAGACAAATGCCTCTTCATGCAGCATGGAGGCCAATGGCGGCCATAAATCAAACGCATCATTCATTTGCAACGTGGCCAATACATGATGGATCACTGCCGGGTTCACAGCGTACTCGCTGATATCGATTGCATGCGTCGTTGGCGCCAATACATCTGCCAAGGTGATCGCCTGCTGTTCAGCAAACATCACAATCTCGCCATTGGCGGCTTGCATATCTACATGCGCGCCGGTCACCGTAATTAATTGCTCACCATCATGCAAGGTATCCCCAGCTTTCAATACACGCTGTTGACCATGCTGGTCCACCACTTGTGCCTCACCGGTTAACCCGACCACTTTTCCTATTACAGTACGCATCATCATCTCCCGTTACCGCTATTATAAACGACGTTGGCCCAATAAAAAATTGACCCGTTTGGGTAACAAAAGTGCGATCAACCCCATGCAAACCCCTTGACTTTTATTACTGCCTATTAAGGAAAACTGGCATTTAAACTGCACATCGAAAAATATAAAGAAATTCGCAAAAAGTGGTTGACCAAGGGGCACGGTCTCAGTAATATAGCGCCTTCAAACGACGTACCGATTCCTCAATAGCTCAGTCGGTAGAGCGCCGGACTGTTAATCCGTAGGTCCCTGGTTCGAGCCCAGGTTGAGGAGCCAAATAAGAAAAGCCTTGCAGAAATGCAAGGCTTTTTGCTTTCTGCTAATCCTTCAGGACCTGATGCGCTGGATTTGCTTTCGGCGATGGTTGCTAGCATCAGACCGCTACAGATGTAGAGGCTAGCGGTTTTCTGATGATTTAGCGCTTGCGTTCGACCTGAACACTTACATCTATTGCCACTCGATAAACAGGATCTCGCAGTCTTCAGATTGGGCAGCTTTGGCGATATCCCCGTTTCCATAGCATTGAAGTTTTACTTTCTGCCCTTGCTTCAGTTCTGCTGCCTTGGTTTTCTCGCTTGCAGCCAGGCTGAAATGAGGGTTCGTAAGCGCATCCAAACCACCCTCCAGGATAAGGATGGTGGTTTCAGCAGCGTCGGTATGCATATCGACAACTTTGCCTGTGACGATAAAAGCCTTGTTCCTGTACTTTTTATCAGCATCCGCCGAGTTGTCAGCATATGCACTGGCGATCTCAGTTGCAGTCGTTTGAAAAGGCGGGTCGTCTGCATTGTTGACAGGCTTGGTCCTGGCAGAAGTTTCGGCTTTGTCGTCCCCGTTATTTTCTAGTAGCCCGCCAAAGATAATCCCGATGATGAATAAGATGATTGCAATGCCAAACACCCATTTGAGTACTTTATTCATACGTTTTCCCCTTTAGTGATATTAATAAGTCATCACCAGCTTATAAACGACATTCTAAGCTTTTTCCCTGCTAGCTCTTATTCATGCCTGCTAATCGTAAACATACCTGCAGCTATTACTTCGGCCAGTTGGATACCTATGCTGCTGCATCAGAGGGTATCCTCTCCTGCCAGCATATCGCAGGCCAGCGCCCCTACATCCCTCACGGCCTGTTCTATGGTCAAGGTCCACAGATGGCTGAAGTTGAGGCGTATATAGTGCGTCAGCTCTTTCCTCAGCGAGAAGATGGTCCCTGGCGCGACAGTGATGCCATTATCGATAGCGGCACGATACAGCGCCAGCGCATCCAGTGTTTCTGGCAGCTTGACCCAGATCACATAACCACCTTTGGGTACGGAAAGCTGTGTGCCTTCCGGGAAACTTTGCTCGATGACATTGCGCATCAGCACATAGTTGGAACGCAGGGTATGGCGTAATTGTTTGAGGTGCTGCTCGAAACTGTCACGCTGCATGAATTTGGCAATGGCGATCTGTGGTGCCGAGGTCAGAGACAGGCTGTTGAGGAACATCAACCGCTCTACTTCCTGCCGGTAACGGCCGGCGGTGGTCCAGCCGACTCGATACCCTGGTGCCAGTGACTTGGAGAAGGATGAGCAATGCAGCACCATGCCGCTACGATCAAAGGCCTTGGCTGGCAAGGCTGGCTGCTCGCTGAAATACAGCTCACTGTAAACATCGTCCTCAATCAATGGAATCTGCTGTTCTGCCAGAAATTCCACCAACGCCTGCTTCTTGGCATCCGGCATCACAAACCCAAGCGGGTTCTGGAAGTTGCTGGTAAGTATCACGGCGGCGATACGTTGATTGCCGGTGGCAGCGCGCAAGGCATCCAGGTCAATGCCTGACTCTGTATCAGTACGTATTTCAGCTACCCGCATGCCCAGGCGTTCCACGGTGTGCGCCAGCGCATAGTAGCCTGGTGATTCCAGCGCAATGGTATCCCCTGCTTTTGCCACAGCCTGCAGGCAAAGGGTGATGGCTTCGGTAGCGCCATGTGTGATCACGATATCGTCAGGCGACACCTCCATGCCATTGGCATGGTAACGCCTGGCGATCTGCTGGCGCAGCATCTCGTTGCCTGGCGGCAGGTCGCTGAGCACGCCCCACTCGCCCTGATCGTCGGTGAGCGCCTTTTCGTACTGGTGGATTTTTTTCAGCGGGAACAGTTGCGGGTCAGGGAATGGCGAGCCCAACGGCACTGTGCCGAATTCGCGTATGGATTTAAGGGTGGTGAGCACCAGCTTGCTGGCATCAACTTCGGACAGGTTGATATCTTTTGCCAGCGGTGAGGTTGGTTTCTGTTGCAGGCGTTTGCGCGGGGTAACGTAATAACCGGACTGCGGATGACTGCTGATCACACCTTCCTGCTCCAGCAGCAGGTAACCGCGTAGCACGGTGCTGATACTGAGGTCATATTTCTGGCTGGCTTGTCGCACCGAGGGCACTCTGTCTCCCGGTCGCAACACGCCTTCATCTATCATTGCGCGTATGCGGGCGGCAAACGAGACATAAAGCTTCATGGTGGCAAGGCTGGAGTGACGCTGATGCCAGCCATTATACGTCAGCCATACCCGGTGCGGCTGGTGTAACTAAACTGTTACTAAAATTTAGGCAGTTGCCTATTTAGGCGGATTGCAATGCCAGGGTGATCTCTTCCCCGGCCGGTGTCAGGGCTGCGACCAGACGCTCTTTTTGCGTGATGACTTCCACCAGTTGCTGCTCGCTCAGGGCTGTCATCAGGCGTTGTAGCGTACTCATGCGTAATTCCATGCGCTTGCAGATAACAGCGAGCGATACTTGTGCCCTGCCTTGCGCGTGTTCATCGTGCAGCAGCGCCAGAATGGCCAGCATACGCACGGCGCTGGCATCTAACGGGGAAGGATCAATCCGGTCAGGATGTTCAACACTGATGCTTTCTTCTATCGAAGCATCATACTGGTCATAATCAAGCAGCATTGGCGACCTCAGAAGCTTTCTCGATAATCACCGGAATCGATTTTGAAGTTGGTGTGCGTGAATCATCAGCGACACTTTCCAATGGCACCAGGTTATTGGTCTCGGGGTAATAACCGCTCAGGCAACCTTGCGGAATGTCATAAGAAACGACCATGAAGTTATCTGCACGGCGGGTGATGCCATCCTGCCAGACGCTGACCAGGTTGATCCAGTCACCGGCTTGTAAACGCAGGCGCTCAATATCGGCAGGGTTCATAAAAATCACACGGCGCTGGCCGAACACACCGCGGTAGCGGTCATCCATGCCATAGATAGTCGTGTTGTACTGGTCATGTGAACGCGTGGTCATCAACACAAACAACTGGTCGCCATATTGCTTGCGGGCCTGGTGGATAGGCGAATTTTCCGGAATCGCCTGCACGGTGAACTCGGCCTTGCCGGAAGCGGTATTCCAGACTCGCTCACTGGACGGCACCGGCATGCGGAAGCCACCTGGTTTCTTGATACGTTCGTTGTAATCCCTGAATGCCACCGGCAAGGTCTGCTCGATCATGTCACGGATCTTGCTGTAATCCTTGATGTATTCCAGCCAGGTTGTTTTGCTGTTTTTCAGTGTGGCATGTGCCAGGCGGGCAACGATGGCAGGCTCTGACAATATATATGGAGAAGCCGGCTTGTTCATGCCGTAGGAGATATGCACCATGCTCATGGAGTCTTCCACGGTCACGCCTTGCGGGCCGGTTTCCTGGGTGTCGATCTCTGTACGGCCCAGGCATGGCAGGATCAGCGCTTCTTTACCGTGCACCAGGTGGCTGCGGTTCAGTTTGGTAGTCACATGCGCGGTCAGTTCGCAATTACGCATGCCTTGCCAGGTGCGGTCGGTATCCGGTGTGGAAATGGAAAAATTACCGCCCAGGCCGAAGAAGAATTTAACCTTGCCGTCTATCATTGCTTCAATGGCGCCAACGGCGTCGTAACCCGGCGCTTTAGGCACATTCAGGTCAAATACCCGGTCCAGGCTTTGCAGGAATTCCAGCGGCATTTTTTCGTAAATACCCACCGTGCGGTTGCCTTGCACATTGCTATGGCCGCGCACCGGGCACAGGCCAGCGCCTTCCTTGCCGATATTGCCGCGCAGCAACATCAAATTCACTAACGTCTTGATCGTGGCCACACCATGCTTATGCTGGGTAATCCCCATGCCCCAGGTGGAAATCACGCGGTCGCCGGTAGCGTAAACACGGGCAATCTCTTCGATCTGTGCTAATGACACGCCGGATTCTTCAACAATCACGTCCCAGCTTTCCTGGCGGGCATCAGCGGCAATCGCTTCGAAATTATTGGTATGCTGGGCAATGAAATCCACATCCACCACGCGCTCCGTGCCTTTGAGTATCGCTACATCATCCCACTGGATGACGAACTTGATCATGCCTTTGATCAGTGCCAAATCGCCGCCCAGTTTTGGCTGGATAAACAGGCTGCTGATCTGGCTGCCTTTGAATGACAGCATATCGAACGGACTTTGCGGGTCAGCAAAACGCTCCAGGCCGCGCTCTTTGAGCGGGTTAATGGCAACAATACGCGCGCCGCGTTTGGCAGCTTCGCGCAGCTCACCCAGCATGCGCGGGTGATTGGTCGCCGGATTCTGTCCGAAAATCAGTAAAGTATCGGCATGCTCAAAATCATGCAAAGTAACGGAACCCTTACCTACACCAACAGTTGCCGGCAAAGCGATACTGGTAGATTCATGGCAAAGGTTGGAACAATCCGGGAAATTATTGGTACCGAATTCGCGTACGAATAACTGGTAAAGGAAAGCGGCTTCATTGCTGGCACGGCCAGATGTATAAAACACAGCCTCATCAGGATTTTTCAAGGCATTCAAATGCTCTGCCATCAAGGCGAACGCATGATCCCACTCAACGACTTCGTATTGATCCGTGGCTGCGTTGTAACGCATAGGGTGGGTCAGGCGGCCTTCATTTTCCAGGTCGAAATCGCTCCACCCCATCAGGTCAGTCACCGTGTGTTTGGCAAAGAACTCGGGAGGCACGCGCTTGTTGGTAGCCTCAGCCGCGACCGCTTTTACGCCGTTTTCGCAGAACTCGAAAGTAGAAGTATGTTCTTTATCCGGCCAGGCACAACCAGGGCAATCAAAGCCATCCGGCTGGTTCTGCGCAAGCAGCGTCATCACACCTTTGACGGGAATCTTTTGCAGCGCAAGTTGCGCGGCGACTTGCTTCAGTGCTCCCCAACCGGCGGCTGGGTGATGGTATGGCTTAATGGTGGCTTTTGGTTGCGACATAGTTCCTGCTGCTGGTTACTTTTTCTGACGGAAAACTGTATAACGGCTAAATCTTGGAGGGATGTAGTGAATAACAGCCAGAAATTGCAAACGGATAAGTGATGAATGCCATCCTAAGCCAGCCAGCACAAGGAAAACAGATACAGAAACGCCAAATTTTTAGAGTACAGTTACCTTTTCTTAAGCCATATAAATGCGATGCAGCAAACTTTGGGCCTGCATGCAACTATCACCAATCAAACCTGCTCAATGTAATAACTATTAGTGACTGAGTAATACCCGTGCACTCTGATAATACTCATGAAGAATGATCGCGCCTGCCCTGTGAGCAATTAGCATCACATGCGTTACAAAGGATAAGAATGTCTGATTTGGCATTAACGTTAGCAAGGATCCAGTTTGGGTTCACCATCTCGTTCCATATCATCTTCCCGGCAATCACCATCGGCCTGGCAAGCTACCTTGCGGTGCTTGAAGCCAGCTGGTTAAAAACCAAAAATACGGTTTATCTCGACCTGTATCATTTCTGGGTCAAAATATTTTCACTCTGTTTCGGCATGGGCGTGGTGTCCGGCCTGGTAATGGCCTACCAGTTCGGCACCAACTGGGCAGGTTTTTCCACGGTGGCAGGTAGTGTGACCGGCCCGCTACTCACCTATGAAGTGCTGACTGCTTTTTTCCTTGAGGCTGGCTTTTTAGGCGTGATGCTGTTTGGCTGGAACAAGGTCGGGCCAGGTTTGCACTTTACTTCCACCGTGATGGTGGCGATTGGTACCCTGGTTTCCGCGACCTGGATATTGGCCTCGAATAGCTGGATGCATACGCCGCAAGGGTTCGAGCTGGTGGATGGCAAAGTCATTCCGGTGGATTGGCTGAAAATCATCTTCAACCCTTCATTCCCCTACCGCCTGGTGCATATGGTGATTGGTGCTTACCTGGCCACCGCATTGTTTGTGTCGTCAGCGGCGGCCTGGCAATTATTCCATGGCAAAAATAATCCTGCCGTGCGCACGATGATGTCGATGGGTTTATGGCTGATATTGCTGATCGCCCCGCTGCAAGCCGTGATTGGTGATTTGCATGGCTTGAATACCTTGAAATACCAGCCCGCCAAAATCGCTGCGATTGAAGGCCATTGGGAAAATCCGCCAGGCCAGGCAACGCCCTTGGTCTTGTTCGGCTGGCCGGATATGGCGCAAGAAAAAACGCATTTTGTGGTTGAAATCCCTGTGCTGGGCAGCCTGATCTTACGCCATTCGCTGACTGAGCAAATACCTGCACTAAAAGATTTTCCGGCGCAGGACAGACCCAATGCCACCATCGTATTCTGGACCTTCCGCCTGATGGTGGGGTTGGGCATGCTGATGATATTGCTGGCAGTCACCTCGCTCTGGTTACGCTTTAAAAAGCGTTTATACGAAAGTACGCCTTTCCAGAAATTTGCCATCGCCATGGGCCCTGCCGGTGTGGTGGCCATACTGGCTGGCTGGTATACCACCGAAATCGGCCGTCAGCCGTGGGTGGTGTATGGCGTTTTACGCACAGCTGATGCGGTCACCCCGCACACCACCAGCGAAGTAGCGCTCACCCTGGGCTTGTTTGTGGTGATCTATCTGGCCTTGTTTGGCATGGGCACCTTATATGTGTTGCGACTGATCAATATCGGTCCGAAAACCGGGGAAGCATTGCAAGGCGATGCCATTTCCATCAACCCTACTGATGTAGACGAGTTTGCAGTGGCGCCGGAATTTCACCCGGACAACAAAGTGCCGCCAGCACCGGACAATACCGATAAACCCGCCAATACGGATAAAGAGGATCAATAAATGGACCTGTCACTGGATTTATCATTGGTATGGGCCATCATCATTTTATTCGGCATCATGATGTATATCATCATGGATGGCTTTGATCTGGGCATCGGTATCCTGTATCCATTTTTTCAGGAGAAGCATGACCGCGACCTGATGATGAATACCGTAGCCCCGGTGTGGGATGGCAACGAAACCTGGCTGGTGCTGGGTGGCGCCGGCTTGCTGGCAGCGTTCCCTCTCGCCTACTCTGTCATTCTGAGCGCGCTTTCGCTGCCCTTACTGTTCATGCTGATGGCACTGATCTTTCGCGGGGTGGCGTTTGAGTTCAGGTTCAGGGCCACAGATGAGGAACGTCATTTCTGGGATAAAGCCTTTTTGTGCGGCTCGATCGCGGCGACTTTCTTCCAGGGCATGACGTTAGGCGCATACCTGCAAGGCATTAAAGTGATTGACAATGCCTATGCTGGCGGTCCGCTGGACTGGATCTCACCTTTCTCCATCTTTACCGGCCTGAGTTTGCTGGTCACTTACGCCTTGCTCGGCTGCACCTGGCTGATCATGAAAACCTCGGGTGATTTGCAGAAAACCTGCTACACGCTGTCACGCCAGATATCAGTGTTCCTGTTCGCCACTATCGTCATCATCAGTATCTGGACGCCACTGATGGATCACGGTATTGCTGACAGGTGGTTTACCATGCCTAACTTGATATACCTGTCGCCGGTACCTTTACTGGTAGCATTTTTCTTTTACCGTCTGCAGAAATCACTGAAAGATAAATCTGAAACCACCCCCTTTATTTACACGCTTTGCCTGATTTTTCTTGGCTACATGGGTCTGGGCATCAGCATCTGGCCTAATATAATCCCGCCACACATCTCCATTCATGCCGCGGCTTCGCCACCACAAAGCCAGATGTTTGCCCTGGTAGGTGCGCTGGTTATTATCCCCGTCATCCTGATCTATACCGGCTGGGCGTATTACGTATTTCGCGGCAAGGTCAATCCGGATGACGCTTATCATTAATCAAGGCAGGTGAATGACAGGCACAAAACAGAAAAACAGTTTTGCCAGGAGATTAGGCTGGCTGGTACTGATCTGGCTCGCCAGCATCGCCACCCTCACGCTGGTGAGTTTCATATTCAAGTTATTAATGAAAGCAGCAGGCTTCAATAGCTAGTGATAATGGCTAGACTTTAGCAATACATACATCCAATAGTTGACTGCTGCGAATCTTTTTCATTTTCTCCGGTCACCATTAGAGATGGCCTTTTCTGACCTATACATAAAAAATCTTGCCTGCCTAAACATGGCGCGTTTACTATGCCAGTTAAACTCAACCAACGATAACCACTCCATTCAACCGCGATGACAGCCCAGCAAAAAATCAAATGGCGGCGTTTGCGTGCCTGCAGTGCCTGCGATCTGGTCAGCGCCATTCCGGTGTTGCGGCCGGGCGAGCACGCCAACTGCCCGCGCTGCGGCCATGTGCTGGCAAGGCGGCATTTGCACCCGGTGCAACGCAGTATTGCATTGGCGGTGACTGCCTTATTGAGTTTGATGATAGCGGTCGCCTTTCCGTTTATCAGCATGGACACCAATGGCCTGGATAGCCAGATTGTCTTGCCGGAAACCGCGGCGACACTGGTGAATGTGAACCAGCCGCTGGTGGCCCTGATTGTGAGTTTGACGGCGATTATCCTGCCCGGGCTATATCTCATCGGTGTCATCCTGATGCAGGCCAATGTGTTGCGCACGGTGCCGCGCGCCTACAGCGATGTGATTGCCCGGTTATTTTCGCAACTGCACCCGTGGATGATGGCCGATGTGTTTATCATCGCAGCGCTGGTAAGCCTGGTAAAGCTGACGGATATCGGCGAAGTGCATCTGGGCGCCTCATTCTGGGCATATTGCGTATTTGCCATATTGCTGTTGATGACCACGCGCTCGGTCGATATCGATCTGCTATGGTTAAAGCTGGCTGGCGAGCCTTCGCCTGACCCATCCATCCGTTGCGGAATGAATGCCAGGGACCAGCATGTGATTGGCTGCTCTACCTGCGGCCTGGTCAACGCGATACCTGAAACATCGACTGCAGCTACATTTACCTGCATCCGTTGCGGCAGCAGTTTGCACAAACGCAAACCCAATAGCCTGCAATTCACCTGGGCACTGCTGCTAACGGCGGCGGTGTTGTATATACCAGCGAATGCCTACCCGATGATGATCACCACTTCTTTGGGCCAGAGCCATGCTTCGACCATTATCGGTGGCATGATAGAACTCTGGCAACATGGCTCGGAACCGGTGGCGGTGATCATCTTTGTCGCCAGCGTCATGGTGCCGATCATTAAAATGGTGATACTGGTCATTTTGTTATGGCTGGCGCGCCACCCCGGCCCGTTGAATGCCCGGCAAAAAACCAGGCTCTACAGAATTACCGAGTTGATTGGCCGCTGGTCCATGGTCGATGTTTTTGTCGTCGCCATCATGGTGGCACTGATACAATCCGGCAACCTGATGTCGGTATTACCCGGCCCTGCAGCGCTGGCATTCAGCGCAGTGGTGATTACGACCATGCTTGCCGCCATGGCATTTGATCCCCGTTTATTGTGGGATACACAAGGAAAACCTAATGACAGAGCACTCTAATAATCAGCCGCCCAATCATGCGCTGCCGCCTGATGATCAGAATAATCAGCAAGCTGACAATCAACAAGCTGGTGAGCTGCCACAAAAAGATCACCAGCTGGCGAACGTCAACAAACAGGTCAGGATCTCGCCTATCTGGATTGTGCCTTTCGTTGCCCTGCTGATAGGCTTATGGCTGGCTTACGACAACTACACCAAAGTCGGCAAACAAATCACGCTCTCCATGACCAATGCCGAAGGCATTGAAGCCGGTAAGACCAAGATCAAGGTGCATAGCGTCGATATCGGCCAGATCGAGCAAGTGACCTTGTCTGACGACCTCACCCATATCGAAGTCACTGCGCGCATCACGCCAAAAGCACAACCCATGCTGGTCAAGGATACCCAGTTGTGGGTAGTCAAACCCCGTATCGGGCTGGAAGGTATCAGTGGCCTGAATACCGTGATCTCTGGTTCCTACATTCAACTTCAACCAGGCAAAAGCCTCGAAGAAACAGACCAGTTTACGGTACTGGACCAGCCACCCATTTCACTGAATGGCGCCAAGGGCGTACACGTCAACCTCGAAGGTAAAGTCGGCAATGCCTTGCGCGTGGGTGACCCGGTCACTTACCAGGGCTTGCGCGTAGGCCGCGTCGTCAGCGCGACGTTCGACCCCAAACAGCGCAAGATGCAGCACGAGCTGTTCATAGAACATCCGTACGATGTGCTGGTCACCAGAAACTCCCGTTTCTGGACTGCCGTAGGCATAGACGTCAAACTGGATGCAGAAGGCTTTAAAGCGAATATCCCTACCGTGGAATCGCTGATTGCCGGCGGCGTCAGCTTCGGCCATCCGGAAGACCAGCCCATGGGTGAACCGGTGCGCTCCGAAACCACTTTCGAGCTATATGCCAATGAGGATGCAGCACGCCAGCAAACCTATGACCAGTACCTGGAATATGTCCTGCTGGTGGATGACACCGTGCGCGGCCTGACCAAAAACGCACCAGTGGAATTCCGCGGTTTGCGCATAGGTACGGTGATAAGCGTACCGTACAAATTCAATTCACCGGAACGCAAAAAGGATTTCCGCTATGCGATCCCGGTGCTGATCCACCTGGAACCGGGACGGCTTGCCGACAACGGCCAGGCCGACTTGCAGGAATGGAAGAACCGTATCAACCATATGCTGGACCGCGGGCTGCATGCCACACTGAAATCCGGCAACCTGCTGACAGGTTCAGTGTATGTGGACCTGAACATGGGCCGCAAAACGCATAAACCCTACAAGCGTGAGCGTTTTGAAGGCTTGCCGGTATTGCCGACCAGTGCTACCAGCCTGGCGCAGATCGAGCAGAAAATGTCTGACCTGCTGGACAAGCTGAATAACCTGAAAGTGGAGCCTGTACTTTCCGGCCTGGATAAAAACCTGCAGCAATCGGAAACTACGCTGCAGGAGATCCGCTCGCTCAGCACGCAGATCAACAAATTCATCAGCCAGCCTGAATTGCAGCAGATGCCTGCCAACCTGAATAAAACCATGCAGGAACTGCAAGCCACGCTGAAAGGTTTGTCGCCAGACTCGCCTGCGTACCAGGAACTGACAACCACGCTGCAACGCCTGGACAAAGCCCTGCGCGACATACAGCCATTGGCGCGCACTTTGAATGAAGAGCCAAGCGCAGTGCTTTTTGGCCGTAAACCTGGCAATGACCCTGTACCGCCAGCACCGGCCAACCCGTAAGGAATTCGCCATCATGATGACTACAAACCACTTACGTAACGGCCTGATCCTAGTGCTGGCATGCAGCCTGGCCGCTTGCCTGAAATCCAACCCGCCGGTGAAAAGCGAACGTTACAGCCTGCCAGAAATACAGGCAGCCGCCGCAGCGCCGCAGGATACATCCGCTGGCAAAACACTGGTTCTCAACAAAATCCAGCTGGCGGATTACCTGGATAGCGACAGGATTGTAGTACAGCTGGACGATATCACCCTGCATCCGGCGCGTGACCATTTGTGGGTAGATAACCTGTCGCAAGAATTGAGCCGCGGCTTGCGCACCCGCCTCTCCAGCCGCCTGCCGAATACCGCCGTGGTTGACCCGCTGGCTGGAACGCCGTTAAAAGCGCCCAGCCTGCAACTGACCATAGACCAGTTCCATGGCCAGATGCAAGGCTATGCAGTGCTCAGCGGCCAGTGGCAACTGCTTTCAGCTGACCGCAAACCGTTGCAAAGCCAGTCGTTTAAATTTACAACGCCATTGAGCGAGAGCGGTTATCCCGCACTGGTACGCGCGCTAGGCAACAATCTGGATTTACTCAGCGAGCAGATTGCAGGCCAAGTTCAACAGATGGAATAGGCGTCTGTATTGAAAAGGCTGATACTGGTTGAATGTTTGATTTAAGCGGACTGTAAGGTTGAAATGATTTAATTAAGTTAACGTTGACTAATTTGGAGCCAATCAAATGTACTCATTTTTTCGTTTATTAGGCATCGCAGGCTTGAGCATGAGTTTGCTGGCTGCCTGTAGCAATGATGAAAGTTCTATTGAAAAAGCCTACGAATCCGCAAAAACAGAGACGAAAGAGGCTACGGGAGAAATTAAGGCTGCCACTTCTGATGCCGTCGAGGCTGCTAAAGACGCAGCAGAAGTAGCCAGAGAGCATATTAAAGAAACCACCGAGGCTACGGAAAAAGCGGTTTCAGGCAACTAAGATTCATCAGCATTTCACTAAAACTAACGCCCGCATTTCTCATGCGGGTTTTTTATTGCCGGTGAAGCAACTTTAGTTAGTAAACCTTTGCTTTTCTTAATCAGCTGGCCCAGCTATAACCCAGGAATGTTTCATGTACACTGCGACGTGATTTGCAGCGTTTACTGGAAAATTTAAATTGCCACGTTATCGGTTTTGGACGCTCATAACGCTTTGGATCAGCCTTATTCCGCTAGGAGCCGGCCTGATATCCTCAGGGTTTAGCATGATGCCACCGGCATCAACGGCACCGGCATTGCTCGGCACAACCTGCATCAGCCAGCAAGGCATGCCTATCGCCAGTATTCCCTTGCAAGGCGGCAAGTTTGTCTGCCAGAGCGTGCTGAAAATCACGCAAACCAGGCAGTACGTGATCGATTTCAAAAACACCTCTACCCTCGCCCGTTTCCAGCACGAAATTTTTGCAGAAAAACTTCCTGAAAACAAAGCGATGGAAACGCCAGCCATGCAGGCAATGATAAAAGGCGGCTTAAGCAGCCCTGAGCGCAATCCTTTCCTGTTGCGGCATGGCCGCATCGTCAGCCTCAACCCCGGCACATACCGGCTTATCACCTGGCTGCAATCGCCCTATTATCTGGCGCCACCGGCGCTGATGATTACCGACCTGGCCAGCTACCAGAAGCAAACCAATATCAGCGCGGCGATCAGCCTGTTATTGCTGGGCATTTTGTTGGGATTATTTATCTATTACACGACCATAGGCATATTGCCAGGTCGTGCCACCGAGCGTCTTTACGCAACTTTCCTGTTTGGCCACCTGGTATTTCATGCGGCGGCACTTGGTGCTTTTAACCAGTTCTTTGAATGGCACTGGTTTTACCTCACCGGCCTGCCATTGCTGATTGCCAACCTGGCGTATGTCAATTTCGTTTGCCACCTGCTCGGCATCAATCAATTTCACCGCCCGCGCCTTCACCAGCTTTCGCTGATTATCAGCAGCCTGCTGATTGCGCTGATCCTGCTGGGGATGATTTTTCCGCACCTGATGCTGGATATGGCGCGCGTCGGCATATTGCTGTTTCTGGGTTTTGGCCTGGCCTGCGGGTTACGCCTGAGCCTGCAGCACCAGATCATTGCGCAGCTTTACCTGCTCGCCACAATAGGATTCGGCCTGCTCGCACTGATGGCCGCAAAAAACACGCAACAAACCTTCACCATTGAGCAACTCGGGCTGTTTGCCGTCACCTTGCACGCCATCCTGCTCTCGTTATTGGTCGTGTACAAAATCAGCCGCCTGCATCATGAAAAAGAGCAAATGCTGGTCGAACTGCAAAATACGCGTTCACTGGCGATGACCGATAGGCTGACCGGCATTCCTAACCGGCACGCGCTGGAAAACAAATTACTGCAATTGCCACCGCATGGCTGCCTGATGTTTCTGGATATGGACAACCTGAAACAGCTGAACGACCATTACGGCCATGAAACGGGTGACCAACTACTTACCCTGTTCAGCCGGATTCTGGCGGATAAACTCAGTGAGCATGGCCAGCTTTACCGCCTGGGAGGCGATGAATTTGCCATTCTTTGCCATGAGGATGATGTGGAGTGGTGCCAGCACCAGCTTGAGTACACGCACCTGCAATTGCACAAAGAAGGCTTTGCTGGTGCCGGCGCCAGTATGGGCGTTGTATTTGCACACGAAGGCAACAGCACTGAGGCGCTATTACGCATTGCCGACAAGCGCATGTATGAAAACAAGCGCACGCGCAAAAAGCATAAAGAGGCACAGGTCCGCGTCCATAATCACAGCGCATAGCCTTGAGTTTGCACAGTAAATCAACTGCCCCAGCGCAAATACTCTAGATTTAGCAGGCTTAAAAACGCACGCCAGTACCCTGAATGATTTACACTTAAGTGTTTAGTCATCTCGCACACCACAGTACCCCCTGAGTGAACTCATGATTAAAATCCTGATAACCTTCTGAACATCCGCCGGTGCCACAAGTGCCTGCGTGTAAAAGCAGTAAAGAAAGAAATCATGCCGTTACTCACCACCCTGCTAGTGCTAATCGTCTGCGCCCGCCTGCTCGGGCAGCTTTTCAGCCGCTTTAACCAGCCCGCCATCATCGGTCAAATGGTGGCTGGTGTCATTCTGGGTCCCAGCCTTCTCAGCCTGATTACGCCGACACCCGCCTTGTCAGGCATTTCCGAGCTAGCCGTATTCCTGATCGTGCTTTCAGCAGGCCTGGAAATGAATTTCAAGGAAGTCATCGATTCCATGCGCGGTAAAGGCGCAGTGATTGCCTTGCTCGGCTTTATCCTGCCGCTCGCTGGCGGCATCCTGATCGGCGTTGGCTTTGGGCTGGATGTCAGCCGCACCATTTTCCTGGGTTTGTGCGTATCGATTACCGCATTGCCGGTCACGGTCAGCATCCTGCAAAGCTTCAAGCTGCTCGATTCGGATATTGCCCGTTATTCAGTGGCAACGGCCATTTTCAATGACATTGCCGCCCTGCTGGTGTTAGGCGTCATCCTCAACCTGCCGGAACAAAAATCCTACCACGCGGTGAGTATCGCCATATTTAACGCCAGCTCAAAACTGATCCTGCTGATACTCATGATTGTGGGTGTCAGTTTGCTGATCAAAAAAGTCGTTGATACCGGCGTCAACCTGCACCTATGGTCAGAAAAACTGGTCGCGCTGATCGGTAATGAAGCCCTGTTCGGCATCCTGTTGCTATTCGTACTGGTATTCGGCTCGGTCAGCGCCGCGCTCGGCTTCCACTTTGTGATTGGCGCATTCTTTGGCGCGCTGTTGATAGACCGTAACTTCTTCCTGCCCTCCCGCTACAAAGAACTGGAGTTAACGCTGGGTTCTATCACTGGCGGTTTCCTGGCGCCGGTGTTTTTCGCCTACCTGGGGCTGGAATTCAAAGTGCAGATCATTGAATCATTCCTGTTTGTGGCGGTAGTACTGATTGTCTCTATCGCGACCAAGATCCTGGCCGGATGGCTGGGCGGGCGGTTGATCGGCCTGCCCAAGAGCGATGCACTGGGCATAGGCTTTATCCTCAATGGCCGCGGCGTGATGGAACTGGTGATCGCCAGCATCGCCTACGAACGCGGGTTTATCGGCCAGGAATTGTTCTCGGTACTGATATTGATGGGGGTAGTTACCACCATGATCACGCCGCTGATGTTCAGGAAATGGATCATGCCGCAGCTGGAAGCGAGAGCCAGCAGTGCATCTTCCGGGCGGCAACAATAAATCGTCGTTTCAGTCACACGCTTTCATAAAACAGAACTGAGACATGAAAATGCTTTTCCGCTTCAAAACAACCAGTTAAGATTCATACATAATAGCGAATTCCTGGTCGCTGATGCTCTAAGGCTAACTTTTGTTGCTTTCCCGACTTTATCATTGTTGCGCAGTATTGATTACGAGCCTGCTTACAAGCTTGCTGCTTGCTAACTCAGTATCGGCACACCCGTCGCTAAGCGAAACCGAGTGCCTGAATGCACAAGGGCAAAAAGTAGAAAACATTCCGCTGCATGGCGGCCAGTTTTCATGCCACACCACAGTGACGATCACTGACGCTGATAGTTATGTGATCGATTTTAAAAACACCACCGTCATCGCCAATTTCAGCCATCACCTCACCGCAGCCAATGGCAACACCTATTCTGCGCATGGCGGCTTAAGCAGCACCGAAACCAACCCTTACCTGCTACGCCACGGCCGCAAGTTCGACCTGGCGCCAGGCACCTACCAGCTCACCACCCTGCTCAACTCGCCCTACTACCTGGCACAACCAGAATTATTTATCGCTGACGAGCCGGATTACCTGAACCAGGTACTGAAAAGTTCTGCAGGAGCCATCCTCATGCTGGGTATGCTGATGGGTATTTTCTTTTATTACATCTCTATCGGCTTCGCGCCCGGGCATCACACCGAACGTATGTATGCCTTGTTCATCCTGGGCAACCTGATCTTCCAGGGCACGGCACTAGGCGCATTTGCGCAACTGGCAAATTCGCACTGGTTTTACCTCAGCAGCGCCCCTATCCTGCTTTCCAACATCGCGTATGTCAGCTTTGTCTGTAATTTGCTAGGCATCAACCGTTCGTATACGCCCAAGTTGCATAAGCTTTCACTGCTGGTATATGCGATTTTGCTCGGGTTATTAGTTTACGGGTTTGTCTACCCCAACTGGATGCTGGAAATGGCACGCACCGGCGTCGCCATTTTCTTGAGCTTTGGCTTTATTTGCGGCAGCTACTTCAGCTGGCGCAAAGACCGCACCGCACAGTTTTATTTGATAGCCATCACCGTATTTGGCGTGCTCGGCGGCATGTCCATCAGCGCACAAAAACTTAGCACCAATATCTGGACCATAGAGCAGATGGGCCTGATCGCCGTGACGGTGGAAGCGATATTACTGGCACTGGTGCTGGCCTACCAGATCAACCGCCTGCATACAGACAAAGACCGCATGCTGGTTGAACTGCAGAATACCCGCTCCCTCGCCATGACTGATAGATTAACCAGCATCCCCAACCGTCATGCGCTGGAAAGCAAAATGATGAATTTCCCCGAGCATGGCTGCCTGATCTTCCTGGATATGGATAACCTCAAACACTTCAACGACCATTTCGGCCATGACGTGGGCGATAACCTGCTGAAGAACTTCAGCCTGTACCTCAACCAGCGTCTCGAAGGTGATGCACAGTTATACCGCCTGGGCGGGGATGAATTCGCGATTCTTTGCCACCAGGATCAGGTGGAATGGTGCGAACACCAGATTGAAGCTACCAACAAGCAATTGCAAAACACAGGCTTTATTGGCGCAGGTGCCAGCCAGGGCGTGGTATTCGCTAATGAGGCCGACACCCCTGAAGAACTGATGCGCATTGCCGACAAACGGATGTATGCAAACAAACGCTCACGCAAAGACCGCAAGGAAATGTTGCAGGTATTGCAGTCTTAAAAGTCAGAAAAAATCATCTTCACGCTGGTGCCTTACCGCAATGATGGTGATGTACTCATCTTCAATTTCAAATAAAGCCACATAACCAAACGCACCAAAGCTGATTACCAGCTCGCGCAAGTAAGGATTGTCGTCCAGTGCTTTTCTACAGGTATAAGGAAAAAACTTGATTGCATCGATGGCCTGATGGATAACTTCCAAGGCTCTCTTGGCTGCTTGCCGGTCTTTAGTCAGCAAAAAGGCATACAAGCGCTTCAAATCTTCACGTGCTTGTTTGGTAAAGCGTACGTTGTAAGTCAAGGTTTCGTGGTATCCAGCATGGCTTGCAGGTCATCCAGCACACTCTCGGCACTGTAATACTCCTGGTTTTGGCGTGCAATCACGGCGGACTCCAAACCCCGCGCAATAAACGCCTGCTGATGTTGCCTGCGCATGATGTTAGTTCTTAATGCCTCCTCCATAAAACTGGAAAGCGTTTCTCCCTCAGCCAAAACCTCCTCAACCGCATCGCGTAACTTTGGCTCTACCCTTAAAGCAGGAATAGTGGCAGTTTTCATCACACACCCCTTTTGTAATTCATTTGTAATGCAATCTTATAACAGGCATTTACAAAAAGCCATGACTAATCCGCTATAATGCCGCCACCTTTGGGGAGTAGCCTGCTTCAGCCTGAGCAATTTTTGGTTAGAAGCGCCTGTGTCAACATAATCGACTTACGTCGTGGTTCAGGCGGCCGTTTTTTGGTTGGCGAGACTAATGGATATCAGTGCGACAAAAGTCGGGCGTGCTGCTATCTATTAATTTCGTCCCGACTAGAAAACAACACTCAATGAACCTTACCAGTATCGCGCTCATCGCGCTTGCCATGTCCACCGACGCTTTTGCCGCTGCTATCAGCAAAGGCGCAGGCCTCAAAAATCCTAAACTGTCAGAAGCACTACGCACCGGATTGATCTTTGGTGTCATCGAAAGCATCACGCCACTCATCGGCTGGGCAATCGCCACCTTCACCATCCAGCATTTCGCCTCAGATTACATCACAAACTGGGATCACTGGATCGCCTTCAGCCTGCTGCTCGCCCTTGGCCTGCATATGATTTACGAAGGCTTTCAACCAGCAGAACTTGAAGAAGATAAACCAAGCAAACACTCCTTCACCATACTCGCCATTACCGCATTTGCCACCAGCATAGATGCAATGGCAGTTGGCGTGAGTTTGGCGTTTATGGATGTGAACATATTTGTCACCGCCGCAGCGATTGGCTTTGCGACTTTTACTATGGTGACTATTGGGGTAATGCTTGGGCGAGGGTTGGGGCTAATGTTTGGGAAACGCTCCGAAGTTGTTGGAGGCTTATTGTTGATTGCGATAGGGTCGTATATTCTCTATGAACACCTTGTTGTTAAATGAATTCAATAGTGTTTTAAATAAAATTTTAGATTAATATCCTCTATTGCATCTCGACTCTCGATTACAGAACCGCGCTATTTAGTAAGTAATGTGATTTCAAATAAAAATTAAAAGGATAAAAATGGAATTAAATGCCGTTACTCGATCTGTTGGAGATATATTTACTGTTAATAAAAAATATCTAGTACCAAGATTTCAACGGGAATACTCCTGGACCACAGAAGAAGTCGATGAATTCTGGGATGATATTGTTCAGCAAATTACCTTAAAGAAAACAAAGGTGGTTTATGAAGAGTACTTCATAGGATGTATTGTTTTAATCGGAGAGGACTCGAAACCCGATTATCTAATAGTGGATGGTCAGCAAAGGCTTACAACCCTAACTATCTTATTAAGAGCTATTGTAGAAACTTTGAGAGCGTTAGGAGATGATACTTCTGCAAAAGCTTTATACAAAAATGTTATAGAAGGCACTGACAATGATGGCAATCAATATTTCAAACTTCAAAATCAAACACCCAGACCATTTTTTCAAAACGAAATTCAGGCATATGAAAAAGAAAACCTAAAAACAGCATCAACAGATGAAGAAAAGTTATTACAAGCAACGTATTCATCACTTTTAAAGCGCCTCAAGGGATGGGCAATTTTAGGAAAAACTGAATTAGACTCAGTCAAAGCTTTGAGACTGCAAGTTTTGAGTTATCTTAAATTTATTTTGGTGACTGCCAAAAATGAAGACGATGCATACACAATTTTTGAAACGTTAAACGCTAGAGGCTTGAGTTTAAGCTCCGTTGATTTAATAAAAAATTGGATATTTAAAAACTATAAAAACACGCATCCGAATGACAATGCAAAGTCGATGTGGAGTGACCTTGGTAAAAAAATAGGGACATTCTCGAATTTAGAAACTTTTTTCAGACATTACTGGAATTCTAAATATGCATATGCCTCGAATGATCGACTTTACAATAGCTTCAATGAGTTTCGAAAAAAAGGAAAAATCACTTCTGCGAAAGACTTCCTTTTAGAACTTGAAAAAGCAGCAGAGCGTTACAGAAAAATAGTGAATCCATTATTATCAGATTGGAAAACTCAAAAAGAAAAAGCTGTAGTGGCTCATTTGGAAAATATTACTCAATACAAAGTGACTCAAGTTAGGCCTTTTTTACTGGCTTTGTTTGAATGCCGTGAAAATAAACTTATTGATGAAACAACATTTATCACAATTATCAAAAATTTAGACAATTTCCATCTTATATTTTCCAACATCTGTCAGGATAGAGCTTCTGGCCTAGAGGGCACTTATACTCGGGCCGCCAAAGCCTTATATCAGGCTGATACAGTTAAAACAAAAATTAAAGATGTCATAAAAAAATTAAACGACACTTTAATAGCAAAAACTCCTAATTTAACTAGAATAAAGACCTCGCTAGATGACTTTTCTTTTTCAAAAGGGAATGAAACTCAGAAAAAAACTATTCAAATAATCTTTGCGAAAATCGAAGTTGATTTACAAAAGACTAGTGAATTGAAGGTGGGAAATATTTCTTTAGAACATATTGAAGATCAGGCAACTAATAAACCGTGGATTTCTAGTATAGGCAATCTCATTCCATTAGATGAGAAATTGAATAATCAGATAAAACCAGGGTCTACTTTTGGCCAAAAGAAAATTATTTATAAAAAATCTGAATTCAAACTTGTTAAGCTATTTTTAAAAAACCACCCGACTGATATTTGGAATAACACTTTAGTACAAGCTTGGAAAAGTGAAATTGGAAATTGCCTAGAGAAAGCCACTCTACTAGTTAAGATTAAGTAATAGTTGAATTAGATATCTTATATATTGATACTAATTTCTTATTAGCAATCCAATTAATCATAAAAAAACCTCAATTCCATGAGGTTTTTTCTTTTAAACCTTGTGATTAACTATCTCGCTACAATATAAGTCGAAACACTTAGCATGACCAACAATCATCCGCGTTAAAATATCTTCCACTCTCGTTTAATCAGAAATACTATGGATAACCGCATCCCCGTCACGCTGCTCACTGGTTTTTTAGGCAGCGGCAAAACTACCTTACTCAATAAACTGCTGCATAACCCTGCGATGAAAGACACCGCCGTAATCATCAATGAGCTCGGCGAAGCAGGTTTGGACCAGATTTTTGCCAATAGCCAGACTTCAAAAACCATTGAGAGCGAGCATATTGCCGATAACACGGTGTTGTTGAGTTCCGGCTGTTTGTGCTGCTCGCTCAAAAATGAGCTGGCCGACACCATGCGCGATCTATTTTTTAAACGCAGCCTGGAAGCCGTGCCTCAGTTTAATCGCCTGGTGATTGAAACCACGGGCATGGCTGACCCTGGCCCGATTTTAGCCAACCTGATGAATGAGCCGGTGATTGAATCGGTTTACCGTCTGGATGCGGTGGTGGTGACGATTGATGCGGCTTATGGTTTGCAGCAGATCGCTGAGCAGAAAGAGGCGCTTAAACAGGCGGCGGTGGCAGATGTGTTGCTGATCACCAAGCAAGACACAGCGACGCCTGAGCAGATTAGCGCGTTGCAAGCCAAACTGAGCGAGATCAACCCGAATGCCACGCAGCAATTTGTGTCGCATGGTGAAATCGACCCAATGCAGATCATTGATGTCGGGCTATTTGATTTCGCCAGCAAGCAGGCCAACCCGCAGCGTTGGTTGCGTGCGCCTGCCAGTGGCTTTAGCGCCGGTAAAAAAGGCACGCTGCCGCAAGCGCCTGCGCATGACGATGTGCATACCTTTACAGTCTATTTACCCAAGCCGATGGCATGGGCGGATTTCAGGAATGTGATCCTCAAACTGTGCCAGGTGCATGGTGAAGGCCTGCTGCGTTTAAAAGGCATTCTGCATGTGGAAGACGCACCAGCGCCGCTGGCGATACACGCGGTGCACTTTACGCCCTACCCGCCTACGCTGCTTGAAGGCTGGGATGAAGATGAACCTATCAGCCGGATTGTGATCATTGGCAAGGGTGTAGATGAAGCAGCGATTCGCGAGATGCTTCTGCAATTTTAAAAATAAGTGATTTTACGGGCGAATTGCTACGTTACGCGGTGCTCGAAATCCTCATGTACCATTAGTACACTCCGGTTTCTGTGCTCCGGGCGCCTTGCACTTCATCCCGCAAAATCACTTATTGAAAAGTAGTTATTGTATTTATTTGGAGTTAGTAATGGGACGTTATTTAGAAAGAATATTAGAAGGCTGGATTTTCCAGAGCCGCTGGTTGATGGCACCGATGTACCTTGGCCTGGTCGGTGGGTTATTTATTTTGCTGGTCAAATTCGGCCAGGAGTTCTTCCACATTGTTTCGCACCTCGCCTCGTTCTCAGAGCAGGAAACAGTGTTGTCACTGCTGGCGCTGGTGGATATTACGCTGGTCGGCAACCTGCTGATCATGGTGATCTTCAGTGGTTATGAAAACTTTGTTTCACGCATTGATACCGCGAATAGCGAAGACAGGCCTGAATGGATGGGTAAAGTCGATTACTCCGGCCTGAAGATCAAGCTGATTGGTTCTATCGTGGCGATTTCTGCTATCGACCTGCTGAAAGCATTTGTGCACCAAAGCTCAGGCACTGCCAGCTTCACCACCGAGCAAATGGCATGGCTGGTGGGCATCCACCTGACCTTTATCATCACCGGCGTGCTGTTCGCCTGGATGGATAAAATTGCCGGGCATGGTCATGCCAAAAGTAATTCAGACCATTAAGATCTAAGAAACAATAAAAAACGGGAGCTGATGCTCCCGTTTTTGTTTTACAGCTATTTTTATATAGGCGAATTAAGCTTGTTTACGGCGTTTGGCAAATACACCAGCCAAACCCAGGCCAGCCAGCATCAGGCTCAGGCTTTCAGGTTCAGGTACTGGAGTAGTTACTGGAGAAATAGTAGAGGTGAATGAATAAGCTCTGCTTGCTACGTTGCCATTGATATTAAAGCGGAAACTATAATCACCGGCTGCCAGATTTAAGAAGCTGAATGAATAGATATTGTTTGTAGTGTCGACAGTAAAATAGCTAATATCTTTTATTAAATTATTACCAAGATACAAGCCAAATTCAGCGCCTGCGTTTTGATTGTTCTGCACGCTACCAACAGCATCCAGTGCACCCACAAAATCAAAAACAGTAGCTTGTGTTGGTAAGCTGATAATGGTCGTTTTGTCTACCGATGCGCCATTGATATCAGTACCACTTTGGTTGAGCGTTGCTGTCGTTGCATTAGCCCCGATTGAAACCAGTAATCCAGCAAATAAAAATGCTTTCCCGAGCATAGTATTCTCCTTGAATGATTTATTGATATTTTTTTACTGCAATCGAGATTTTAAAGGTGCCAAAATTTTCTGACAATGGCCCATTACTACTAATGTAGCAATGTTTGTTAAATTGCGTGGTGTATACTCGCCAAAGTGATCAAAGAATCACGCCCTGCACATCAGGGTTTTCAACCAACCAGATACTTCAGCAATTTCAAGGGAAATCACGATGAAAAAAACCATTATTTTATTGACTGTATTCAGCTTATTGTTGCCCGGCTGTGTTGTAGTTCGCGACCACTGCCCGCCAGGACAAGCCAAAAAAGGTAATTGTTAATCTCAACACAGTGTAATCAAAAAGGCCGGTTTATCCGGCCTTTTGTTATGTAGCGGTCTGACTCTGGCTGTAGTAACTGCCGGCACAATCAACTCACATCGCTGTTTATTATCAGGTTTGGTGGTAAATGCCGGGGTCAGCGCCTGGGGCTTTTTATTAATACTGGTTGGAAGATATCCTCATACCTTCATAAACCAAAACAAATGCTCCTATGCAAATTAAAGTCCCCAAGGTTATTTCCAGTACTCCCATAGAACCTCGATTCCATTGTTCAATACGTGCTCTTTCAGGATTGTCCGGCATATAAGTGATTGTTACTTTCTGAGTTGCAAGTACTTTCTTTTTAAGGTTCGTGGCAACGCCATAATCACTTACAACATAGGTAAATTGAGCTCCATTCGCGACATAGCTGAATACCGGTCTATCGCCGGCACGAAAGCGTCCATGCCCTTCAAAATATCGGTACCCAATCAAAGTTCCAGGCACACGCACTCCATTGTTTTTAAATTGAAGTGTTTCTTCGCGTGCGCTAAGACCTAAATTGATAGATCCGTAACCAAGCATGAAAATCAATATGCTTAAAATAAAAGCTGCTAACCGCAAATAAACGTAGGTTGGCATAAACTTCAAATTCACCTTACACCTCCTTATGCAGACCTCTAAGCAGTTTTGTAAGAAGCGCATCCAACTGCCCCTGCTCAGCCTGACTTAACGCAGCCAACGCTTGCTGCTCGTTTGCCACATGAAGTGGCAACAGTTTATCAATCAGCGCCAACCCTGCGGGCGTAAGCCTTACCAAAATACTGCGCCTGTCTTCAGGTGCACGGCCACGCTCAATTAAACCCTTATTCTCTAACCGGTCCAGCCGACTGGTCATGGCGCCAGATGACAGCATCAGGCTTTCATAAAGCGCTGTCGGGGTGAGCGCATAAGGCTCGCCTGAACGCCTGAGGGTTGCGATCACGTCAAACTCTCCCTGATGAAGTTCAAACTGCGTTGCCAATGGGTACAGCCAATCCCGCTCTATCAGGCTGGTCGCTTCCAGCAACCTTCCGACTAAAGCCATGACTTTTGCGTCAATATCCGGGCGCTCTTTTCCCCATTGTTCAATAGCCAGATTTGCTCGATCACTCATTAGTATCTCTATGTGAAGTTATCTTAGCTTTCAATTTTAGCATTGTTAATTGCCAATTCTGCGTATATTATTTCCCACAAAGAATCTTTACGTAGAGATATATTAATGAGTAATCATCGTTATTTGAATGTTTTGCTGATGACCGCCATTGTCGGTATCGCCCTCAATCTGCGTCCTGTCATGGCGGCAATCGGGCCATTGCTAGACGTGATTGAAGCTGAGACTGGACTTTCTCATACCCAATCAAGTTTGCTGACTACGCTGCCAGTATTTGTAATGGGGCTGTGTGCATTATTTGGACGCCAGATCGCTGGCCTATTCACCGAACGGAGCGGGATAAGCTTAGGCATAACGCTGATTTTGACTGCCTGCGGCATGCGCTATGCAGCCACCAGCGGCTTTAGCTTATTGTCGACTGCGGTGTTAGCCGGTGTTGGTATCGCACTCACGCAAACCTTGCTGCCTGCTTTTATCAAGCGCAGCTTTCCTGCCGATGCCGGGCGCGTATTCGCGCTGTATACAACGGGCATTATGGCGGGTGCTGCGATTGCGGCTTCTTCATCAGCGAAGCTAGCCGAATATTCGGGATGGTCTTTTGCGTTATCTATGTGGGCAGTGCCTGCTTTACTGGCGCTAATACTTTGGCTTTGGGTAACCAAAAACGAAGCGACTTTGACAGCAGCAAAGCCTGCCAATCAAACAGAGCGACAGAACTACTGGAGAAATCACAGAGCCTGGGAGCTAATGCTCTTTTTTGGCGTGGGCACTGCGGCTTACACCCTTGTACTGGCTTGGCTGCCACCCTATTACACCAGTCTGGGTTGGCAGCCATCAGAAGCAGGTTTTCTGCTGGGCGGACTAACATTGGCAGAAGTGATTGCCGGGCTGGCGGTTTCTGCATGGATAGGACACTTTAGCGATAGACGTCAGCCACTTTTTGCCGCGCTTGTTCTGCTGATGGCTGGCCTGGCTTGCCTGATTTTTGCACCGCTGGAACTGGCTTTGATAGCGAGTCTGTTACTTGGCTTTGGTATCGGCGCCCTATTCCCGTTGTCACTTATCCTGACGCTGGACCATATCCAAGACCCCACTGAGGCCGGTATGTTAACCGCGTTTGTTCAGGGAGGTGGTTACATCATTGCGAGCTTCATGCCCTTGCTGGCCGGGGTAATGCGGGACAAGTTTGCAGACCTGACACATGCCTGGGTTGCCATGATCCTAGGTGCGATATTGTTATTGATTCTATGCGTACGATTTTCGCCAGCATCATATAAAACAATTAACCCATGACGCTGGTTGATAGTCGAGCTGCTCATCAATCCACATTGAATTTCGACAGCACATCTTCCAGTGTATCCAGTGCAATCGGTTTGGTCAGGTGATAATCAAACCCGGCTTGTCTGGACATGGCGATATCTTTTTGCTGGCCGTAGCCGGTCAGCGCGATCATGAATGGCTTTTGTTTGGATTTGCTGTGGATCAGCCCGGCTAATTCATAGCCTGACATTTCCGGCAATCCAATATCCAGGATAACAATATCCGGCGCGAACGACTCAATCACACCCAGCGCCTGCTGCGGGTGTGCAGCGGTAGCCAATGTGTAGCCGATAATCTCCAGGTATTCTGCCAGCATTTGCAGTCCATCCAGGTTGTCATCTACCAACAGAATTTTCTTCGCCGGGGCTGCGGCAATCGTTTGAACAGTAGCTGATGACTCGATATTGCTTTCAAACACTAATGGCAGCAATACTGAAAATCTGGCGCCCTGGCCTTCGGTACTTTCCACTTGTACGCGGCCTGCGTGTAATTCCACCAGGCTTTTTACCACAGATAAGCCTATGCCCAGACCGCCTTTGGAGCGCTCAATGGTTTGCCCGCCCTGCTCGAACATATTGAAGATATTCGGGATCAGGTCTGCTGAAATACCCGGGCCTTGATCTTGCACACAGATTTGAATCATGGCGCCATTCAATGCAGAGCTGACATGGATATGCCCGCCTTCGCTCATGAACTTGGCGGCATTGTTCAACAGGTTGGTGAAAATCTGAATAAGGCGGTAGCTATCGCCCCGGATAATCGGCTGCGGGTCGTTTAGCAACTGTTGGCTTAGATGGTGGCGTTTTTCATTGAGCAATGGCGCGCAGTTTTCAATCGCCCTCGCCAGCACATCATTCAGGTTGACCAGGTCATCCTTCAACACGATTTTACCGGAGGTGATACGCGATACATCCAGCAAGTCATCGACCAGTTGCGCCAGGTGTTTGGACTGGCGGTCAATAATTTGCAGCTCTTTGGGCAACTCGCCTTTGTTCTTGAGCTTGAGCACATCGACGGACATCATGATTGGCGCCAGCGGGTTTCTTAATTCATGGCCAAGAATCGCCATGAATTCATCTTTGGCACGATTGGCTTTTTCTGCTTCCTGCTGCGCTTTGGCAGTCAGAATGCCGGTGCCAGCAAGGGTAATTGCCGCGCGGATAAATGCGAGATCGGTCAGTGTAGGAAAATCCTGCTTGGCAGAGCCTAGCCAGATGGTGCCTGCGGTCGGCCCGTAGCCCAGGCTTAGCCTGACCATGCGCAACGTCTCGTTCCTGATTTCAAGCTCGTAGGGTTTACCTTCGTGCATCTCGATAAACTTGATGCTGCTGATTTCATTTTCCCAGGTATTGAGCAGGTCTTCGGATTCAAAATTACGATCCCACATCAGCAAGGCGGAAATCGCATCGGGTTCCAGCTGCGCTTCGGAGTAAAGAAAGCGGATGGGAATCGCTCTTTCGATGGCTTCAAAAGTGATCCTCATGATGGCCTGCGCATTACGGCCTATCCATAAGCCAGGGAGCGCAAGCAAGCCCATCAGGTTGCGCAGGGTTTCGGCAAATTTGGGTGGAAAAACTTCTCCGCCCTGTTGTAGCGGAGTGTTGATTAACCTTAGATAGCTAACCTTGTTTTCTTCCATAAGCCTGTTCAGATTCGCGGGAATTCAGCTCTGCAAGTAATTCAGAAGCCGGAGTGTAAAACGGGTTTTCCTGTACCACGCCATTGACCAGCGTGAGGGGATGCGTTCTGAGTAAATCCATCATCATGGAGCCGGTCAGTTTGGCAATGTCGTAAACACATACAGCAGGCTGCTTGTTCACCACCAGAAACTCGTTGACCTCTGCCTCGTAAGACAGAATGCCCCGGAAATCCATGTCTTCCAGAAATACCCAGTCCATGTCGCCTACTACGCGCAAACGCGGGAAGCCATCATTGATGGCCGTGTTACGGGCATCAATCAGTTTGGACAACATGCTTTCGCGTTTAAAGGTACCGTTATCTTCCAGGTAAGAGCGCGACCAGGTCGCCACTTCCACCTGGCCGGATTTTTCCAGTTCCGGCACGTTGATACCATATTCGCTCAGGCGGCTTTTATGATCATCTACATTATTCGGATTCACCAGGTGCAGGGTTTTCTCACCCTGGCCGTGTGCCTCGGCGTAAAAAGGCAGTAGCACATCGTATTCATCAGCCCTGCTGTTGAAAAACGCGCACACGTGAAAATGCTCGGTGAAGGAGGTGCCTGCGAGAGTGAAGCCATCCATGATGTTTATCCATGTTTAACGTACTGAATTGAGCTTTTTATTGGTGACTGGCAAGCTAGTACCATAGTGCATGTCATTAAAACCGCATATTGCAGTTTTTGCCTGCGTCCTGGCCATTGAATCCGCTAAGAGCAAGCTGAATCCGCATCATACTAGATATTGCGATAACTAACTCAATTGAATGCGCATTCAATGAATTTAAATCTGTGGTGGGAGTCATTAATGATTCATGCTACTTGAGACAAGGTTGGAGTGATGGAAGAAACAGTATTTTTCAATTTTGATGGTGTCACGGTCAGCAACAGCCGGTTTATCGTGCGTAGCCAGACTTATGCCATGCACAGTGTGACTTCGGTAAAGCCTGGCGTGGTGGAGCCAAAACACGGCATAGCGATTCTGTTTTTATTTATCGGTTTTTTGCTGCTGATAGGTGAAATGCTTGAGTTGTATACCGCAGGCGTTTTGCTGATGGCTGGCGCGGTGGCGATTATTATCGGGCTGATTGCCTGGACTATCGAAAAGCCAAAATATGCTGTGGTGTTGAATACTTCAGCTGGTGAGCACCACGCATTAGTCAGCCACAAGAAACAGGATATTGAGCATGTGCTGCAAGCATTGAATCAGGCTATCGTCAGCAGAGGCTAGTACAAAGCCACCTGGTAAAAAAGCAAGTGGCTCTAATTCTAACCTCCCCTTAAGATCAATATCTGGCAGGTACAAACATCTCTTTAGGCACAGGCCCGCGGATGTAATCGGCGTTGTGCACGCGTTTAGGTAATACCACTGGCGGATGCTCCACATTGCCATACTCAATCTGGCTGAGTAAATGGCTGATACAGTTGAGGCGCGCTTTCTTCTTATCCACCGCTTCAATCACCCACCAGGGCGCTTCAGGGATATGGGTGCGCTCAAGCATCACTTCTTTCGCCTTTGTGTATTGCTCCCACAGGCGACGCGATTCCAGGTCCATCGGGCTCAGCTTCCATTGTTTTAACGGGTCATGGATACGCGTCATAAAGCGTAAATGCTGTTCGTCGTCAGTGATCGAGAACCAGTATTTGATCAGGATGATGCCGGAGCGTACCAGCATCTTCTCAAACTCAGGCACCGAGCGGAAAAACTCTTCGTATTCTTCGTCGTTGCAAAAACCCATGACTTTCTCAACCCCGGCGCGGTTATACCAGCTGCGGTCGAACAGCACGATTTCACCGCCAGCTGGCAGGTGCGAGATATAACGCTGGAAATACCATTGGGTGCGTTCACGCTCGCTAGGGGCTGGCAATGCGGCGACACGGCACACGCGTGGATTCAGGCGCTGGGTGAGGCGCTTGATCACGCCCCCTTTACCTGCGGCATCACGGCCTTCAAACAGTACCACGACTTTCAGTTTGTTTTGCACCACCCAGTCCTGCAGCTTGACCAGCTCGCCTTGCAAACGAAACAGCTCTTTGAAGTAAGTCTGGCGGTCAGATACCGAAGTTTGTGATTTTTCAGTATGCAAACCATAGATTTCTGAGGCATCGGCAAACTCGTTCAGGATCTGGTCCATGCGCTCGTCGTCCAGCTCCATTTCGAGTTCTTCATCGAAGCTATCCATCATTTCATTGTTAAATCGCTCATCAGCATTGGGGATTTCGTCAGAGATTGTCATGTGGCTTCCGCAGGGTTTATTGAATAACTTGAAAATGCTAGGTTTTTTATATGACAGTTTGATGACTAATTAATTTTCAGGCATTTTTTAAACGTCCGCCTTTGTCATCAAACTGTCATCTTTAAAAACAATACTGCTGGTATCCCGTTAAAAACTCAGGCGAATATTTATGGATACTTCAGCGGCTAGCCCATCGTCCCGCTTTCAAAGCGTGTCAACTTCCAGGCCAAATCTGGATAAAAAACCGAGTGCACTGACCACACTCATCTTCATAGGCTTGATGGTGGCAGGTTTAATCTACACCGGCTTCAGCCTGATGACAGACGTGAGTGACACCGGCGCACCTACCACAACCTGGGTGCCATTTATATTATTAGGCCTGGCACTGGTGATTGCGCTGGGATTCGAATTCGTCAATGGGTTCCATGACACTGCCAATGCAGTGGCGACCGTGATTTACACCCACTCATTACCGGCCAACTTCGCAGTGATCTGGTCTGGCATGTTCAACTTTCTGGGCGTGTTGGTTTCCAGCGGTGCGGTGGCGTTCGGCATTATTTCGTTATTGCCGGTCGAGCTGATATTACAGGTGGGCTCAGGCGCTGGTTTTGCCATGGTATTTGCCTTGCTGATCGCCGCGATCATGTGGAACCTGGGCACCTGGTTGCTGGGCTTGCCAGCTTCTTCATCGCACACGTTAATTGGCTCAATTATCGGCGTAGGCGTAGCGAATGCGCTGATGCACGGCCGTGATGGCACCAGCGGTGTGGATTGGGCGCAAGCCACTAAAATCGGTTACTCATTACTGCTCTCCCCTGTTATTGGTTTCTTCTTCGCTGCACTGTTGTTGCTGTCACTCAAAGCGTTCGTCAAAAGCAAAGAGCTGTACCAGGAACCTAAAGGCAACAAACCACCACCGTTATGGATTCGTGGCTTGCTGATTTTGACCTGTACCGGCGTGTCATTTGCGCATGGCTCTAACGATGGTCAAAAAGGCATGGGCCTGATCATGCTGATCCTGGTGGGTACGGTGCCGATGGCGTACGCCTTGAACCGCGCAATGCCGGTGGATCAGATGACCAGGTTTGTCGCGGTAGCACATGTCACGCAACAATCTCTGGCGCAAAATACCAGCATTGCACCGCCTGCCAACGACCAGGCAGCGCGTCATGACCTTACTGAATATGTGCGTACCAAAACGGTGACGCCGCAATTGATTCCTGCCCTGGCGGCCATGACCGGCAGCATAGGCGGACAGGTAAAAGCATACGGCACGTTAGCTGAAGTACCGGCTGAGCAGGTAGGTAACGTGCGTAACGACATGTACCTGGTTTCTGAAGCGATCCGCTTGCTGGATAAAGATAACACTGTTACTTTCGACGCGGACACCAAAGCCAATGTGACCGCGTTTAAAAAGGAAATCGATGGCGCGACCAAATTCATCCCGTTATGGGTAAAAGTAGCCGTCGCCATTGCGTTGGGCCTGGGCACTATGGTTGGCTGGAAGCGGATTGTCGTCACCGTCGGCGAGAAGATCGGCAAAACGCATTTGACTTACGGCCAGGGCGCTTCCGCTGAGCTGGTTGCCATGACCATGATTGGCGCGGCAGATATGTATGGCTTACCGGTATCGACTACGCATGTATTGTCATCCGGCGTGGCGGGTACCATGGCGGCGAATAAATCAGGTCTGCAGATGTCGACCATCCGTAACCTGCTGATGGCCTGGGTACTGACATTGCCAATGGCGATGATCTTGTCCGGCAGCTTGTACTGGCTGTTTACACACTTGTTCTAAACCGGCTTGCCCCGTAAAAAAAGACTCAATGGTGTTACACCTTGAGTCTTTTTTTATTGATAGCTAAGTCGCAATCAACTGCTTCCAGCCATCAGGCAAGATATTTGTCGGTAGAAATCACCGACCCATAACCGAACGCAAATGCCGCCATGGCTGCGGCATGCGCTTGTGCCGCTGGCACGGTGACACCGTCAAATTCCAGGTCCAGTGTGGCACAGGCATCGTGCAAAATGGTGGCAACATAGCCCATATCTACCGCCGCACGTACCACAGCATCAATACACATATGACTCATCGCGCCGACGACAATGACTTCTTCAACGCCCTGCGCATCCAGCTGCTGTTTCAGGTCAGTATCACGGAATGCATTAATATGATTTTTGACGATCACAGGTTCGCGCCCCAAAGGCGCTACTGCTGGCTGAATGTTTACGCCATCGGTACCGGGAACAAATACCGGCGCTTCACCATTGGCGAATTCATGCCGGATATGAAATACCGGAACTCCATTTTCCCGCGCATGGGCTATCACCCTGGCGGCATTGGCGACTGCAGCTTCAATCCCAGATAAAGGCAGCTTGCCGGTCGGCAGGTATTCATTCTGCAAATCAACAACGATCACACCACTCTTCTTCATAGTGCTCTCCTGACGGGAGGTTTAAATCCAGCAAATTTAGAACTGCAGGCTTCGCGCCTTAATACTCTTCGACGGCGATGTTCAATTTATTGTATTCACTGGTGTTTTCAGAAGCATGGCACTCCAGCACTTTGGAATCGCCATCCTTGAATTTAATCTTCTCAATCGAGTTGATGTTCTTTTCAAACTCGGGATTTAACTCCCCGCATTTTTTTGCTCTGCTGCTGACAAAATGCAGATATTCTTTTTTGTTCGCCTCGGCAGTGGCAGAGCCGTTATTCAGCAAGTTGGTATAGGCCCTTCTCAGCCTGAGTTCAGAAACACTCCATAAGCTAAACGTGATCTGGGAAGTCGATACATTCGCGAGTGGCCGCAAATCCTCTACCGGCGCGGGTTCAGCTTTGGCCGGGGTTGGCACTTCAGCAGCAGGCTGTGGCGTCTGGGCAACGACGGCCTGTTCGACAGCAGGTGCAAGTTTTTCGGTCACCGCTGGTGTGACCGTAGGCGCTACTCGCGGTGGTTGTGCGTCGCTTTCAGACTCCTCCTCTGCTTCAGGCAAATCGATCTGCTGCTCAGCTTTGGTCAAGGAATCAGCCACATCACTGATAGGTTCAACCACCGGCGGTGGCTCGTGCGTATTCAGGCTGACGATCACCATGCCTAATACGATCACCCCGACCAGATAAAATAAGACGGTGGCGACATAGTTGAATTTTTCATTGGTGGTATTTTCGCTGCCGCAATTCGGGCAACTGGACGAGACTGCCTCATCTTTGGGGTACCAGATAAATCCGCACTCGTTGCAGACCTTATGTAGTCGAAGAATAATGCTCATCAGATTTCTCTTATTTTTGTTTGGAACTCAATATCCAGGTTAAATAGCATCATTGAAAACTAAAATGGCTAGGTATTTTAGGGTTGGACATTGCCGATTAGTTCATCCCTGCAAATTACTCGCGCGCCAGCAGGATAGTAATCAGCAGCGTGGTGTCAGCGAGCGCTTTGATTGTGTGCGCGGCACCGGCACTTAAATACATCAAGCCCAGCGCTGGCAATGTCCGTTTATCCCCTGCCAGGTCCAGTTCCACTTCGCCTTCTATGCACTGGATGGTCATGGCACCGGCGGCAGTGTGTTCCGGCGTGGTCTTACCCGCTCTCAGTACAAACCGGAATACTTCAATATGACTTTCCCGGATCAGGGTTTCAGAGATCGCTTCCTCAAAATTGTTGCCGTACGGGCGGATATTGATCACTTCTCCGGGCGCAAAGTGCTGAATACTCATAAACGTAAACCTTTATTCTGGTAAGGATATGGCTTGATTTTATCGCGATTGGAGTCGCTTTCCAAACGGGTAAAGATCACCAGCCCAGTCAGTGCAAACAGTAGTGACTACGCAAAAACTGACAGGAGGCATTCAAGCTACATAAACCTGGAGCCAGTCAATATAAGCTTCCCAGGCTTGCAAAGGTGATCAGCCAGCGCACAGAAAGCAGCGTATTTCTTATTTCATTCACGGTTGTTTATTTATATAAATAATATTTAACAAACGTTGAATAAAGCCGGAAAAAGCACTTTAGTCAGTGAAATAGAACAGAAATCCATTCCTTATCGCGCAATCCTTTTTAGCAGATTTAATATTTAATATACGGTAACAAAAAACCAACAATCGTTGAAAGCAACTCCCATTGAGGCCAACACTATGAGCATTGATTTTCTGAACAGACTGACTGGAAAAACCGCTAAACCTGACACGGCTAAACAGCGCGATGACAGTGGCCAGATCCAGGCCATCCACCAGGTCATGGGCGTGATCGAGTTTGACCTGCAAGGCAATATCCTGGCGGTCAACGACAACTTTGCCGCAGTGACCGGTTACAGCAAGCAGGAAATCGTTGGCCAGCACCACAGCATGTTCGTCGACAGCCATTACAAGAAAAGCCCGGAATACAAACAGTTCTGGGATAACCTTGGCCGTGGCAAGGCGGATAACGGACAGTTCAGGAGACTGGGCAAAGCCGGCAGGGAAATCTGGCTGGAAGCCAGTTATGTGCCGGTGGCCGATGAAACCGGCAAACTGTTCAAAGTCATTAAGTATGCTTTCGATATCACGGCAGAAAAACAGCGCGAGGCCGAATCACAAGGCCAGATCGCCGCCATCAACAAAATCATGGGCGTGATCGAGTTTGACCTTAAAGGCAACATCCTCGCAGTCAATGATAATTTTGCGGCCGTCACCGGTTACAGCCGCGAAGAAATCGTAGGCCAGCACCATAGCCTGTTTGTCGAATCAGCTTATAAATCCAGTCAGGAATACAAGCTTTTCTGGGAAGCATTAGGCGATGGTAAAGCTAACGAAGGCCAGTTCAAGCGTGTAGGCAAAGGTGGCCGGGAAATCTGGCTGCAAGCCAGCTACAACCCTATTTTTGATGCCACCGGCAAGCCGTTCAAGATTGTGAAATATGCGACTGACATCACTGGCGCGCAATTGAAAAATGCAGACTATGCCGGCCAGATCAGTGCCATCGGCAAAGTCATGGGTGTGATTACCTTTGACCTCAAAGGCAATATCACTGAAGTAAATGATAATTTTGCGGCCGTCACCGGCTACAAACGCGAAGAAATAGTTGGCCAGCATCACAGCATGTTTGTAGATGCCGTGCAAAAAACCAGCCAGGAATATAAACAGTTCTGGCAAAACCTCGGCAGCGGTAAAGCCGATGAAGGCCAGTACAAACGCATAGGCAAAGGTGGCAAGGAAATCTGGCTGCAAGCCAGTTACAACCCGATTTTTGATGCGGCTGGCAAGCCTTTCAAAGTGGTGAAATATGCCACCGACATCACTGCCGAAAAACTGAAAAATGCAGATTTTTCCGGCCAGATTGATGCCATTGGCAAAGTCATGGGCGTGATCACCTTTGACCTGAATGGCAAGATCACAGACGTCAATGACAACTTTGCCGCCGTCACCGGATACAGCAAAAAAGACATTATCGGCCAGCACCACAGCATGTTTGTGGATAATGCTTACAAAATCAGCGCTGAGTACAAACAGTTCTGGGAAAACCTGGCCAAAGGCAAAGCCGATGAAGGCCAATACAAGCGCGTAGGCAAAGGTGGCAAGGAAGTCTGGCTACAAGCGAGTTACAACCCGATTTTTGATATCGATGGCAAACCATTCAAAGTGGTGAAATATGCCACTGACATTACCGCCAAAGTGGCTGAAGCCAATGCCATGAAACTGGCGGTGCAGGAAACCGCAGAAGTAGTCGCAGCCACCAAGACTGGCGACCTGACCCAGCGGATAGCCACCGATAACAAGCAAGGCGAGATCAAAACGCTGTGCGAAGGCGTCAATACCATCGTCGATGAAATGACAGATATCCTGTCCTCGATCAAGATCGCCAGTGAAGCCATCAACTCGGCAGCTACCGAGATTTCCCAGGGCAATAATGATTTATCCCAGCGCACCGAAGAGCAAGCCAGCTCACTGGAAGAAACCGCTTCCAGCATGGAAGAAATCGCTTCCAACGTAAAAAACAATGCTGAAAATGCGCAACAGGCTAACAATATGACCGACCAGGCCAGCAATATTGCAGCCAAAGGTGGCGAGGTATTCGGCAAAGTGGTTTCCACCATGTCAGAAATTACTGAAAGCTCTGCCCGCATTGAAGAGATCATCTCTGTGATTGACAGTATCGCCTTCCAGACCAATATCCTGGCGCTAAACGCGGCGGTAGAAGCCGCACGTGCCGGTGAACAGGGCCGTGGCTTTGCGGTGGTTGCCAGTGAAGTACGTAACCTGGCACAACGCTCAGCCAGCGCCGCCAAGGAAATCAAACTACTGATTAATGACTCTGCCACCAAAGTCGCTAACGGTTCGCTGTATGTTGAGCAGGCCAGCGGCACTATGGAAGACCTGGTGACTGTGATTGACCGCTTCTCGCAACTGATCAGCGAAATCACTGCTGCTTCGGTAGAGCAAAGCAGCGGTATAGACCAGATCAATATCGCGGTTAACCAGATGGATGAAGTGACCCAGCAAAATGCCGCCCTGGTCGAAGAAGCGGCAGCGGCAGCGATGTCATTGGTGAACCAGGCGGAGAAACTGCAAGAGACGGTAAGTCACTACAGATTTGTTGGCCAGGACAGCAGCGGCTCCTACACAAGCGCCTCAAAACCACTATTACAGTCCAGAAGCCAGAGTTATGCGAAGAAAGCCAGAACCGGTACCGATAACGCAGGTTGGGATGCATTTTAATCACACTGCCCTACAACTAAAAATTAAATTCAAACCCGCCAGCTGGCGGGTTTTTTATGGCTCACACATTACCAAAATTTGCAGATCTCAATTTATGTCTGCACAGGTTTTATGTGCTGTATATGCAAGTAATTCACAAGCGCTAGGCGCATAAAACCCTTTATTTAAGTGTTTTCTCAATAAATTCAAGTAAATAATCACGATCTTGTGCGAAGTTAAAGTGATTTATATTTATTACAATTAAATACACTACAAATCCGTTTCTTTTCCATCGCTTAATAATTGAGGACTTAAATTAATATAAATTAAATTTAATTCATCTTAATTGTGACCAAGGGGATTGGCATGCTCAATATCTTTAAAAGTAGTACACACTCGTCCGGCAAAGAGCAGTTACTCAAACAGATAGATCTGAGCGGCCAGATAGAAGCGCTCCATAAAGTGATGGGCGTGATCGAATTCGATCTCCATGGCAACATACTGGCGGTCAATGAAGGCTTTGCCGCGGTGACCGGTTACAGTGTGCAGGAAATTGTAGGCAACCATCACAGTATGTTTGTGACAGCGGATTATAAAGAAAGCGCTGAATACAAACAGTTCTGGGAAAGACTGGCCCTGGGTGAAACAAGTGACGGCCAGTATAAACGCATAGGCAAAGATGGCCGGGAAATCTGGCTGCAAGCCAGCTATAACCCGATTCTTGATACCGAGGGCAGCCCATACAAGGTCGTCAAATATGCCACCGATATCACCCACGAAAAAATGGAACATGCTGACTTTTCAGGCCAGATTGCGGCCATCGGTAAAGTGATGGGCGTGATCGAGTTTGACCTGAAAGGCAATATCCTGGCCGCCAATGCCAATTTTGCCTCGGTGACCGGCTACAACGTGGACGAAATCGTAGGCAAACACCATAGCCTGTTTGTGGCTGAAGAATACAAGCAGACCACAGAGTACAGACAGTTCTGGGAAAAGCTGGCGCTGGGCGAATCCAGTAACGGCCAGTACAAACGCTTTGGCAAAGGCAAAAGGGAAATCTGGCTGCAAGCAAGTTATAACCCGATTTTTGATACCGATGGCAGGCCATTCAAAGTGGTGAAATATGCGACCGATATCACGCGTGACAAACTCAAGCATGCCGACTTTTCAGGCCAGATCGCAGCGATTGGTAAAGTGATGGGCGTGATCGAATTTGATCTCAAGGGCAACATCCTCTCGGTTAACGACAACTTCGCTGCGGTGACAGGTTACAGTGCGCAGGAAATCGTAGGTAACCATCACAGTATGTTCGTGTTGCCTGCCTATAAAAGCAGTGCGGAATACAAGCAGCTGTGGGAACAGTTAGCCAAGGGCGTAGCCAACGATGGCCAGTACAAGCGTATTGGTAAAGGCGGCCGTGAACTGTGGTTGCAAGCCAGTTACAACCCGATTTTCGATATGGATGGCAAGCCATTCAAAGTCGTGAAATACGCGACTGATATCACCCGCGAGAAACTGCAATATGCGGATTTTTCCGGCCAGATTGCCGCCATCAGCAAAGTGATGGGCGTGATCGAGTTTGACCTGAAAGGCAATATCCTGGCGGTGAATGACAACTTTGCCGCAGTGACCGGTTACAGTGCCCATGAGATCATAGGCAATCACCACAGCATGTTTGTGGAAGGCGCTTATAAATCCAGCCAGGAATACCGTCAGTTCTGGGAAAATCTAGGCCGCGGTCAACCGGATAGCGGCCAGTACCAGCGCGTGGGTAAACGCGGCAAGGAAATCTGGCTGCAAGCGACTTATAACCCGATCTTTGATATGGATGGCAACCCGTTCAAAGTGGTGAAATACGCGACCGATATCTCAGCCAAAGTCAAAGAAACCCACGCCATGAAACAGGCGGTGGACGATGTGGTCCGCTATACCCAAACCGGTGACTTAACACACAGGATCCCTACCGGGGATAAATCTGGCGAGATCAAGCAGCTGTGTGAAGGCATCAATATCATCATCGATGCGATGACCGGTATCTTGTCTATCGTGAAAGTCTCCGGTGAAACGATCAACTTGTCTGCCTCCGAGATCTCAATGGGTAACAATGACCTGTCGCAACGCACTGAGGAACAGGCCAGCTCACTGGAAGAAACCGCAGCCAGCCTGGAAGAGATTGCCGCGACCGTCAGACACAACGCGGCCAATGCCAAACAGGCCAACCTCATGACCAGCAAAGCCAGCGAAGTGGCGAATAAAGGTGGTGAGGTATTCGCCAAAGTGGTGCAAACCATGTCGGAAATCACCGAAAGCTCTTCCCGTATCGAAGAGATCATTACCGTGATTGACAGCATCGCATTCCAGACCAACATCCTGGCGTTGAATGCAGCGGTGGAAGCTGCCCGTGCCGGTGAACAGGGCCGTGGCTTTGCGGTGGTAGCGAATGAAGTCCGTAACCTGGCGCAACGTTCAGCCACTGCCGCGAAAGAGATCAAACAGTTGATTTCAGATTCAACCAACATCGTCGCCAGTGGCTCGCAATATGTGGATCAGGCCAGCGGTACCATGACAGAGATGCTGTTATCGATCAAAAATGTCTCCGATATTATTTCCGAGATCACGGATGCCTCGGCTGAACAAACCACCGGCCTGGACCAGATCAACTCGGCGATGAACCAGATCGATGAAGTCACGCAGCAAAACGCGGCGCTGGTTGAAGAGGCCGCAGCGGTCGCGATGTCGCTGGTAGAGCAGGCGCACAGACTTAACGATACTGTAAGCCAGTACAAGCTGCCTGAATCGCAAACGACCTATCAGGCCAAACCTGAAAAAGTTGCCAGATACGCCGCAGCAGCATAAGCCATGGGGCCATTGCGGCCCCATGAGTGATCAATAAGTTTCTACATTAACGATTAAGTTTTCTCAGGTATCTTGCATGGCTCCTGCAAGGTACCTTTTTTATTTTCCGTGAAGACTTATTCAAGTCGTTATATCTGCACCCGGCTACCCAGCTCGATCACGCTATTGGCCGGAATATTGAAGTACTCCACCGCACTACTCGCGTTACGCGACATCACTGAAAACAACTGGTCACGCCAGCGCGGCATGCCACCACCTACATCCGGCACGATGATATCGCGGCTCAAAAAGTAAGAGTTAGTGAACGGGTCCAGGGATTCGCCATCCAGTGTCAGCCCCAGCAAAGCCTGTGGCACATCGGCATGCTGCATAAAGCCATAGCGCAGCTCAACCTGCCAGAAACCTTCCGCCAGCTTTTGCACATTGACGCGCGCTTGCGTATTCAGTAACGGCACATCTTCAAACACCACGTTCACCAGCAGGTTACGCTGATGCAGTACCTGGTTGTGCTTGAGGTTGTGCAGCAGTGCCTGCGGTACCGTTTCCAGGTTGGAGACCATATATACCGCCGTCCTTGGCACGCGTGGATGTTTGCTTTCTGCAATGCTGGCGATCAGCGCTGACAGCTTAGGGTCAGTCTGCACCAGGCCGGTTAATAACAGATGGCGGCCTTTTTTCCAGGTGGTCATCAAGATAATCAGCAATACACTTAAAGCAATCGGGAACCAGCCACCCTGCATAAACTTCATCGCGGCCGAGCCAAACAATACGCCATCCACCACCGCCAACAGCCCTACTAATGACCAGCACAACCAGGCCGGAAAATGCCAGCGGTGACGCATGACGAAATAGATCAATATGGTCGTGATAAACATGGTGCCGGTAACCGCAATACCATAGGCAGATGCCAGCGCCGATGAACTCTGGAATGCCAGGCAGACGATGATCACCGCCAGCAACAATGCCCAGTTAACCGCAGGCATATAGATCTGGCCGGACTCGCTGGCAGAAGTATGGATAATGCGCATACGTGGCAAAAAGCCTAACTGAATCGCCTGGCGGGTCATGGAAAAAGCACCGGAAATCACTGCTTGCGACGCAATAATGGTTGCCAGTGTGGCCAGTATCACCGCAGGGATCAGCAAAGGTTGCGGGAAAGACAAGTAAAAAGGATTGCTGACGGCTTCAGGATGCTGCAACAATAAAGCGCCCTGCCCCAGGTAATTCAAGGCCAGGCACGGAAACACCAGGCCCAGCCACGCCATCTGGATCGCAGGCCGGCCGAAATGCCCCATATCGGCATACAAGGCTTCAGCACCAGTCACCGCCAGCAGAATAGCGCCTATCGCAATAAACATGGCACCGCCGCGAGATTGCAGGAACTGCCAGGCATATTGCGGCTGAATCGCCTGCAATACTTCAGGCACTTGCGCAATCTGCCACACGCCTATACTAGCCAGCGCCAGGAACCAGATAATCACAATCGGGCCAAAAAAGCGCCCGACCGCATGCGTGCCATGTCGCTGGAACCAGAACAGGCCGATCAAAATGCCGATGGAAACAGGTAATACTTGTGCTGCCAGTGTTGGCGAAACCACTTGCAAACCTTCGACTGCCGACAATACTGAAATAGCGGGAGTGAGTACGCTGTCCCCATAGAATAGTGCAGCACCGAGTACACCCAGCAACAGCAAACCACTGGCACGTTTATCCTGCGGCTTCAAGGTAGAGAGTGCGAGCGACAATAAAGCCATGACGCCGCCCTCGCCCTTGTTATGCGCACGCAACACCAGCAGCACATATTTGAAAGTCACGACAAAGGTCAGCAGCCAGAGAATAGCCGATACCGCGCCCAGGATATTGGTCTGGTTAAGCGGCACGCCAGTGCTTTCACTGAAAATAACCTGCATGGTATACAGCGGGCTGGTGCCTATATCGCCATACACTACGCCTATGGCACCGAGTGCCAATGCCGCCAGTCCGCTCTTCTTGATTGATAAGTTGTCCATCGCATCCTCTTGTTAGTGATTGATGGTTATCAATATGCGCTTGGTCGCATATCAAACGCATAAACAACCAAGGCAAAGACGGATAAAAAACTAAAGAAGAGAATCAGGCGAGACGGTAACCGATGCCCAGCTCGGTGAGCAGATAGCGAGGTTCAGCAGGCGTGGTTTCCAGCTTGCTGCGCAGCCTGCCGATATGGATACGCAGATAATGCGTGTCATCTACATATTCCGGCCCCCACACGCTGGTCAGTAACTGGCTATGGGTAAAAATAGTGCCGGGTTTGCTGGCCAGCTGCATCAGCAATGCATGTTCTATCGGGCTCAGGTGCAATTGCACACCCTCTTTAGTGACTATGCCGCTGGCGCGGTTAATCAGCAATCCTTCATGTTGATAAGTGTGGTCACGCATTTGCATCATGGCAGTGCGCCTTAAAGCCACCTGGATGCGCGCCAGCAACTCAGGCAGGCCAAAAGGTTTCATCAGGTAATCATCGGCGCCGAGGGTCAGGCAATGCACTTTGTCCGCCTCATCCTGGCGGGCAGACAATACCAGCACCGGTACATCGGAATAGGCACGCAAGGTGGAGATGAACTGCTCGCCGTCGCCATCCGGCAATCCTAAATCGAGAATGACCATAGAAAAATCGCTGGCTTGCCTGGCTTGCGCCAGGTCACGCGCGTGTAACACGCGATAGCCATGTGCAGATAAGGCTGGCACCAGGAACTGGTATACCCCTGCGTCATCTTCAACCAGCAATAAGGTTGGCTGTTTATCACTCATGAGACAATGAACTCACTGGCGCGGACAAACGGGAACAGTAACTGCACACAAGTTTGCTGATCGGGCGTTGAACTGATCTGCAGTTTACCCTGGTGTAACTGCATCACCGTATCCACAATAGAAAGACCTAATCCAAAACCGCGGGTGCCACCAGGTCGTTGCTTATGCGGCGCAAACGCCGAAATGGCAAATCCTTGCGGGAAGCCCGGCCCTTGATTCAGCACTGAAATGTGTAGCCATGCATCATGAATGGAAAGTATCACCTCAATCGCAGAAACTGGACTGCGCCAGCAAATCGCATTGTCGATCAGGTTTGCCAGCGCATGGGCGACCAGTACCGCATCCATCCTGACCAGTACTTCCTCATCGCTCACATTCACCTGCAAAGCCTCCGGCGGCGAACGGCGCTGATAACGGCTGACCACATGCTGGATAACATCCTGTGGCGACTGCCAGTCAAGTTGCAGGCTGCTGGCCCCGGCATCAAGTTTGACCAGGGTAAGGATATTTTCGGTGGCCTGGCTAAGGTAAGTCGTCTCCGCCTGTATGCTTTCCAGTAACTGTCCGGACTGGGTTTCAGTGAGCGGGATCTGACTGTCAGTCAGCACATTGGCTGCGCCAAGAATGACGGTCAATGGTGTACGCATATCATGCGACAAAGCAGTCAGCAGGGTTTTCTTGAAATTCGCCTCACTGGCGCTGAGCTCGGCCTGGGCAAGCGCAATCTGCTGGCTGAGTTTGATATACGCCTGCGCGCACTGATGCGTCAGCAATTGCAAAAAGTGCAAGTCTGGCAGGCTGCCTGAGGCATCCAGCACCAGCACGACCCGTTGCGAAAAGCCGAATGGCAACAGGCAATAATCCAGGGTTGGCCAATCCGTGGTGCCCGCCCCCACCGGCCGGTTAAAATCCAGCGCCCATTCCACACTGGCAGCCTGGACCGGGATTGATGTTTTTTCTGGTTCATTTCCTGCCAGCCAGATCAACTCACTCGCTTCACTCAGGCGCACCACGCGCGCCTGCACCCCAAACACTTCGGCAATATGCTGGCAAGCCGCTTGCAACAATGCTTCGGTAGTTGATTGCGCAGCCAGCAGCTCAGCCAAAGATTGGAAAAAACGGGATTGTTGCGCCGCCAGGCGGGATTGCAGCATCTGCTGTTTTAAACGCTGCATCACGCTGCTGACTGTCAAGGCGACGATGGCGAATACCAGCAGAATAACCAACGACTGTGTGCTGGCGACACTTAAACTGAAACGCGGCTCAATAAAGCAGTAATTGATCAGAACAAAAGCAGTGATCGCTGTCAGCAGCGCAGCGGCAAAGCGCAGGAAAAACGCTGCCCACAAAACACCCAGCAGATAGAGCATGGTGATCACGGTGACCCCCAGTCCCGCAAAATAGGCCAGGCCCAGCCATGTCACCCCTGTCAGCCAGCAAATGAGTATAAGTATGGCAGTCAGTGTTGAAAACAACGATGGCGCCAGTGCTGAACCCTTGCGCCATCTGTTTTGTTTCGGCAATCGGGTATCAGCAGGTGAAGTTTGCATGGAAAGGTTTATTAAACGTTAATGCCCGTATAAATCCTGGCTCTTGTAGTTTGGACCGAAGAATTCCTTCATCAGGAAATCTTCCAGTCCGGCGCTGTCGGCAGGCCTTGCGGACAAGGTCACTGTGCGACCCAGGCGGTTGGAGATCCAGTCGAAATCACCATTGTAATGCTCGCGGATGATCGCGATCATGCGGCGTATCATCACCAGGCGGATATCTTCGCCTGTACCCGCTTCAACCTGGTAAAACTGGGTATTGGCCGAGGTGTAATCATTGACCCAGCCTTTAAAGCTGAAGCTGGCATTGTAAGGATCCATGCGCTTGATCATAAACAAACCATTGGTACCGAACTTGAGGTTGTTCATGATGTTTTTAGTGCGCCGCTCATCTTCGGAAGGGCCACGTTCTGCTGCCGCAGCGGCATCGTTAATTTCCTTGGCCGCCATTTCTTCCGAGTTACGGTCAGTCTGCTTGCGCTTAATCATGCTGGAGAAATCCTCCTCCACCTTGGGTGGCGGCGGCAGGTTCGATGGCTTTTCAACCCTGGGTTGTTGCTTGGGCTCAGGCAGTTTGAAAGCATTATCCGGACGCTGCGACTGAATGATTTTTTTCGGCAGCTTGGGTGCTTCTTTCGGCTGTGGCTTGGGTTTAGGCTGCGGTTTGGGTGGTTCAGGCGGTAACTCAGGTGGCGGTTCAACCGGTTTCGGCTGGCTTTTCACTGGCACCCCCAGGTCCAGCACTACATTGATAGGTTCCTGTGAAGGCTCCTTCATAGGCTTCAGCAAGTCCAGCAAGAAACCCCAGAATAAAATCGCATGGAAAAGCAGCG
>JALDYP010000017.1:0-50787 GCA_032153875.1 Methylophilus sp.
TTTTCCAGGCATCGCCTTCCCAGGTTTTTGTACCCAGGCCGAATTGACCATAGTGAGGATTGTCTTTGTTGAAGTCTTTAGCCAGACGTACAGAGTCATCAGAACCGGTCGCAAATGCACGCCATTTCAGTTCACCTGTTTTCAGGTCGAATGCGTTAACGGCACCACGTACACCCAGCTCGGCACCTGAACAACCCATCAGGATGGTGTCTTTAGCCACAAACGGGGCTTGTGTCAGTGTTGAACCCACTTTAGGATCGCAAACTTCCACTTCCCAGTTGATTTTGCCTGATTTGGCATCCAGCGCCAGCAAGTGGCCGTTGGCTGTTTTCTTGACGATCTGACCAGCGCCATAAGCCAGGCCGCGGTCAACGACGTCACAGCACATCACTGCTTTGGTTGAAGCATCCTGTTTAGGCTTGTGTTGCCAGACGATTTTGCCCGGATCGTTCAGATTCAGGGCATATGTGTTGTTCGGGAAAGCAGAGTGGATATACATCATGTCACCGATCACCAATGGCGCACCTTCGTGACCATTCAGTACACCGGTGGAGAATGACCACGCAGCTTTCACGTTTTTAACGTTGGATTTAGTGATTTGCGCCAGTGGGCTGTTGTGCTGGCTATAGTAGCCACCGGTTGCGATTGGCCAGGCACCAGGTGTATTTACCTGCTTGTCCAAATCTGCATCTGCCATGGCCAGGCCGGAAACGCTTGCAAACAAGCCTCCGACCAAAGCGCCAAGAATGGCACTAGATGATTTTACTTTCATAGTTTCTCCTAATCTCTCAAGAATGCGTTTCACGTGGTGTTGTGGGCATCCCCCCCGAATGCCGCAGTTCACGACCGAAATTGTTAATAATTTGTAACAAAGGCAATAGATGAAAGATTCCCTATGATGACTTCAAGAATTCATTCGTGAAGACTGGCGATTAACGGGAATTTTTCACTGAGTGCTGGCCATTGATGTGGTCTATAGTGGCGCAGGTTGGAGCAACACGCTCTCAGCACCGCTTTAAATCAAAAGTAGTGCAGCTTTAAAACTTTGGCCCTTCAGTCATGCATTCTTATAACCGGTCTATCCCTGTGATTGATGTCACTCATAAATTCAGCAAGCTCAAATCCGGCAAGTTAGGCCGTTCAGGGCAAGACACGCTCATCGTGATTGCAGGCGTGGTACTGACGTTCGTTTTGTCTTCAGAGCTTGATCTGGCAGAGCGTATCAATGCATGGCTGCTCACCTATGAATACGCGCAACTGGACGAAATCCCGCTGACTTTATTTGTATTTGTGCTGTTGAGTGTCTGGTTTGGCCAGCGGCGCATGCGTGAAATTCATGCCGAAATTCAGCGCCGCGAGCAGACCGAGTGGCAATTGAGTAATAGCCAGCTGCTATATAAAACATTATTCGATGGTGATTTAACCGGTAATGTGGTGCTGGATTTGAATGGCAATATTGGCATGCACAATCGTGCGTTTGACCGCATATGCCGGGTTAATAGCACGGATAACAATGCCAGCCGCCTGTTTTCATTCAACTGGCCGGAGTTTGTCATCCAGTTGCAGCAACATCTGGAAATCAATTTCAGCAAACTGCAGATCCAGCGGGCAGATGGCCTGCCATGCTATGTCGGTGCGCGGTTTGTGTATGTGCCGGCAATAGAAAATACCAAAGAATTCAATAGCCATGCCCAGGTGCACGGCTACCTGGTGGATATGACCGAGCAATGTCTGGTTGAGCTGGATCTTGAGCGCACGCTGAATGAAAACCGCATTCTCGCTCGCCATGCCATGCAAGTGCAGGAGCAGGAGCGCAAATATATCGCCAGCGAGATTCATGATGAAACCGGCCAGTATTTAACCGCGATCCGCATGGATGCACTGGCATTGCAAAAAAGCACCCCGGCGCAAGCGAATGTGATCGCAGTCAGGATTGCGTCGAATACCCAGCACGTGCAGCAATCCATCCGCGTACTGATCAAGCACTTGCGGCCACCGGCGCTGGATTCCCTGGGCTTGATTGGTGCAGTCGAACGGCTGATCAATGACTGGAAAAAACTCAATACACAGGTGGAATGCCATATCCAGCTGGATACCGGTGACTTTGTCTTGAATGAAGATATCAATATTGTCGCTTTCCGCGTGGTGCAGGAAGCGCTGACCAACATTACGCGCCATGCACATGCCAGCGAGATCTGGATAGCTATCCAGGTGATCAAACGGCAGGAAGTGCCAATGTTGCAAATTGAAATCCGTGACAACGGCAAAGGCATGGCGTCTACGCAATCCACTGAGGGCGTCGGCCTGGTTGGCATGCGAGAGCGCATAGAGTCACAGCAAGGCAGTTTCAAGCTGATGAGCGGCCTGGATGCCGGCACGCTGATCACCGGATTGATTCCATTACAAGGGCAAAGACAAACACAGCCTGCGCCTTCCTCTTTACCGTCTGATTCAGGAGTAAATGAATATGCCACATCCTAAATGGTTAGCCTTGGTTGCATTAGCCTTGCCTTTGATTGTGTCTGCCAAAGATCTAAAAACTGAAGAGCGTCCTTTCCTTGATGCTTACAGTGGCCGGTCACGCCAGTATGTGGAAGAAAACCTGGGTAAACCGGCGAGGAAAGAAACTGCGGTCAAGCCACATAATGCAGACCAGATCCTGCAGGAAAAAGGCCAGGCGCTTGCTGGCCCGGGAGAAAATGTAGAGATGTGGTATTACCGCGGCAAAATACAGTACGCACCGAATAAATATTTCAATACTGCCGAACTCACATTTGCGGATGACAAATGTGTGAACATCACTTTTGCCAACAGGAAATAAGCTGGTATGGCAAAAGTAATGATCGCTGATGACCATGCCATGCTCAGACAGGGGCTGCGCACGCTGCTTGAGCAGGCCAATCATGACGTGACCACCGATGCGCTGAATGGTGAAGAAGCTTGCGTGCTGGTAGAAAAGCATCATCCCGAATTATTGATCCTGGACCTGGATATGCCGGGCATAGGCGGGCTGGAAACACTGAAACGGATATTGCACCGCAAGCCGCAGATGCGGGTGCTGGTATTCAGCATGCATGATGACTGCATCTATGCGACCCGCGCCATCCAGGCAGGGGCACGTGGTTACGTCACGAAAACAGAGCCGCCGGAAGTAGTGCTTGAAGCCGTGCAGAAAATATTGAAAGGCGGGCGTTATATCAATAACGACCTGGCGCAAAGCTTGTCCATGTATCACCTGGAAAGCCCTGAGAATCCGATTCAAAGGCTATCCCCGCGCGAATTCGAAGTGTTCAGGCGCGTTGCGCAGGGAGAAGCCCTGGCCGCTATCGCAAAAGGCATGCACATAGGCTACAAGACCGTAGCCAATATCCAGACCAATGTCCGCCAGAAACTCGGGGTGGAAACCACTGGCCAGGTGGTCCATATCGCGGTCCGCTTTGGCATTATCAAAGGTCTGTAGCCCCAATAGCAGGAATACTCATATGATTCTGGTCATTGCCCGCAAAGAACTGCGCAGTTTATTCGCCACGCCTATGGGCTGGCTGGTGCTGGCCATCTTCCAGGCCATCGTCGGCACCTATTACAGCCTGAGTTTCAACCAGTACTTTGAAATCATGCAGAGCGCGCAGTGGCAGGTACAACGGATAGGTATCACGCAATTTATGGCGGAAGGCGTGTTTGGTGTGGCGGCAGTGTTGATGCTGTTTGTCGTGCCGCTGGTGACCATGAAACTGATCAGCGAAGAACGCAAAAACCAGACCATGGCATTGTTAATGAGCTCGCCGTTATCCATGAGCGAGTTGATTCTTGGCAAGTTACTGGGGATAGTGAGCTACCTCAGCCTGCTGATTGTGACCATGGTGCTGATGATTGCCATGATGCTGCCATGGGCCGAGATAGACATCCCTTATTTATTCACACACGCTTTCGGCCTGTGGCTTTTAGTGGTGGCCAGCTGTGCATTAGGCTTATATGTTTCCTGCCTGACCGCCAACCCTATCCTGGCGGCGTTTGGAAGCCTGGCGGCGCTGACCGTATGGTTATTGCTGGACAAGTTTTTTGCAGATAACAACCAGCTGCTGTTCCACGATTTTTCATTGATGCAGCATTACCGCCAGTTTGCGCAAGGGATGCTGAACAGTTACGACGTGCTGTTTTTTGTGCTGTTCGCTGGCTTTTTTGTGCTGCTCTCTATCCGCCGTTTAGATGCTGACCGACTGTATGGCTAATTCACACCTTTCCAGAACATCCAGATCCTGGCAATCGCTGAGACTGGCATGGCAACATCGTTTTATCGTGCCGGGCTTACTGCTGTTAACTTTGGTGCTGGGCGTACTGGCCTGGCATTTTAATATCATTAGCGATCACACCAACAATCACCGTAATACGCTTTCTAAAGCAAGTATTGAAGTGTTGCAAGCATTACCGGGAACGATAGAGATCAGCGCTTTTTGCAGCAACAGCCCTTACAAAGGCCGTTATTTCAGGAAGTCGATCCTGTCTATGGTACAACGCTACCAGCATGTGCATCAGGATATGCATTTGCAGTTTATTGACCCGTCCATTTCGCCAACCTTGGCGCGCGAACAGCAGGTCAAAAAAGAAGGCGAAATGATCATCCGCTATCGCGGCCAACAAAAGCGCATGTATTTGCCATACACCGAAGAAGCCTTTACCAATGTGTTGCTGCAACTACAGCATGGTGAGCGTGCACCGCTGTTATTCTCCACCGGATATGGCGAAACAGCATTGGATAGTGAGGCTGCCGATGGTGCCAGCCATCTGGCAGAAGCGATACGCGCGGCCGGATTGCAGGCGATCAGCAGCGCCAGTTTAAAACACACTTCATCGCTGGAAAAGAAACCGGCACCGAAAAATCTGCCAATAGAAAAACTGCCTACAATCGTGCTCGCTGGCGCGACGCATCCTTATACACAGGATCAGGTCAACGCTATCCAGTCCCATATTGGCAAAGGCGGCAGCCTGATTTGGCTGGTAGACGATCCGGCCGCACAGGGCCTGCAACCGTTAGCAGAAAGCCTGGCGCTTGATATCAGCAAAGGCATGGTGATAGACCCGGCCAACCGCCAGTTTGATATCCCTTTGCATGCCTTAAGTACGCAACGATACTCAGGGCAAGGGCCATCTCATGAGTTTTCCTTGCGCACATTTTTTGATCAGGCACATGCCATTGTGAGGTATAGGCAGCCGCAAGACCCATGGCGCACTTTGCCCCTGGTTGCCGCCGCAGAACGCGGTTGGACAAGCATGGCTTATCGTCCTGCACAACCGGGAAAATTACCTGCGTTTAATCCGGAAACAGATAGCCAGGGCCCGGCAACGATTGCCCTGGCACTGGAAAAAACGCTCGCATCCGGCGAGCTGCAAAGAATTATGGTGATAGGCAGCGCTGGATTTTTCAGCAATGTGCAGCAGCAGAGAGGTGGCAATCTGGCGTTTACCATGCAGAGCTTGCAATGGGTAGTCAACAATCAACCCAGCATCACCCTGCCAGTAGCGCCGCTGCGCGATAGCATCATTTTGCTACCGTCTCAACAAACCTGGTTAATGCTGTTGTTTAACGGTTTCCAGTTCGGGTTGCCGGCAGTGTTATTCCTGGCAGGCTGGTTGAGATGGCGCAGGAAACATCAGCACTAAGCTCTTTCCCAAGTGGAGGCTGCGGCAGCAAATACCTTAGCTTGGTAGAACTTAATCTAACCTGCAACTAAGCTTTACCAAAGAAAAAGCCCTGGCATGCCAGGGCTTTTCATATCACATGTATCAGTTACAGACCAGACAGGCCTTTTTCAATTGCTTTATTGTGTGCAGGCTCGGTTGCTGGCTCAGCAGACGGAGCCACTGGCAACTCAGGTTTAGCAGCCGGTGAAGCAGGTGCGCCAGGTACTGGAGCGTCACTGTTATTCAATGTCAATTTTGAGAAATCACCATAAAACTCCACTTTGGCTTCTTTGCGCAATGCAGCCACTTCATTTTTAATCAGTGTTTGCTGACCGGAATTTACCAGGTATTGCTGGATCACCGGTTTGGCTTTTTCTACATCAACAGGCTGTCTATCCACTTTGGCCAGGAACAACAGCACCAACGCATCAGGACCTTTAACAATCAGGGTATCGCCTGCTTTAAGTGTGTTCAGCTTTTTCAACAGATCAAGCGGCAACTGTTCTGCTGCTTTGCGGCTGGCATTGGCATTGAACACATAGTTATTGTCTTTCAGCCATTTGCCAAGGTCATCTGCGGTTTTGGCAGCACTGATACCCGCTTCAATTTCGCTGGCATGCTGGTTGCCGTCTTTTACAACGAATTCCTGAATCACGTAAACATTCCGTTCGCTGAATAACTCAGGATGTGTATCGTAAAACTTTTTGATATCGTCACCTGAAGGCGCGGCCTGTTTGGCAGCCAGTTTTTGCATGTAGGCTTGCGCCAGCAATTGCTGCCTGGTCGCTTCAAGTACTTGCAGCACATTCGGGTCGCGATCAAGTTTGGCTTCGATTGCTTTTTGCTTGAGCAATTCGATATCCACCATTTGTTGCAGCACTTTTTCTGAAGCTGGCTTTAGCTGTGCCTGGTCAATCTTGCCTGCTTTGGAAAGTGCAAAGTTCAACTGGTGCACCGTAATCTCGTCACCATTGACTTTGGCCACCACCTGTGTAGAACCCTTGGCAGATTCTTCGTGCTTGCTACACCCTGCCATGACCAGCATCAAGGCCGGTACGATTAATGCGATCTTTTTCATCATCACCCTTTAATAAAATTCATATTTATTGTGTTTATGCTGATGGCGCGCCAGGCTCGCCCCGGGCCGCACCTGAGATACTAACTAAATATAGGTATGCTCAATTATTCACAATGCATGTTAACACACTCTTTTTACCAGTATTGCCAATGCCCGCCGAACACCACCCATGCTCCCAGCACGGCATTGGTGATCATATGGGCTAATACTGGTATCCAGAGCACCTGGAATCGACGGTATAACCAGGCATATACCAGTCCTGCCAACAACCCTGCCAACCAGAGCTGATGTTCGATGGCAAATAATACGCTACTTACCAACACTGCATAAGTACTCACATGGGTTGGTGAGACTAACATAAACTCGGGTTGTTCCAGCCTGCGCATGAAATATGAACGCCAGAACAGTTCTTCGATGATGGGCACCACCAGTGCAGAGCCACTCCAGCGGCACACCAGCCAGAAAATATCCATTGCATCATGCATAGGCATGGCTGCAGGGCTACCCGATACGTGCCCTCCCATCCATTGGGGATAAGGCAATATCCATAGTGCAAATACCAGCAACCCGCTGAAGATGGCAATCATGCCCTGGCGCAAATTTGGGGCTTGAGCTAGCTCTGTGTAGTCACGACGGTAATGGATTAACAGTGCGACTGCGGCCAGTGTACGCAACAGATACGTTGGCTCATTGCTGAACCCCAGCCACGTAAGGCCGGCGGCAAGCAGCGGTTCGCAGGCGAGCAACAGGATGAAGCCGATAAACGGATAAATTCTGGCGCGTTCATGCAGTGAGAAAAAAGATAGCAGTTGAGAAAACATCACCAAGCCAATACTCAAAATAACAAAAAGCCCAACCGGAGAGCAGATTTAAGGCGTTGCTATTGTATCAACTTTATTTTCAATCAGCTGGCTGCGTTTGTCCTGCAGGATATTTTCCAGCTCCACCCGTTTCAACTGGAAAAAAGGCTCGGCACGCATTACTTTCTGGTAGGCACTCGCGTCAGCGTACAAACCTACCAGATCATTGCCATAAGCGTATAGGCGACTATTCTTCTCTTCGCAGGAAACCAGTTTCTGGTACGAAGTGCTGGCGTTGGCAAGCAGTTTCTTGCGCTGCTGGTCATTTACATCGAGGTCAGATCTGGCCGCCTTCAGTTGCAGTTCAGTACTCTCCAGGCGCTGCGTTTGTTCAGCCAGTTGCGATTGCAATTGCTGCAGCTGGGTGGAAAGTGCGGTTTTTTCCTGCGCCAGTTTCTGTGTCTCTGCCTGCAGTTGCTGGTTGCGCCTGGATTGCCCCTGCAACTGTGCCGAGTGCGACCTCTGTGTGCTCTGCGCCTGGTTTAGCGCATCAGACATGCTTTTCTTTTCCTGCTCAAACTGCGTTTGCAGAGCGTTTTTCTCGGCCTCCATATCCTGCTTCATCTTCTGCATCAGGATAGCTGCGCGTTTGGCCGCTTTGTCCTGTTTTTCTGCAGCAACGACGGATACATGCAAAGTCAGACATAAAAGGCCAGCGATGATCGATAAGATAGGCTTCATGGCATCTCTCTAGAATCGTGCATTCAAATCAATGAGCAACACATCAACAGAAAAATTCTGTTGCTGGCTATCCCCGGTGATCGGGTCAAGTGGTCCACTAATTGAGTCAGCACTCATATACCTGGCGCTGATCCAGGCATTCTTGTCTACCGCGTAGTTTGCATAGACATACCAGCCTTTTGCATTGGTGCCACCCAATCTGAAGTTAGAATCTGTGAATCCATCCATGACCGCATCCGCCTCCAGGTATTTATAACCCAGCGAGACCTGCCACTCATGTGCGTTTACGTTCTGCACATAAGGCCCCAGGAAACTGTTGTTGCCAACATCGATCCTGACGTTATAGCCTTCGTTTTCCTTTTTGTAGAGATTACCAGTCCGTTGCAGGACTTCGTTCTGATCAAAGCCAATATTCCTTACGTAATCACCTGTGAATGTCACATGCACCGGATCAAAATTCATCAGGTCAACCTGTGCTATCAGATTGATCAGTTCAAATTTAGAAGCCAGGCCTATGATACTGCCCTGCCCCGGCGTGCCTAAATTGTTGGCATTGATATCGAACGTGTTATTTCCGCGTTGACGCCATTCCGGCGCTGTACCGTTGTAGTCATTCAAACCTACTGTATTGAGCTGACCTTCGACATTCTTGAAATCATGATAGGCAAAAGCGAGCTTGGCAGAAGACTTGTTGGGCGCAGTCCACTTGATACCGGCTTGAGCCGAGTACAGCCACTTGTCCTTCGCCTTGTTGATAGAGGAAGATTCCACCTCTTCAATCGGGAAGGCACCTACAGTACCAAATGCTGACCAGCGGTCATTAAACTTGGGATTCACATTTGCCGCAAAACCATCAAATGCCAGATCAGGATCCCATAACATATCCGTATACAGGAAAGGGTTGGCAAAGCGTCCGCCGGTGACGGTAGACCAGTCGTTCACCCTTGCTTGCAGGAAGGCTCGGTCCAGCGTGAATTCATATTTGCCTTGGGCAATACCCTCAGTCTGGTTGGGAGTCACTGGTGTATTCAGCTGCCCGGTGACAAATTGCAGACCACCGCTCAACCAGTCATTAAAATGTATATCTGCCGCCAGGCGGGCGCGGATACGCGCTCTGCGACGCTCCTCACTTGAGTTTTGCAGATTCATGCTGCGGTTCAGATCATTATTTAAAGAGACAAAATCGTCATTATCCCCTGGAAATTCATCCGCCTGTCCCCGCAACCTGATATCCCCATGGAAACTGATGCGGTCTATCCATTCCGGTACACCCAGGCGTTCACCCGCTTTATAGTTCAGCTTTTCCATCACGTCATGCTCGATCTCTTCACGCATGGCCTGCTTCACATGCTGTGGAATATATTGCACACGTACTGTCTTTTCATCCATTGCCTTGTTAACTTCATTTTTCACGTCATCACGCAATTCTGCCTGTTGGCTGGCTTCGTGCGCTTGCTGGCTCGCTTTAGCATCGGCGGCTGCTTTTTGCAGCAATGTGTCCGCTTTCTGTTTAGACAAAACGCCTTCCTGAACCAGCAACTCGATCAGGTTTGTCGTGGTGGCCCGCAGTTGTTCCAGCGACTCACGCTCGTCGGCGCTTGCATTCCCGGTTGCCAGCAACTGGGTAAACAGCCAAACGGCAACGGTAGTTCTTTTTAAGGGGGTATTGAGAGTCTGCATATCCTCACTCACAGTGTTTTGGTTTGGCACATTGGTAATGTGTGGTCATTAATTAGCCCATTTTCTTTGCCGAGATCCGCAAGCGGATCGGCATCGGCATATTTTCAGGCGGGCTTTCCTGCATGGCCGGTAAATCATTCAGGGCTTCACGTATCCCTTGTTCAATCTCAGGCGTCGTATCAGACTGCTCAACAGACAATCTTTCGAACTGGCCGTTGGGTCTTAACCAGACGCTGACAACAATCTTGTACTGCCCCTGGGTCAGCTTTTTATCGCGTTCTATAGCGCGCTCAATCTGAGATTTCACTAATCCCGCATACCAGCGGTACTTGACGCCACCATCTGAACCTATGGTCGCGACTGCGCCACCTTTATATTCATTGTTTACCGCGCCGGATTGAAAAGGACTCGGCCCATCACCCGCAGCGCCCTCCATCTTCAATGTTTCAGCCGGTGGCGTTTCCGCAGGTTTAGGTTGTGGCTCTTTCGGCGCCTCCTTAGGCTGTTCTTTCGGTGTTTCCTTGGGTGGTTCCTTCGGAGGTGGCGGAGGCGGGGGTGGCGGCGTATCCGGCAACAACTTCACGGTAGTGATTTGTTTTTTATGTGTTGCTCCGCCCGCAAACAATTTCTTTAAGCCATACCCGATACCGGCCAGCACTGCCAACACCAGCAGGGCAATTGCAATACGCCTGATCCACACGCCTGTGGTGGAAGGCTCCTGGCTGGTGATAACATCTAACTCTTGTAACGCCATGACTCAGGTCCCGATCTTGCCGGTGACCAGGCCGACGTTTTCAATTTCGAGCCGGTTAACCAGGTCAATCACAGAGATCACCCCTGCATACGGCGCTTGTGCCTGGCCCTTGATCATGATGTTGACTTTGGGGTCCATGGCTTTGGCCTGGTTCAGCTGTGTCTCCAGTTCAGCCATGCTGACGCCCACACCATTAATGGTTAGCGTGCCGCCCTGCTGCACCTGCACGATTTTTAGTTCGTGTTTTTCGGTGCTTGGCTTGTTGGATGGCTTGGGCAGATTCATGGTCAACCCTTGCACCCCTGCAGTCGTCATCAGGATGAAGATCACCAGCAGCACATAGGCCAGGTCCAGCATCGGCGTGATATTGATGGTGTCGTACGGTTGGGCGTCGTTTTGAACTTGCATGTTTACTCCACAACCTTCTTGGTCACCAGACCGACTTCAGTGATATCCAGGCGTTTACAGATTTCCAGCACTTCAGAAACCTTTTCGTAGTGCGCGGCAGCATCGCCTTTCAGCACTACCGGCAATTCCGGGTTACTGCCTTTGTATTCCGCCAGGCGTTGTTCCAGTTGCGCCATATCCACCGGGAAAGCATCCAGGTAAACACTGCCGTCACTGGTCACGGTAATCGCGCGCATTTGCGGTTTGGCCAGTGCAGCAGAGTTCACGGTATGCGGCATTTCCACTTTGACGCCCTGTACCGAAGCGGTGGTCATGATGATAAAAATAACCAGCAATACGTACGCCAGATCCAGCATAGGCGTAATGTTGATCTCGTCGTAGAGCTGGTTCTCTTCCTTGACGCCTTCTGACATCTTCTGCCTTATTCCTTACCGTACAGTTCGGCAGTACGGGTGATGAATTCATCGACAAAGATCTGCATGGCGATGGTGATATTCTTTACGCGGCTGGCCAGGTAGTTGTAACCAAACAGTGCCGGAATCGCCACACCCAGGCCGGCAACAGTAGCCAGCAACGCCGCAGCGATACCAGGCGCGATCGCGTTCACGTTCACGTCACCGGCAGCGGCAATCGCGGCAAAAGTGATCATCACACCCACTACCGTACCCAGCAGGCCCAGGAAAGGACCGCCGGAAATCGCGATGGTCAGTAACACCATCATGCTGTTCATGCGCTGGGTCTCACGTACCTGGTCGGCATCCACGGCAGCTTTGATCGCATCGATAGAAGCGCCACTTAACTGCACCTTACCGTCATGCTCACGCTTCCTGATTTCACGCAGGCCAGCTTTGTATAGGGCAAACAGGTTGGAATTCGGGAAGTTGCCGGTTTTATCCAGCGTCAGTAAATCCTGGGTGGAAGCATCCTGGAAGCGCTTAAGGAACAGGGCATTGCCTTTATCGGTCTGTACTACCAAACGGCCTTTGCTGAACATCACCCACACACTGATGGCGAACATCACGCCAAGAATACCAATCACCACCTTGGCATCGACCGTCAAACTGTCGATCAGGATGCCCATGTAATTGACTTCACCCTCTTCTTCGCCTTCGCTCTCCCCTGATGGCGTCACTTTAACCAGTTTGGCATCTGCGCCCTGTGACTGTGCCACCAGGCTTAACCAAGCGGCACTGCGTGCTGTAGAAGCCAGTTGCAGCTCGTCGATTTCAGCGTTCAATGCTTCGCCTACTGTCAGTGTCGCGGCCGCTTGCGCATCGGTCACCGCCACTTGGCCCACGGATTGGCCATTCATGTAGATAATTGCCTGGCCACCCTGGAATACCAGAGCGATATGCTGCCATTGACCAGGCTTAAGCTCACCGCCTTTTGCAGTTGCCGCACCGGCTTGCAAAGCCAGCGTATTGCCATCCAGCTTCAGGCTGACATTGCCACTCTTAAACACCTCTGCGGTTTGCGGCAAACTTGCCGTTTTCAACCATACTGACCAGGTGCTGCCATTCGTTAATTGCGGTGCAGCTGGCAAGGTGATGGTGAGCGGGCTGTTGTTAAGCACTGCGCTCTCGGCGATCAACCCGGCTTTTTGCTGTGTTGCATTACCAATCGCAGTGAGCTGGCTGGGGCCGCTATCTTTCAACAAGGCTTTATCCGAGAAAGCAAAACGGGCCAGCAGTGCCGGATCATTCAAGGCTTGTGCATCGCTCGCAGCCTTGGTGCCTTCGTTGCCGGTATATAAAGCAATCGCTAAATCCTTATTCGCTGAAGATACTTGCGGTAGCACTACCCAGGCCACGGCCAGTTCATTCACCGCGTCATACTTCTCTAACAGGAATTTGAGTTCTGTTTTATCGTCTGCGGCAATAAAGCGGATATCGGAGCCATCTACATTGGCACCGGTAAAATCAAAGTTGCCAGAATGTAAACGCACCAGCACTGGGGCCAGGTTCACGGCTTCCTTGATATTGGCTGTATCAATGGTGATTTTTTGTTGTGTAGCCCAGTCTGCATTCCAGGCAGCTTTCACTGGCAAAGCAAGGGTTAAAAAACAGAGGCTGGCTATTAAACCAAAAGTAGACTTCTTCATATCCATCGCAGTCGAGTTAATTCGAGGTGGAAGTCTATAGAGCGAATGTTGCAGAGAAATTAATATCGGACTAGACGGACTAGTTTTTTTATTTTCATAAAAAAACAGCCCGGCAAAGCCGGGCCAAGATAAGGTTTTATGTCAGCGTTTATGCCTGTTAAACAGGGTGTAGTAAAAGTGCGTAAAGCCGGTTACTTTGGCTGGCGGCGAGCGGCAATGAAGCCCATCAGGCCCAGACCGATCAAGATCATGCCGGATTGTGTTGGCTCTGGCACTGCTGACAATGTGTATGTCAGGTTACCGGCACCGGATAAACCCAGGGTAGTATCGTAGGCAAAGAACGCATCGCTGCTATCAGACCAACCAGCCACCAGGCTGAAACCGATAGACGGGTTAGTCGCATCTACAGACCATTCGATACCGGTGAACACGCCATCCTGGAACACTGCTGTGGCTGGTGCCAATGCAGGTGTGCCCAGATCAAACAATGTGCTGCCGAAGTTGAATTGCAGGCTGCTCAGGTTGATCAGCTCAGTACCGGAAGACAGCAGGCCGGCATCATCAAAGCTGAACTGGCCAGTGTAAGAAGTACCGTTGTAGTGACCGGAATCCACTGCACCTGACACCTGCCAGGATTGAATCGCCGCTTGAGCAGGCATCACTGCCGCCATTAATGCAACCAGTGCTGCTTTTTTAATCAATGATTTCATTTCAAATTTCCTTTAGCAATTATTTAAAGAATAAAGTCTCTGGCAGGTGACACTTGCCTGGCGGTCAGGCCTTTCAGGGTAACCAGTGGTTTTGCGGTTGCAGAACCGGCTACACCGTCTGTATCAACCAGCACTTGTACGCCACCCGTCACATCCACTACTTTGATATAGCCATCAGCGATCGCTGCACTGGCAGTAATGCCCAGTGAAGACAGCAGACCAGTTAACTGCAGCTTGTCGGCATAGGGAGTGAAGTCAGTGATAGTGTCGCCAGCTTCACGCATGCTGTTGTAAACGAATATATCGTTACCAGCGCCGCCAGTCAGCGTATCCACACCCAGGCCACCGTTGATGATGTCGTCGCCGGCAGACCCCACCAGCACATCGCGGCTGGCAGTGCCAGTACGTGTCACGCCAGGGGTGGTTTTAGCAATCGCCAGGTCAATCAGGCGGCCACCTTTGTCATACTGGTTTTCAAGGCCATAGTAATTAACCGTGATTTCATCGCCATCCGCATTGTTCAGGCGGCCCAGGCCACCCTCTGCTTTTGGTGATTGAATGTAATTGGCTAATGCTTCCTGGTAGGTGATGGTGAACGGGCTGTCTTCAAATACCACGTTGTTAGCAGCGAACGGGAAACCGTCGCCACCGGCAGCCGTGAAATCAATCGTCGTAAAAGAGAAGCTGCGGCTGTTGTTCACCACCACGCCGTTATCGATCAATACCGTGCCGTCATCCAGTACCACGCGTTGCACGCGGTTGCCGGTGCCCTGAGTCGTTCTGGCAACGTTAGTACTGTTGTAAGTCACTTGCATGCCGGAGATTTGCGGGTAACGGCCATTGGCACGGCCAGTCGGGCTGGTGTCACCATAACCATGTTCCAGCAGATCTTTCAGTTGCGTGGCATTGACAGCGGGTGCGCGTTTTACCAGGTTGGTAAATGGCAGGATATTGAACGTATCACCTACAGATACATTACCGGCGGCAGCGATGTTGGTACGGATACCGCCACTGTTCTGGATGGCAACCTCAGTCTTGCCGGCAAAACGCATGGCATCGGCAACCAGGTCACCCAGGCCGGTTTCAGCGTTACGTACACCGGCCACAAATGTGCATGGCAGAGCAGCACAAGTCGTGTGGGTCGGACCGTTCAACTTGACTGCTGTGGTACCGATGATTTGTGCGTTCAGTACAGAAATGTAGTTCTGTACTGGCGTCACCACTTGCGCTTTAATGGTTGCATCACCGGTTACACGGTCTGCATCGGCAGCGGCACCAGTTACACGCATCATCTTGCTGGATTCAATCGCCACGAATTTGCCGTTGCTGTCATCAATGGTGAAATTGACCTGACCAACGTAACGGTTACCAAAGTGGCTGGTTAACACTGGCACTGTGTTGCCATTTGCATCCGTTGCATTGACCGGGTGTGAAGTGAACGTGGCAGCAACACCACCGTTGATCAGTGCATCATCAGGGTCCACCATCAACTCATGGCCGCCACCTGACAATACCAGGTCAACGCCAGTCAGCGCAGGGATCACCACATTGATTTCGTTAGCCGCATTTTGCAGGTGACTCATCAAAATAACCGTGGTCACGCCTTGCTCGCTACGCAGGCGGGTGACTTCAGCCTGGATGATAGGAATCAGCGCTTGCAGATTTTGTGCTTCAGTATTGCCGGCATCGTAACCGATCACGTTCACCGCACCCGGGGAAGAGATATTTGGCAGCAATGGTGTAGTCGCACCGACCAGGCCGATCTTGTGGCCGGCAGTGGTGGTGATCACTTTGGAAGGAGCTACTTTACCGCTGGCTTTCAGTGCGCTGAATTCAGAAGTGGCATTGAAGTTAAGATTGCTGGAAAGGTAAGTGCTGCCGGAGACTTTGGCAAAACGGGCAGCCACTTGCGGACCCAGGTCAAATTCGTGGTTACCAAACACCATGGCATCAAAACCAATCTGGCGTAAGGCAATCGCATCATAATAGTCCTGGCCGCCATCGCTGAAGCTGTTAGCCAGGTTATTCAGGCTGGCAGTGAAACGAGGGCCAGGCAAGAATGCATCACCGGCATTCAGTTTCAACACAGTACGGTTTTGAGCAACAGCAGCTGTTTCTGCATTTTTGATCACAGAAGCCAGGCGGTCAACACCACCGTAAAATGAAATGGCCTGACCCGCATCATCGCGCAAGTTACCTTGGGCAGACAACAACCAGCTTTCCTGGTCACCTACGTGCAATACAGTCACGCCTTCTGCCCAGGCGCCACCGGCAGTGAATGCCAATGCCACACAAGCAGTTAATTGTTTCAGTTTAAACATGTTCTTCTCCAGGGAGTGCCGCGAACAATCACGGCACTCTTTTAAGTATTAACGTGATTGACGGCGACGTACCAGGCCCAACAAACCTAAACCGGCCAGCAACATAGCGGCGCTGTCAGCTTCAGGAACCGGTGTGACTGCATTCACTGTGAATGCGGTGGTGTTAGGTACTATCCCGGCTGAAACACTGTTGTTTACCGTGTCTACATTCCAGTTGTTCACATCAGCCACTTGCGCTTTGTAATCGGCAAAATTGTCCAGGCCGCTGCGTACACCGTTGTACTCGGCGTAGTCAGGCTCGCTGGATGCACCGGGTTTGGCAGTCAGCTCAATCGCGTTCACACCTTTAGTCAGGCCGGTGTTGGTCAGGGAACCATCAGTAGTGAATTTGCCGTTGGTGATGGCGGACAGGAATGTGATTGGTGCAGTCGCGGCTGTGCCGGTAAAGGCATATACCGTTTCACCGGAGTTAGAAAGGCCCCAGTTGCTGCTGCCGCTTACGGTGACGCGTGACAAAGTACCTGTTGATGCATTCAATGTATTTTTGTCATAGTCGGCAAAACGTACGACAGAGCCTGCAGTCACTACGCTGGTTGAAACCCATTGGTTGTAGCTTTCGCCTGTGTTGAAAGCACTGCCGGTCCACTCGTTATCGCTGAAGTAGATGGTGGTGTTGGCAGCGATATCCACGAAAGTCACAAATGACAGGCCATCTTCATCGGCGTTGAATGATGTGAACATGATGTCACCGGCATTCAGGGCAGCGTTGGCTTGGCTAGACAGCAATAATGCTGCGATCAAACTGATTTTTTTCATGATTAAATCCTCTCAAATTAAATTTTAATAACCGCTTGTTTCATGGTTTTTTTGTTTGCCGGCGTGATACTTGGGTCACGCCGGCTTATGAATACCTGTTTACTTACCAACGTACGTCGCGTTGCGCGTTCAGGCTGGCCGGTGTTACCCCTTTCAAGGTCACCAGTGGCTTGGCTGAAATCTGTAATTGCGTGCCACCAGCAACGCTGACCCAGCGTGCAACTCCGTCATCGAAGGGTTGTGCGCCCTGATAGCCGATGCTTTGCAGCAATTCACGGATATCCAGTTGGTCTTCACTTGGCGTAAAGTCAGTGATGGTGTCAGTCGCATCACGCAGGCTCTGGTACACGAACAGGTCACGGCCGGCACCACCGGTCAGGGTGTCAGCACCGATACCACCAGTCAGTACATCATCACCGGCTGTGCCCACCAGGGTGTCACGCTGACCAGTACCCTGCACGGATTTAACCAGTTGCAGACCAACGATCACCGGATCATGGTCAGAAGAACGGTATGGTGAGTCTGTGTACAGGTCCTGCGGTTTGAACTCGGTGTTGTAGTCGATAACGAACGGCTCATCGGCGTTGATATGCCAGTGCACAGTGCCTGTGACTTTCGCAGCCAGATCAGCATTTGCCAGCGCGTGGTCCAGGTAACCGGATTCTCCATCAAACACGTAGGAGTAACCGGCCTGGTCATTGAAGCGTGCGATCTGGTCCTGCAAACCGGCGTTTTCCAGCACCAGCACAGGGTCTTCCTTGCCGTAAGCATTCAGGTCACCAATCACCATCACGTTCGGATTGTTAGCCTGGTTTTTCACGGTCTGGATGAACTGCACCAGCTGGTTAGCCTGTGCCAGACGTTGCGCGTTGTAGCAACCTTGACCATCACCCTGATCAGCGTCTGCACCACCTGCATCGGAGCAGCTTTTGGATTTCAGGTGATTCACCAGCACAGAGAACTTCTCGCCGTTGGCCACCTGGAAAGTTTGCGCCAGGGTTGGACGGTTATTGATGCTGTTGTTATCAGACAAGGCAGCGGCTGATGGCGTCACTTTAGCCGGCTTGTAAATCATGGCTACCTTGATCGCATCCGTGCCGGTACCGTTGGCTGGATCAGCGATCACGGCGTAGGTATTGGCACCCAACACTGCATTCAGGCCATTCACCAGATCTTGTGCAGCCGTTGATCCGTTATTCTGGATTTCCATCAGGCCAACCACATCAGCATTGATCGCTGTCAGAGCACGCACGATCTTGTTGCGCTGACGGTTGAACTCAACCAGGTTGTTGGCACCGCGGCAGTTAGAGGCAGACACGCTGCTACCCAGACGGCAACCCTGGCCGGTCTGGCCGCTGGCAGTTGCACCGTTAGTAAAGGTGGTGAAGTAGTTCAGCACGTTAAAGCTGGCAACTTTGACGTTACCGCCTACGCTGGCCGGTGCCGCAGTACGTACATTTTCACGGCTGAATTGCACTGGCTCGGTCGGGTGCAGTTTGTAGTCACGTGGACCCGGGTTAGAGGCAGTGATCAGACCATGGTCGATCACACCCGTCAGGTTTTCCACGATATCGCCAGCACGCAAGGTGTTGTCTTCGCCGATAAATGGAATCGGGTTAGGGTTCTGCCCACTGCTGCCGTCATCCAGCACCAGGCGGCGGCGGGCATTGTCATCAGCCGCTTGTGCCGCAGCCGTTGAGTTGGCCGGGTAAATATTGGTCGGTTTGATCATGCGGCCTTCAGCAGACAAGGTCACCTGGCCATAACGGCCCTGGAAGTAATTCTGTGAAGCGGTCATTGGCGTAGTGATACGTACCAGCATGCCTTCATAAGCTTCAAGATCGCCTTCTGTGACTTCCGGCAGGGTGATATCGGTCGGCAGGATGACGTTGTTGCTGCTCAACACCTGCAAGCCACTCACATTGATCAGCTCGGTGATCGTGTTGAACTCGGTCACGCTGGCGTTCAGGCGCACTTTCTGGCCTTTGCTGGCGGTTGGTGTCACACCGCTGCCCAGGTAAACAAAAATACCATCAGAAGTCAGCGGATTATTGTCGCCAGCTTCATCCTGTATGTAGAAACCATTGAGGCCCGGGAACACGGCAGTCACTACACCTTCGGTCGTCACGGTTTGACCATTGAGCGGGCTGACTGAAGTCACGCCCAATCCGCTACCCTGGATCTGGAAGATTCGGGTGATGCTGCTGCTTTGCACAGTCACGTTCACGTTACAGGTCGCGGTTTGCGCTTCGTTATTGGCAAACTTCACTTCAATCGCGTAATTGCCGGCTGGCAGGCTGCCATCCAGTTGCAGGCTGGCGCTGGCTGACTGACCATCGCTACCGGCTGCAACAAAGTTGTTCAGTGCCACACCGGCTGGTGCAGACGCTGAAAGCGTCCCTGCGTTGACGATGCTATCCACATCAGAAGCCTGCAGTAACACCGAGCCGGCTTCGCCCACTTGCAGGGTGACTGCCGGGCAGGAAGTCACGATAGGCTGGTTACCACCGGTACCGCCACCGCAGACATTCACCGCACTGCTGCTGTTACGTGGTGCAGGTGTGCCGGTAGAGAAATCGCTACCGTTTTGATTGGTATCCACACAGCCATTGTTCTTTCTCAACAATGCGGTGCTGCTGCTGATGGCAGGCGCGGCTGAGCCTTCAAAGAAATTTGCTGAACCATAACCTACCAGGTCAACGATTTGTGCCAGTTGTGCCGGGCTGCAAGCGGTTGAACCGCCGTTACAGGCTAAACCGGTGCTGCTGTTCACCAGCACGACCTTGCCGTTGGTGCCGCTCATGTCAGTGGCGTTATTGCTGGTATCAGGCGTAGGCAGTGCTGAGCCGTTGGCTGCACTTCTCAAACCCGCCAGGTAATATTGGCCTGGCTGCAACAGGCCAGTCAGCGTTGTAATACCGTTGGCAGAAAAATTGCCGGTACCGGTGGCACTACTGTACTGCACAGACCAGCCACTGATATCAACGGCAGTGGTGCCGTTGTTGAACAGCTCCACATAATCCTGGTTAAAGACATTGCCCTGACCGCCATAGATCTGGCTGATGACGACACCCGCCTGGGCGGTCAGGCTCATTTGTACCAGCCCGGACAACGCCAGCAAGCACTGTAATTTTTTTAATTTCATTTCTCAGACTCCGCAAGTTTTTGACTTGAATAAAAGCCTGATTAATTTAGCAAGTTAGCGTGGGGAAATTATTAAGTTTGCCGTCATGAAACTAGGTAGGTCGGACTAGGGAAAACAGATAAATGCAGGTGAATTAATACATTTTCAGGTCAGTGACCAGAGGATGGAACTAGTCATCCGGGAGAGTCGAGTTGTGCGTGCTTACCTAACAAATGGTCTGCCTGCAAAAACCTTACTGCCAGGAGAATATCTGTAAAGCTCTTCCTACATGAAATTGGTGCGATGCCTGATAGGAAGTGACCATGTATCTGGCTAAGGTAAAGCTTTACTGATTACCCTCTGATAAAGCTTAGAAAGGAAAAGTCATGACAACACCAAGAAATGACACGTTGCTCAATAAAGTTGCGGGGATTATTCCTGCGATTGAAGGCTCTGCTCCGGTAGAGGCCATCAAAAAAGCACTGGGTGGCGAGCCGCCAAGTGCTGACCCTGATATGCAAGTCGTGATTGACACACTGGTGTCGCTGGGTGGCAAACCAATCGAAACTCTGTCGCCGGAAGAAGCTCGCCAACAACCGACACCGGCAGATGCTGTCAAAAAAATACTGACCGATAACGGCCATCCGCCACGTGCCCAATTATTTACTTCTACCACCATCAGCATCCCTGGCGGGCCGGTGGGTAGCATTCCTGCCCAAGTCTATACACCATTAGTTGGCGAGGGCCCATTCCCGGTGATTCTGTATTTTCACGGCGGTGGCTTTGTCATTGCCGATACAAAAACTTATGAAGGTTCGATTATTGCCCTGGCTCAAGGCGCTCAGGCAATTGTTGTCTCACTGGATTACCATCAGGCGCCGGAGCACCAGTTCCCTACCCAGCCTAACGAAGCGTTTGCAGCCTACCAGTGGTTGCTCGCACATGCCGAAGAACTGAATGGTGACCGCAAGCGTATCGCGGTAGCTGGTGAAAGTGCAGGCGGCAACCTGGCAGCCGTGGTGTCACTGATGGCCCGTGACAAAGATGTCACCTTGCCTGTACATCAGTTGCTGATTTACCCGGTGGTGAATAACAATGTATTCACTTCATCCTATATAGATAACGCCAACGCCAAACCGTTGAATGCGGCCATGATGAACTGGTTTTTCAAGCATTACAGCGAACCTATCGATGCTTACAGCTCCTACGCTTTACCTGATAAAGCAAGTTCACTGAAAGACCTGCCGCCAGCGACAGTGATCACGGCAGAAATTGACCCCCTGTATGAAGAGGGTAAAGACTTTGCAGAACGCCTGGAAAGTGATGGCGTGCCGGTGGCCTACCGTCATTACACGGGTGTAGTGCATGAATTCTTTGGTATGGCAGATGTCGTTGCAAAAGCGAGAGAAGCGCAGGTGTTTGCTATAGGAGAGTTAAAAAAAGCATTTGCAGCCAGCTAAATAATGCATTTTTCAGGGATATTCAGCAAAAAAACGCCCACTATAAATGGGCGTTTTTACTGCATTTACTAACAATTTTACACTTGCCGGCCGATCCAACACCAGCCAGGATTAACGGCTAACGACCAATACCGATCACGTCAACCGAAATAATGGAGGGTAGTACCGGTTTGGTGAAAGCGTTATTAGCGGCTGAATTTGCAACGTTCTGTGCCACGGCTTGTGCTGCGGCATTCACGGAATCCGGGTTAGTAGTTGTATTCAGCCCCGCGACAGGCGTTGTGGTAGAAGCCGGAACACCGGTTGATCCTGCACCTGCCTGAATATTGACCGCATTGAGTATCACTGGCGCCACAATCCTGACTATACCCTCAATGCCAGCCTCACCCGCATCGACAATAGGGGCAGTCAAATAGACATTACCCTGGGTGGGCGCTTTTTGATTTCCGTTAGGACCATCCGGATCATAAGTCTGTGCACGGATACCACTACCGGAAGCCACACCGCGCACCTCCACGCGTGTATTGCCGTAAACATCGGTTTGCACGATACGTTCAGGGATCGAGGTTGCAGCCTTCGAGCCCCGCCCGGCATCTATGGTGCCATTGGTAGACCAGATAGCAATATCGCTGCCAAACTGGGTGATTACTTTGGACTGGTTCACCGAAAAATCGCCGTCTGCAATCGCACGTATCTCGCCGCCTTTTTCGGTGATGATACCTATGTCATCGCCCCCCTGTCCTGGTACACCTACATTGATCAGGCCGTTTGGCGCAACCATATCTATGCTACCGCCGCTATTGGTGGAAATTTTTGAGTTGAACAGCAGGATATCGCCGCTAGTCTTTACCGGATACAAGGTCGCCAATGCATCGTATCCACGTTCATGGTTACCGGCTTTGGCAAAGCCTTCCGCCGAGTTGATCAGCTCGGTGGTTAGATGGCGGTTTACGAACACAGTCTTAATAGCCTCTGCCTGATTATTAAACCGGTCAAAAGCCTGCTGCTGGGTCAGGGAATTGTCACCGGTCAGTTTTTTCATAAAAGCGAGCAGATAAGCAGCTGTTTTTTCCCGGTATCCAGCGAGCGCGCCCGCATTGCCTTCCAGGGTTTCAGGGCCTGCGCCCGTGGGGGCAATATATCTGTCTATATAAGACTGGACCTTTCCACCAGTTCCAACACCTGCCAGCATACTGATGGAGGCGCCTGTGGCTGGCAATAAGCTGTTAGCGCGCAAAGCCGGTGTGTAGTCAAAAGCAGCATTCTGCGACCCAGTGCTCCCTACCGCCTGAATGCTGCTTACCTCGGGATAAATCAGATCCACGTTTCTACCCGCCTGCACCAACAGGTTACCAGGCCCCGCAATCACCACATGCTTGGTATTCACATCACGGCCGGCTGTAATCACACTGATATCACTGCTACGGTTATTTTGTAACGCAATATTCAGGTTGGTCACATCCTGTCCGGCCACAATTTGTGATGCCTTTGGCAAATAAATAACGCCCGTTACAGAGGCTTCGTAGCTGTTGATGTCGCCCGTTTTGCTCACAATCAGCGATGACTGAAAATCGTTGGCATGCAAGAGACTGCTGGCGTGGGTATTAAAATATGGCAGGTTATTCGATAACAGGTTATTGTCGAACCCATAGCTGCCAATGAATGATGATTCCTCAGGACGATTGATATTAGGCAAATCACTGATATTGGCATCCGACATCAGCAGTCTGTCAATCGAAATAGTTTGCTCTGCCAATAATGACAGATTCCCTTTGCTCGCAGGCACAAGATAAGCCTGGCCCATGGTAATGCTGCCATTATGTGCTGCCATATTGACGGTACCGGGGTTCAAACCGATACCACCATCGGCACCAGCACGTAAACCTGTGGACCCTGTCAGCAGAGACTGCAACTGTGTCGAATAGCGGATATTGCCAGTAAGTGCATTGAGTGTGACAGCCGCTGTTTCACTATAGGTATTGAAGTAGCTGTTATGCACCCTGGTAAGACCGCTGCTGGCTGCATTGGTAGTGGATTGAGGCAACAATGTGGGATTGACAGTGCCCTCGATGGTGACGTCTTTGCCTGCACTTACATCAAACTGTCCATCCATCATGGCCAGTATTGTGCCGTATAACTTGTCGGGTTGTACGCCAATGCTGCCACCGACCTTGATGGTGCCTTCTCCTTTACCGACAAAATATACCCCGCTGTACAAATCGCCACCTGCTGAAATACTGAGATCACCACCACCATTCACCACACTGACGCCAGTTGCAGCGTCGCCAAAGTTGTCAAACCGGGCTGATGTAGGTACTGATGCTGAGAAATTCGCAATATTGCCACCCGCATTGATTGTCACATCGCCGCCGCCCAATGCGCCCAGGCTTTGCCGGAACTGATCATTACGTATCCACCAGGAGGCATCTTTCAACTGGTTGCCACCGGCCTGGCGGAACAGCCATTGGTTGATCACCTGGCGGTTATCATTCTCTGAGCCATTAATGTTTCCACGTACATTCAGCGTAATATCACCGCCATTGTCCAGATATAAAGGACGTTGCGTGCTGACTGGCAGTGTGAAGCCTGCTAGTTCAGAAGCTTCTGTCCCAGCGGTGTAAATCACCGAATTCTCATTGCCCATGACAAGATCACCCCCAGTCGCGATCTCGATATCACCTGTTCCGGTTCTCACAAGAACACCGCCAGCCAAATTGAAATTTCCAGATTGGCTGTTGCCATTCGAATCGAGGGTTGAAGGTACGGTGCTCATCACATTGGCGGAATGCATATCCGCGCCAGATACAAACCGGTAACTCCACGAATCTCCAGTACTAATAGTTGCACTGTTGCCGGTACCATTGAATCCATCACTGATAGAGCCATTTACATTCAGGTTGCTGGCAGCACGCAGCGTCAATATACCTGGTTCATTGCCGCCGCGTATTGCAGACAAGTCCCAATCAGCATCCACGTTGATGTCAGCGTCCGCGTCCGAACGTATCTCCTGACCAGCACGCAAATGGAAACTGCTATCTCCACTCTTGCCTAGCGCAGTCAGGATACTTGCCTGATTTACCATGAAGTCACCCGCATCACTGTCTAATGTGTCGTAACCTAATATGCCTCCCGAGCCATCGCCACTACTTGTAAGTGTATTCACATTATCAAACACTTTTACAGCTTCCAGGACTACAGACCTTGCCCCGGCAATCGTTGTTTCGAGTGCATTCACTGCAACACCATTCCCTGAACCTGCTCCTGTACGGGGCGCACGCAGATTTACGGAGCCGCCTGTGCCATTAGCACCCCCTGCCACTGAGATCGAGGCGCCCTGGTTCAGATTCAGTGCCCCATTTTGGGTGGCCAGCATGACCTTACCACCTTCAGCACCGGCTTTTGAAGAATTTGCAGTCAGTTGCGCAGTAGACTGCAACGTGACATCACCGTTGGCATTCAGGCTGATCGAGCCTTGCTTGTCACTATTGGCGTTGATGGTGCCGGAAACATTGATTGCACCCTGATCCGCAGTCACGCTTATGTTTTTCGCAGCGAGCGCCTGTACACCGCTACCGTCTACGGCTACATCGCCGGTACGTACACGGTAACTTCGGCTCTGGCTGAAACCTTGTGCCTGCTGGTCAATGGCAACGACAGATGGCATTGCACTGACATCCACATCCAGCGAACCGCCTTTACCTGTCCCTGATGCACGGCCATCCAGCTGGCCTTGTAATTGCAGATTGCCGGAGGTCGCCGACACACTGACCTTACCGGCATCGGCATCGCCCTGTGCACTGACATTCACCACTGCCCCTGCATCGACAACGACATCGCCACCACTGCTTAACTGCACTTTACCTGCATCGATATGCGTCGTCTTGTCAGCAAAGGCCTTGGTTGCCGAGGCAGCTGTGACCACAGCCTGGCTGCCAAGATGCAGTTGCGTATTCCCCTGCAGATTCACTTGACCGGCCAGTGTTTCGATCCGGCTGTTCACGCTGAGCTGGTCAGCCTGCAACGTCAATTTGCCCCCGATATTGGTGTTTGCAGCCAGGCCAGTCGTATCGCCCTGCGTTGTAGTCAAATTACCAGCAGTGCCAATTGTGTAATCCGCCGTACTTGAAGCGGTGATCTTGCCTACATTCAGCCGGGTCTGGTTCACCTGCAGGTCCAGTGCGCCACGTTCTGCCACAGTCAGTGATTTGGCATTGACCTGCACACCATCAAATCCGCCTATGGTATTTTTATCCACCACGGCGACAGCGTTATTTTCCAGCACTCCGCTTGGATCACCGATCAGGTGCACGGACTCCGCGTTGATCTGCAAGGTTCTGCCTGAAGTATCCGCACCGCCTGCATAGATGGCATCCGAGGTATTCTTCAAGGTGAATGTCTTGGTATTAAATGTGACCGTTTGGTTTGCAGGTGCGGCAACTTCACCATTTGCCAGATGACCGGCAATCCCGGCAGCATTGACAGTCAGGTTCAGCTTTTCATGTCCAAAAGACACTTCCCCATAAGTATCCACGGTACTGTAGCTATTCAATGTCAGGCTGGCGACATTATCCAGTTGCGCCAGTGTCTGGTCGCTCACATGGAGGCCAGAAACCCCTGTTGGCACATCACCAATCAGGATACGCTTTGAGCCGAGCGTGGCATTGGCACCATCCGCCAGGGCAATATTCCCTTCAAATGTCACATTCTGGCTACCGTCGATGACCAGTGCGTTACCTGCCGAAATCTGTGCATTGTCAGCGATATTCAAATTGCCGCTCTGGGCATTGATGGAGGACCCTGTACGTGTGTATTGCAACTGGTGATTGGATGAGAGCCCAAGGAAAGCACCATCACCACTGGTATTCACATTAACGGTTTTAGCGTTCGCGTTTCTGGTTCCGGTATCGATCACGGCACCGGATGCCACATTGACGCTGTTGGTTGCCGTGGCCATGAGTTCACCTGTCTGCAATACCTGGCTGGCATCATTTTCTATACTGACTGAATTGGCTACGGTATTGATGTTGGTGGTGTTATTGCTCTGGCTGCGCGTACCACCCAGCAGGATACTGTCCGCATTAAGTGCATTCAGCTGGCTGGCCTGCAATTGCAGGCTGGTATTGTCCGCGCTGTCCTTTTGGTTGACCACACGAATGCTGTTTGAGCTGATATCCACCATCAGCCCGTCTGCACCCGTAATTTTGCGGCCAACGACACTAGCTTCAAGAGCTAATTGTTGTGCCTGTAACGTTAGCTTGCCCGCATCCTGCGTATTTTTCACATCGACACCGCCGGTATTCAATGGATCGTTGAAATAACTGCTGGCGTTGGTGATGATGTATTGCGAAGGCGCTTTGGAAACAGCGCCTTCTGCCGGACGTAACACGCTGCCGTCTATCACGCGGAAAGTAGACCAGTTTGCATCTTTTGCGCCGGTGTTCAGGTCGGCCATGTAACCGGTGGTCAACATGCTGCCATCCTGCAAGGCAGAGGTCTGTCCACGGACCAGGGATGCATCGCTGCGCTGCACTATAAAGGCACCCGGCACAAGTGCGTAACGTGCCGGCAACAGTGTATAAGTGCCGGAAGGCACACCAGCCACACCGGTGATATAGATGGTTTGTCCTATTCCGGCAGAACCATTGTTATATATCCTGTCAGCCGCTGCATATTCTGACTTCATGGCAGGGATCAGGGCATAGGTATCAGGCTGGGCCAAAATGTCCTGTGTACCACCTACGCCGCCGCTCACCCATTCATAAGCAAACAATTCGCCGCCACCGGACAAGTCTACGTTCGCCCCTTTACTGAGTTTTGTATCCGGGGCATTAATCGAAATTTCCTTTTCTACCAGTTGTCGAGTTTTGCCGTCACCTGGATTAAATACTTCGCCAGCCGAGATGGTCATGCCAAAAGGAATATTCTGCCCGCTACCTGAAACCGTGGTCAAACTGCCATCACCCAAGGTGACACTTTCGGCAGCATTCAGGTGGATTTGCCCGAATGGCGCCTTGAGTACTCCATCCTGCTGGATCTTGTTGGCCTGCAAGGTCAGGATTCCGCCACCTGACAAGACGTTGGAAGGTGCCAACCCGCTGGAACGCACATTGATCCGGCTGCCAGCCCCTTCTGCCGCAAACGTCAGCCTTGCACCGGAATCAGGATAAATCTGCCTGGCGGTCAGGTTTAACTCTCCCTGGGTAGTCAGCCCTGACTGGCTTGCAACCTGTCCGATTTGCACAAAAGCGGTTTCACCCTGGCCATGAATATCACGTAAAGCATTGAGGTTGGTACGGTTGACGCCACTGGTCGCCATCAGGCCATCAATATAGATCTGATTCGCCTTCAGGGTCAGTTGACCGTTTCCATTCAGTACTGACGGGTCCACATCCGCCTTGCGGCTATATAATTGCATATGCCCTGCACTCAGTTTTGCATGACCATCATCAAGTACTTGTAATACAGAACTGTCCAGCCTCAAGTTTCCTGCAATCGCCAGGTCAAGGTTGGGTGAAAACACCAGGCGGCTATTGGGATTGGAAGCATCATTAATAAAACTGCCAAGGTGGACATTATCAAAGCCGCCGGATTCGATTTGTGCTGCGGAGATTTGCGCGCGCTGTAATCGGCCAGTGGCTGCCGTTATTGGCTCACCAGGATTTTTGAGGGTATCGCCCGCCTGGATATCCGTGGTTAGCAACTGCTGCGTATTAGTCACATAAAAACGGCCACTGTCATTTACATAAGGGGTATTAGTGTCATAAGGCACAGATTCGAAAACCATTGCCAGGTTTCCGCCACGTCCAGTTCCTTGCGCTCGACCTGATAGTTTCCCGTCTACCAGCAAGCTACCGTAACCATACAGGTTGATATCACCGGCATCGCCATACAGGGTTTCGCTAATGTAACCACGGTTAGTCAGCGTTTTGGTCCCGACATTCGCACCGGATACATTTAATAATGCACCCTGCCTGATGACCACAGCCCCTTTTTGCTGGGCATCATCACTATTAATCGTGATGGTACCTGCATTCACAACCTGGTTCCTTTCCAGACCACTGCGGGAATCGGGCAGGCTGTAACTGGTACCGGATGCATTCAGCACTGCTTTACTGCCCACAAACACCATTTGGCTGGGGTCTTCGGGCAGGTCAATAGAGTTATCGTTAATCTTGAGCGTGATATCCCCTCCTCTTGCAGTAATATCACCCAATACATTTACCTGCTTGCCTGCTGATAACTGGATACTGCCCCCCATATCCGTTTTGATATGGGCATTTTCATGTACAGTCAGGACACCCAGGTTTGCGCCTTCACGAAAGGTTGCAAAATCAAACGAAACTGCCTGGCGCAGGTAGTCAGGCAAGGTGGTGAGGCGGCTAACACTAAGGATATCATCGGCACTGCTGGCAGCGGTGAATCCGGACTTCATCTGCAAGTTTTTTGCTGCCCCGGCCACGGTACTGTTCGTCCCCACATTATCGGTGCCGACATGGATATTGAACGCACCCAGATGGTATTTTGAAAAACCACCCTGGTTAAAGAAACTGTTAGCGAGGCTAAAGTTAAGCGTATCGGGCGGCACGTCTTTCGCGCCTATGTAGAGATTGGATTGCACCTCTTGCCCAAACTGGATATTGAGTTCTCCGCCTTTATCAAAGCCATAAGCGCTTAAGGCAAGATTTGAAGGTAACTGCTTTCCTGTTGTGAAAGAGATGTTGCCGGCGTCACCGTAATGTACGGTACCGGCGGTGTCTATGTAGGCGCCTGCCGATGCATCCAGCGTCACACCTTTTCCGAACTCTACAAGACCGGCCTGAATACTGCCTGCATTTTCGGCAGTTTCTTGTGTCAGCGCCCCTCGTATACCGGTTCTGTTATTAACGAAATTACCAGCGGTCGAGATTTTTACATTGTCAGCAATCCGGGTCAGGGTGGCATCCAGTTTTATGTCTGCGCCACGGGCAATAATATTTTGATTGATATTGACATTACTACCCAGGCGACCGAGCGTCAGCGACCCGTTGGCATCTACGTTAAGTGCGGTGTTGACATTCAGCACCCTTACATCCTGCAAGTCAATCCGGTTAAATCCCTGTTTCAGGAAGCTGGTATTGATGCGTGAGACAAAACTGTCCCCCTCTGCCAATACATCGCCGAATCCAAAATCCACGGGCAGGTTCTGGGATGACTTCACCAGATCAAGATTGATGGCACTTGCAACCAGTGTAGCCCCTGAAGGAATATTTTGCGAAAGCAGCTGTTGCGGACTGACTCTCGTGTTTCCGAGCAGCGTGCCATCCAGTACCAGCTTCTGTACAAACGCGTTGCCTGGCGACTGGGTCACTGCGCGTAGCGTTCCGGCATCGCCTCCTTCAAAAAAGGTTGGCACCTTATAGCTGAGATTACCCAGTGTATAAGTAGTGGTGGTTCCCCATTTAGCATCCACTACAGAGGTCGTATCTCCAATACCGCTGTAAGCCAACCCTGGCTGGGCTTGCGAGATTGGCACCAGTTTGCCGTTAAAAACAAGTTGCGATTCTTTTATTGACCCTCCTGTATAGGTGGTAGACCCACCTGAAACATTGATAGTGGAGCCTTTTTCAGCAATGATCTCGCTGCCGTTGGTCAATGTCACTGTACCTGCATTGGTCATTTTCTCGGCAACGGTGGCCATGCGGGTAGAGTCGATATAAGGCTGCAAGTCAAACAGGTCAGTCCCTTTGCGGGCATCGACATATACGGTCTTACCGAACAGGTTGGAACCGCGCAGGATCGGGTTGTCTTTCAAGGCATCCGAGTTCAGCTGGACTGCCAGCTGGAAACGGTCCATAGAGGCAGTTGCATCCACCCCGGAAACATCAATAGTGGCATTCTCTCCCAGATGAATACGCTGGGCTACCGGGCTATTCAGGACGGAAGCGGCATCGACCAGGCTGCTTACGGTGACATTACCGCCTCTGGCACTGACCCGGCCATCAATATTGACCAGGCTACCCTGGATATTGATATCGGAGGTTTTGAATGCCAATGAAGCAAGCACCTCTTCCTTGTCATTTGTTTCAGGAGAGACACTGGTCACACTACCTTTGCCCAAAGTCACAATACCGTCACGACGCTCATTAGCCACTCCGCTCACCACAGTTGTATCCGCCTGTGCGATGAGCTTGATAGAACCATTGGCGCGGACAGAGGTAGTGGCGGAAAGGGTACCCATCTGATTCACGGCCAGACCCATCATAGTGATATTGCCACGCTCGGCAATGATCTTGCCCAGGTTGGTGGCCGTACCACCAGCAGCTACCTCGACTAACATGCCGGCCGGATCCTTGCTGGCTTTCAGGTATATTTTTTTACCTGCTGCCAGAATGGTCTGTCCGTCAGGGGTCTTGATCACGGCGTTTTTTTCGACTTTTACATTCGGGGCAAACAGCATGACTTTGCCACCTTTGGCTGCATTGATCTGCGCACCGGACTCTACACGCACCTCGGCGTTGTTCACAGACGCTGCCTGATCCGGCGTCAGGTTAATGGTATCCACCAGCTCGAATACACTCTTATAACCGCTATCATCAATGAAACCAGATTGAAAAAGCTCATCAGTGATATTCAAGGTGCCTGCAAACAGCGAGCCGACATTGAATACGGCATCCTTGCCGATAACCACCCCATTGGCATTCACAAAATAAAGATTACCGGCAGCATTGACATTGCCGTTAAGCACACTGGGGTCCACGCTGTGAACACGGTTGAGCATAGACCAGCCTGCCTGCATATTGACGTTGAATTGCTGTCCGGCATTCAGGTTCAATTTATCGTAATTAACGATGGCTTGCGGTTTTAATTGCTGGAAAGTGATTTGGTTGGTCGTCGAGCTGATCACCCTGGTTGACTCATTCACGATATCGCGAATCTGTATACCGGCAGGTAAATCAGCCCACGCAGACATGACCATCCAGGGACCGGGCAGCATAGTGAGCGCCAGCCATGCGCCGGCTGCCATGCGCGCGCGGCGACGGCCTTCACCAGAGCGTGAAGAAACGATTTCCGCCACAACCACCATGGCACGGTGAATTTTGCTAAACACCAGCTTATATAGTCCCTGATTCATGCCTTTACTCCATTTACTCGCTAAAATTTACCACTCGTAACCCACACGGAAGTGCAGTCGAAAATCGCCTTGCTCTACTTCTGGCGCGTCATTCATGGCTTGGGCATAATCGAGATACGAGAACCAGCCCGTTGTTGTTTTAAGCTTGAGTCCCAGACCCGCCGAATACAGCTCGTAATCGTCATCCAGTCCTAAAGGGTTTTTAATACGCACGTAACCGGCATCAGCAAACGTGTAGGCATAGAAATCCTTGATATATTCAACAAACCGGTATTGTTTGAGATACTGGGATAGTGGTGGTGTGCGCAATTCAAGAGAACCTGAAATACCGTTATCGCCCAGGCGGCTGGATTCCAGGTATCCCCGTATGGAATCCACACCACCGATGGTGAACTGTTCTGTAGAAATCAATGGCTGGCTTGCCAGCTGGAAGGCAGCTTTTGCCTGCATTGCCCAGCCAGAAGCGAATGTATACAACTGCTTGGCATCTGCCCTGAGGTATACGTAATTTGCCTCTGCTCCGCTGCGTTTGCGCTGGAACTCACTACTGGTGTTTCCCATGAAACGGGGAGCCATATTCAGGACAAAGCTGGCCTGTGTCTGACCAAAACCTGATTGCAGGTTGGTGTCATAACCTAGCGAGGTGGCCCAGTAGGAAATAGGAGTATCCAGACTGGTATCCGCACCGAGCAAAAACAGGTTTTCTTTGAAAACCTTATAGTCAATGCCGAATGTCAGGCTATGGTAAAGACCTTCTGAGAGAGGCAGGGGCTTTATATAACGCCCCCCCGCAATGTAGCCCTTACCCAGCACATTAATATCACCTACTGCTGCAATATTACTGTCAGACGCGACCGCATAGGCTGCAAAATAATCCCCATTGTCCCGCGGAATGATGTAAGTGCCGGAAAACACTTTCACCTCATTAGTATCCTCCGGGGAGACCTGTATATTCATGCCCAGGCTATGATCCTTCTGGAACAGGTTTTCATACTTTAACCCGGCATTTAATCGTAATTCAGTTGTGTTCGGCGAATAACGGTCATTCAGTTCCATGTTGCCATGGACCGGAAGCTTGTCCTTGACCTGTAAATCAACTTCAACCGTACCTGGAGATTTGCCGGGACGTAGTACCGGGGTAACCTGACGGTTCTGGTTGCGGTTAAGGGTACCCAGTTCTTTCTGTGCAGTCGGGAAGTGGGGGACATTGCCCTCAGAAAATTGCGGCGTCCTTGCCTTGATTTCGCTTGGTGTATGGTAGTGAGAATCTACAATCTGCAAATGCTCTACCTTACCCTCAGTGACCAGCAACCGCACTGTTCCCTGATTGACTTCCTGCTGTGGAATACTGACCGATACAGTCAGGTAACCGGCTTCCTGATAAGTTTTCTCCAGGGCAGCCCGTGCCTGCTCTACATCTTCAATACTTTTTTGTTCGCCCATGAAGGGATAAACTGCTTTTTCAATCTCGCCGCTTTTAAGCACTGAATTACCATCCACCTGGTACTCAAATACATTAAATTTCAGTGTTTCACCGGCAGCCGAAACTTGCTCGTCCGCAGATAAAGACTCATACACCTGCTCTTCGGCAAACGTCATTTGTGACATCAAGCACGTCACAAGTCCCGCACATAAGAATTTAAATTTCAAACTCAAAGCTTGCACCTTATATCCACAAATGTTGCCATTCAACAGACCAGCATTTTCTTAAAGTTTTATGTCATGCACATGAAACGGACTAGTCCGGAAAGCGCCTGAAATACAAAGAAAAACGCACCTCTTTTTGGGAGGTGCGTCTGTAAAGGATCCGCCCTGTTTTAAGGGCGGATATTTAACTTTTTATTACTCGTACAACACTGCTGGTGAGCAGTTGTTACCGAAGTTAGTGAACTTGGCTTTTACAACACCTGCTTCACAAGTGGTATTACCGCCATCCGGGTTCAATGTCAGGCCACGTGGCAATGTTGCGCAAGCAGAAGCCACTGGGTTTTTCAGAGCATTAACGATGGTTGTAACGATAGTTCTCTGGAAACCAGCTGGAGCAGAATTAGCAACGAATGCTTTCATTTCCATATGGAAAGGATAAGTACCTGAAGCAGCGGCTGCACGCGCATTCACTACGTCACCAGTTTCTGGATGTGAACCATCTACCTTGATGTAGCGATAGCCATTGTTAGCAGCATTTTCTACAGTAGGGTCATTTTCCAGGGACAATACGCCGATAGCATAACGTGAGCCGGCAGCAGCATTACTTGCAGTGGTGATATTGGTTTTTACATTACCGGAACCAGAGTTCAGTACCACTTGATAATTACCACTTGAAGTTCTCGCAGGTAGCAATTGACTACCAGCCAAGCATGGGTTGCCCAAGAAGAACGCGTTCGAAGAAGCCTGTGAACCGGAAGTGTCTACACGACGTTGGATAATAACGCTCTCATCACTATCTTCACCTAAAATTGGAGCCCAGGATTCAGCTGCTTGTACCGCACCACCGTCTTGCAGAATAGAAGCGATCTGACTTTTGGTCAAGGAAGGTGCCAGAGCTGGTGAGTATGAAGAGCCAGACTCAGAGATCCCTTGCACTTCTTGCAGCTTGCGGTACAGCGGAGTAGATACCGCCACGCCGAAAGCCTGACCCAGGAATGCATTGCTTACTGTACCAAAACTGGACACACTTCCGCCACCGATGGAAGCAGAGAACAAGTCTGGTTCAACATCAGAGAAACCGCCAACGATTTGTTGTGGGGCCAGTGGGTTGGCTGCCAGGGCTGCAGCGTTAGCTGATTTGTTTGCAGCAGTCTGAACGCCTGTTGCATCCAGAGCGATGTTAGCACCTGATTGCGCACAACCTTTATATACATCAGCGTTGTTTGCAGTGTTTGTTGCATCAATATAGCCAGTCGCCAGTTTAGTGCAGCTTGCATTACCTACATAAGAGACACGCGCTGGTTTTGTACCATTGGTGAATGGTGTGAATGCGTTTAGTGAACCGCCATCTACAGTGTGATACAACACTGAAATACGTGTACCACGTGTACATGCGTAAGCAAAGAAGTTACCCAGTGAACCTGGTGTTACAGCAGTGCTGGAAGCTGCTTGTGCAGTAAAGATAGAACCAGTACCAGCCTGGCAACCTTTTACCCAGCCTTCGTAGATGGATTTTGTTGGCGCAGAAGCACCCGCGATCCATGCTTGATCCAGTGTACCTGCACCACGTGCAGTTTCGATTTGAGCTGGCGTTACACCTGCTGCAGCCATTGTACTTACAGACAAAGCTGCCAGTGCAAATGCGATTTTTTTGATGTTCATCATCATAGTTCCCTTAATTTTTTTGAATCAGCAATCTTTGAAAGAGCAGAGGGACTCATGCAGAGCCCCTATTTATTATTTTGCAGATTTGCGACGACGTGCAGCAGCAGCTACAACACCCAAGCCCAAAGCCATCAAAGCATAGCTTTCTGGCTCCGGTACTGGCACTGTTGCCTGTACTGAAGAGATGGTCAGTAAACCGGAGTTACTGAAAGTCACTTTGGTATTGTCAAAGAAGAAGTTATTCCCAGAACTAGGACCACCTGCTTGCACTGTCTGGAACAAACTCATTTCAGTTCCCAGCAAGGCGATAGTAGTTGGACCGACATTTCCATTCTTATCAGCAGCAAAATAAGATAATGGATTATTGTTCTGAGCCACGATTTGGTCATGGTTACCTGTTGCTGTCACCAGTGGGGATCTTGAGATTGTGAAATTCTGCGCATCCGGAGTGCTATTATCGTAAGAAGAGATCATGCCACGCGCACCAGCAGAGGCAGCTGCTGGAGTGCCCAATGTATCACCAGCAAATACATTGAAGTAAGTAGTGCTTAAATCAGCGCCACCGATAAAAGACAGGAAAGCTGCGTTTGTGCTCAGGTCAAATGTGAAAGCGCTGTTTGAGCTATCAAAATTGGAATCAGCTACATCACTGCCAATTTCATTCAAGGTGCTGTATTTAAAGCCCGTATCAAACCATACTGAAGTGTTGGAAGTACGGTCAAACACAGATAACACCAAAGAACCATTACCCATGAATGGAGCTTCATAAGCATTAGCAGCACCTGCTGCTGTCAAAGCCAAAGCAGCGATCAAAGCCTTTACTTGGAATTTCATAAACTTCTCCTCAAATTTCGAACAAAATAATTAAAAAGAACAAACTACAAACTTGCTTTAATAAAGCCAGTGATTCTCGACCTGAAAAATTATGATTCATCAACATGACAGCGTGACTTGAAAATCTAGTCCGCCAAGACTAGCCCATTCGGGCTAACCAAAAGCATGTGGACGTCCACATAAAAATCCTGTTTATTGTAGAAACCGAAGATGACAATTTTGAATTTAGGACTAGTCCTAACGGACTAAAAGAAGGCTATTGCAGAATAAGTTTTGGTGACAGTGCCGGTGAATATTGAACGTTATTGCTTGCGGGCAATCAAGCCCATCTTGAGCGCCTTGCTGGCGGCCTGACTCCGGTTTTCAACGTCCATTTTCCTCAGGATATTTTGTACGTGGTTCTTGATGGTGAGCGGACTGATTTCCATGATGCTGCCGATTTCCCAGTTGGTTTTACCCGCCTGCAACCACTCAAGTACTTCCAGCTCGCGTTTGCTTAGAGGTTTGACGCGGCTATTACGTGAGGTAGTGGATAGCACCGAGGGACATTTATTGGCGGTGACTTTTTCGATGGCACAGTGCAGGTGTGGCATCAGCAGTTCCAGCAAGTGGGCAGTTTGCGCATTGACGGGTGAACTCAAGCGGCCAAACATGACTAGTGTGGCGATGCGGCTATTTTCATTACCAAAGCCGTGCACGACAAAGCGTTTGAGTTCGGAGGCAGTCATCCTGTCTTGGTCTATCTGCTCGACTGCATAGTGGCTGTTGTGCTGGCTGGGTATTTCGGTGTGGTAAAACAGTGGTTTACTCAAACTGCTCCACTGGTCAAATGCCTGACTGACCAGTCCATTCGCTTCATGCAGTTCCTGGTCAAACTGGGTGTCGCCGAAATAGCGGCTGGAGGTCAGGTACTCATAATCATAACTAGGCCGTTCTGTGCCGCGCACGCCGACAATGACCACCTCGTGCGCAAGCAAACATTGGAATCCCCGTTGCAGCCAGTTAAAAAAGTGTGAGCGATGCTGCAAGCGCAGTGATTCTTCGATCACCTCCATAAATAGCGCGCGCTGCTCTTCATTCAGCGCCAATCCCCACTGGTCATTGGCCTGATCCGTCCCTGTTATTGTGCTCATGTGTTTACCACATTGATATAAATGCAGCACAGTTTGCGCAAGATTTGTGACAGAAAAATGATTGCCGCGTGTCAGTTGATTGATAGATTCATGACAGCGGCTTATGACAAAGGATTACCTGCAAAGTGGAGCAAAGTTTATGACCAGACCAGATCCTGCAGTGTGTGATCAAACTACGTGCAATGTCTTTCAGATGTCATATGCACATGGCATTATTCCGCCATCATGACCGTTCTGAATCCCCTTTACTACAGGCGATGCATTCACCTCTTGTTAACTGCAAGTGTGTCGTTTTCCGGGGTAATGGTTAACAACGTGTTTGCCGAAACGACACTCGAAGTACAGCATTTAAGTGGTCAAATCCTGCTCGACGATACCAGTGACACCGAGCTGGTCATCAGTAATATCGATGATGAGGCAATAGCGATTGAATCAAATACTGACAATCGCCCATCCACAAAAACATTACGCTGGCAAACCGGTAACATTCCTTACCAGAATGAAGTGCAGGCTGTGGCACAGGCGACTCAAATGGATCCGGCATTGATACACGCGGTGATCGCGACAGAGTCTGGTTACAATCCGCAGGCACAGTCCAGAAAAGGCGCTTATGGATTGATGCAGGTACTTCCTTCGACTGCCAAATCGTTCTCAGCCATCCCGGTAAAGCAATGGTCAGTGCGACAGCAAATCTTGTGGGGCTCAAGCTACCTGAAGAACATGCTGGAATTGTTTGAAGGGGATATTACGCTGGCACTCGCCGCTTACAATGCCGGGCCGAATGCGGTAAAAATGCGGCAAAACACTTTGCCGCCATTTCGCGAAACCCGGCAGTATGTGCCTAAAGTATTAAGTTATTACCGCGCATTCAAAACCCGTTTGCCGCACGAAACTTTATCGCTGGAATAAACACTAGAGGTTCATCAATATCAACGGTTTATCCAGGCAAGTTCCAGGTCTGCCAGTGTATTGGGCTCATAGATAAACTGCCATTCGCGGTAGTGCTTGGCGCCATTAAACCCGGATTCAAACTCCTGGTAACCCGCACTGCGGATAGGCGCCAGTAATGACTGGCTGTGCACACCAATAATACGTCCGTTACGGAACACCAGCGCCATGCCTTGCCGGGCAAAAAATGGATCTGTATACAGTTTGCGGAGATGCCTTTTAAGCACCGGGAAACGTTGATCCTCCACCAGTTCATTCAGGGTTTTCGGATATTCCTTGACCGGTTGCGGCGTGGACTCGTAATAACGCCCTATCGCCAGCCGATAGGCTTCCCCCACTTCCAGCAATAAAGCTTCGTTGGCACGCTGTGTCTGTTGTTGCCACATCACGGCCGCGCCCTGCATGCCGATAGCGGCAATCACCAGCGTGATCATCACGCCAATATAAGAAAACCCCCGCTGCGGTCGCCTGAACAATCTATGCAAGGCTACCAATCCGTGTACAGGCTGCCATCTGCGGCCTGACCGGTGGCGCTGCTATGCAGGGTATACACCCCACCCACCAGCGGCAACTCCGGCGCGGTAATCACCCAGGTATCATTATTCTCTGCAACCGCATCCCAGGGCAGCTTGTCCAGGTAATGCTTGTCTACCAGTTCCTGTAAAGTTTCAGGGTACTGGCCCTGGTCGGCATAATACTCATCCAGCGCTTTGCGGGTGGTGGCCAGTTGCTGCTTGAGCGCCTGTTCCTTGGCGCGCTGCACCCCGGAAAAATAGCGCGGGACAGCCAACGATAACAGTAGTGCCAGAATAGATAACACCACCAGCAACTCGACCAAAGTGAAGCCTGCAATACGCTTGACCACGTTTCGCTCACCATTGCGCATAAGGTACTCCGTTAATGCCGGTTTGCGGGCTGAGCGAATACACGTCGTAAACATCCTGGCTGTAACGTGGCGAATCCGGCGGGCTATCATAGCTGCGCAGACCCCAGCCTGCAGATGCGCTGACGCCAGCTGTCTGCTGGGTCTTGAGCATGGGGTCTTGCGGCACGCGGCGCAGAAAACGTAATACCTTGTGCTTGGGATCTTTGATGTCCTGCACGCCTTCCGCCAATATTTGCAAATTGGGCGGATAGCCGGTCGCATCGGTATTTTTCCTGATGCGGCCATCATCAGCGGCTTTTTTATAGCCATCGATCGCGCGGCGGATCTCACGCAGCTGGTCACGCAATTGCTGCTCTTTTTGCCGTTGCAAAGTCACTTGCACCATAGGCGTGGCAACGCTGGCCATGATGGCAATAATCGCTAGCGAAACCATTAATTCAATCAGGGTAAACCCGCTGCGTTTTGTCTGGTAGCGGGGTCGGCAACGTCCGGTTGCACACTGGTACATCCACCGCATTACGGGATCACCTTGGGCGCAGGTAAGGTGGTGGGCGATTGCTCCTGCACGCTGGACCCATTCACGTTATTGGACATGCCCGGCACCGTAGAATTAACGTTTGAAGAAGGGAAAGTCGTTGCTGGTTCCGGCGGTGGCGGCACTGTATCCGGTGACGGAATGGTTGGTTCAGGCGGCACTGGTGTTTCAGGAGACTCCACCGTCGGCGGCTCAATCGGCTCGTTCAGTTCACGCTGGCGCTGCAACTGCTGTTCTCGTGCCTGCTGCCCACGCGTTAACGTTGTGGTGGGCATGGTGTTTAATAAAGGTTTATCCGAGATGACTGTCTCCGTACCACTCCAGTATTCGGAGAAAGTGGCTTCAGGCAAGGTCACATTGCTGATCACTTTAGGCGTGATCGCCAGCACAATTTCTGTCTTTTGTTTCTCATCATTGTGTCGTGAGAACAATCTGCCCAGGATAGGAATTTCCCCCAGAAATGGCACTTTGTCTGCATTCTTGCGCTCGGAATCCTGGATCAAACCCGCCAGAATCTGTGTTTCGCCATGTTTAAGCCTCAGGATGGTGCTGGCATTACGCGTACCGATGTTAAAGACCCTGGAGTTATTGCTCAGGGTCACCGCCTCCCCTAACGAGCTGACTTCAAGGTTCACTTTGATACTGACGAAATCATCCAGCATGATGCGCGGCTCTACTTCCAGCTTCAAGCCAACATCCACGTAAGACACACTTTCGGAGGTCCCGACGTTGGCAGTGGTATTGGTGGTAATCACCGGCACTTTGTTACCAACCAGCACTTTGGCTTTTTCGTTATTCTTGACGCGTATCCGCGGATTGGAGAGCAGGTTCAGGTCCGTGTCAGTGGTCTTGAACTGTAAGCTTGGATTAGGACTGACGCCGATATCGGAAGACTTGATTCTTTTGAGCGCTTCCAAGGTTAACGGGCTATTTAGCACGGTTAACGATGAGGGATAAATAATCCCCAGATTTTGCAGCTTGCCGCGGGTGACTTCCATCACTTCGATTTCCAGCATCACTTCCGGATCGGCAATATCCTGCGCCTTGATCATTTTTTCAGCCAGGACCAGTACTTCCGGCTTATCCCTGAGTACCAGCATATTGAGACGCTCATCGACATACACATCGCGGATCTTCAGAATAGTGCGCAGCATATCCGCACATTGTTTGGCACTGGTATTGGCAAAGTAAAAGTTACGGATCAGCAGGTCCTGGTAATCCTTGTTTTTTTGCTGGGTAGCCGGGTAAACCAGCAGGCTGTTGGCGGACAGTACCTTTTTCTGCAAGCCGTTACTGGTCAGCACCATATCAATGGCATCTTCAATCGGCATTTTTTTAAGAAATACCGAGGCTTTCATTTCCGGCTTGATATCTTTATCCAGTATGAAATTCACGCCGGTGGCGCGCGACAAGGCTTCAAAAACCACCTTGATATTGGCTTCACGCAGCTCCAGCGTCACCGGCTTACTCATGCCGGTTTGCAACTGCGGCAAAGGCGCACGTGTACGCGGCTCCATGGTGATGAGTTGTTTTTCCAGCGCCAGCGCTTCCTGGTTGGTAGGCTGCTCCAGCAAGATATCCCTGACCAGCTTGAGCGCCTCCTTAGGCTTATCCATCTGTTGCCTGGCTGTTTCCAGTTGCTTGCGCAATATGATTTCGCGCTCGCCCGCTCTTTCATAATCCAGCGCTTTGATATGGTGCGAATCCAGGGTCAGCACTCGCGCATAAATCTGTTTGGCTTCCGCTATATCGCCTTTGGCATCCGCAGCCTCAGCCTCGGCGGATAACCCGTTGATGGCTTGTTCACGCTCGCGGTACCAGCGGTTACGTAACTCCACATCCCCTGGTTTTTCGGCAACCAGTTTTGCTAGTTCATGCACTTTACCTTCTGGCGTGGTCGCCGTCAGTCTGGGTGGAAACAAGCTGCATGCAGCCAGCGTGAGGACTGCGCACGCGATGGAGAGACGTGTCAGCAAGCGGGTGGATACCACTGTTGGGCAGGTTGGAATAATGTGAAAGTGACTCATGAATTATTGTTCTAAAGGAATATTGTCTTCAAGTTCTGCTGCTGCCTGGCGTTGACCTGCTGCACTGGTTTTCGCCTTGCTTAACACCACCGCCTTATCGAGCGGTAAATAAGTAAAATAAACTGACTGTTCATCTTCCCGGTCTAAACGCCATTGCGGGGTAATCTGACTACCTGGCTTGGGCATCAGTATTTTTTTCTGCTGCATCAAAATAACCGTGTGACCATCCGGCAAGTCATCCATGCTGCCCACATAGGTGTAAGGCACTGGTGGCGCTTGCGGAGGAGGTGGAGGTTGCGGCTTGGGTGGTGGCGGTAACCACTCATGCGCTGCGAACAATGCGTGACTGACCTTGGTAGCAGGTAATTTTCTTTGCATCCATGTCGCAGGATCAGTGAACTCAGTAGGTTCAGCCGAAAGCGTATCGGGCTGTTGTACAGCGACTTTTACACTGTTTACTTCACTCGCGACAGGCGCAGGCTGTATTAACGTGGCTTGCGGATTGGTGCGAGCACGTGGGGAAGCGATGGAAGCATCAGCGGCAACTACTTCATCTTTTGAATCTTGCTCGGCCGACCACTGCCAATAAACCAGTCCTGCCGTCAGTAGCAAACTGATCCATAACAATGGGCGACGGGATGCTTGCGCTTTTGTTGACTCAAGTCGCATGCGTTTGCCCTCCACGGATAAACATCGAGAACGTCAGCGTGGTCTCAACCATGGGTTGCAGGGTGTCATTCTTGCGCAGTTCAAGGCCGGTCAATGCCATGGTGGGATAACGTTGCAGCACTTCCAGTATAAAACGGCGGCTGGTGGCGTAATCAGCCTGGATAGTGAACCGCATATCAAACTGCTCTATGCTTTGCGAAGCATCCACCTGTTGCAAGCTATGAACCTGTTTAGCGCTATTTGATCCAGCGGCTGCCTGATGGACCTGCCATTGATAATCACCGACATTCAACGGGATATTGTATTTTTGTGCCAGTGCCGCGATTTGCAGCATACGTGGCGAAAGTTCTGAAGCTAACGGCAATTGCTCCCATAACACTGCAATTGTGGTCGGGGCGTTTTCCACTAACTGCTTTTTTTCAACCACGACTGGCTTGGGTGCGATATGGCCTGCGGGCTTGACTGCCAGTTGCTGAATATCCTGCTCCAGCAAAGACAGTTGCTCACTATGCAATGCTTGTTGCTGTTGCAGATAAATCCAGAATACAATCAACAGGCTGCCGACTAACATCGGTATCCAGCCCAGGTACCAGGCAGTTCGCCTGAGCAGCCAGGTCAGCATACCAAATGAAGGAAAGCGCAAGCGACTCATGGTTGCCAACCACCCTGGATTTCAAAGCCTACCGGGCGTTGCGGATGTGTTTCGTTCACCTGGTGTTTTTGTAAATGCACCTGGGTCAACTTTGGTTCTTGCTGCAGATGCCCGATATACTTGAGCAAGGTGGTGTAATCTTTTGCTTCACCGGATAATACAAACTGGCCACGACCAGCATCGGGTAACAGCTGCAATAAAGCGATTTCTTTAATCTGGCGGGATTCCAGCGCCTGCAACAAATCGAACCAGCGAATGTTTAATTGCCGGATGATGGTTTGCGCTTCTTTCTGCTCCTGCACGTTGAGTACCGGAACCGACTTTTTCGGTGCCGACTGCTTGACAGCCACCTGTGAAAAAGCGGGTTTCTCTGGAGCCTGTGCCTGCACCAATTGTGTTTTGCGCGATTCCAGCGTTTGCACTTGCGCCAGCAAATCCTCATCGCCATACCAGGCTATCATCACTGACACAGCAGCCACTACCAGCAATAACAAACCAGGCCAGCGAACTTTTTGCCAGGCAAAAGGCGGCTGCGCAAACTCAAAATGGTAATTCGGGTTAGGCCACATGCAAAGCCTCCCGCCACAGTGAAGTAATCGCGCGGGTCGACTGCAACGTTTGTATTTTCAATTGCCCGGCCAAATGTTGGGCAAGGCGTCGCCCTGCTTCCATCATCAGCTGGTTATTTTGTTCATTTAGCCAATAACAGGCAGACGCATGCAACCCGGACAGCGTGCGCTCGCGTAATAACCATGCAGTCATCGACTCCAGGTCGCTGATGTCAGTCCCCAGACTGGCAGTATGCGTGATCTTGCTTTTTTCCAGCTGCAACAACCGCAGCATGTGCGGCTCAGCGGTAATGACTGTGCCATCCGCTGGTAAACGCGTCTGTGCCCATAATGCACATGCATATGGCTGTACTGACAAATGCACATATTTGCGTGGGGAAACCAGGTTTTGTGCCGTCAGCGTCTGCAATGCTGGAATCGTTGTCAGCAAAGTTGCTGCGGATTGCCAAGCGTCCTGGTGACGGAATGGCCATTGCACTGCCGCTTCGCCATAAGTGTTGATAAGCATGGCGCGCGCAAAAGCCTGTTGCTCGTTGCCGGAAAGCGCGGAGGCCTGGCCGGACTGCTCAATCGCAGGTAGCAACATCAAGTGCACATGCTGGTCTGAAAAATATATTTCTATCTGCTGCCAGCCAGTTTTAGGGAGTTGCGACAGTACTGTGGTTAGCGCTGACTGTAATGCGACTGGCTCCAGACTTTCCAAAGCTGCTTGCGCCATCTGCCGGCGCGATTGAAACCCGGCGGGCCAATGTTCTGCCAACACGCTGGCTGAGGTGACCAATATGCGTGTCAGGCCGCACCACCGGATCTGGCTAGGCAACTCAGGCAATAAACGTGACACGGTTTATCTCCTGCAAACTGGTCATACCGGCGCCGGCCGCGCTGACGGCCGCTTCGCGTATGGTACGCATGCCATTTTTGGCAGCGGCTTCTTTCAACTGGCGGATAGGCTCCCTGGCGATAATCATTTCGCGCAATTCGTCATTCAGCACCAACACTTCAGCCACTGCTTTGCGGCCTTTATAACCAGTGCCGCGGCAATGGCCGCAACCTTTGGCAAACTTAAATTGCATACCTACGGCTTGTTCCGGTGTCAGGCCGGAGGCCTGCAACAACTCCTCATCCGGCACAAAAGGCTCAGCGCATTGCGGGCACAAACTGCGCACCAGTCGCTGCGCGATAATGCCGTTCACGGCCGACACAAAGTGATACGGGTCTACGCCCATATGCATAAAGCGGCCAATCACATCCAGCACACTATTGGCATGCACGGTGGAAAACACCAGGTGGCCTGTCAGCGCAGCCTGCACCGCAATCTGCGCGGTTTCAGCATCACGGATCTCACCCACCATGATCTTGTCAGGGTCATGGCGCAAAATAGAACGCAAGCCGCGTGCAAACGTCAGGCCTTTTTTTTCATTGACGGGAATCTGCAACACCCCCGGCAGTTGGTATTCCACCGGGTCTTCAATAGTGACGATTTTGTCGAAGCCGGTGTTGACCTCAGAAATCGCGGCATACAATGAAGTGGTTTTACCGCTACCGGTAGGGCCGGTCACCAGCACCATGCCATAGGGTTCGCTGGCCAGCTTCCTGAATCTGGCGATCACATCGTCATCAAAACCTAATGCCTTCAGGCTTAAGCCCTGCGCCTGCTCAGTCAGGGCTTTACGGTCCAACACCCTTAAGACGGCATCTTCGCCAAAGGCGCTTGGCATAATGGATACGCGGAAGTCGATCAGGCGATTCATGGCATGCACTTTAAAGCGGCCATCTTGCGGAATACGGCGTTCGGCGATATCCAGTTGCGCCATCACCTTGATCCGCGAAATCGCCTGTTCGGCGCTATCGAGGCCCGGGCTATTGGCTATGCTGGCCATCACACCATCGATACGGTATTTGACGGCAAGGCCACCCGGATGCGATTCCAGGTGAATATCACTGGCGCCGGTTTTCAGCGCGTCATACAACGTGGAGTTGATCAGTTTGATGATAGGGTTGGCATCTTCATGGATGGATTTGAGGGAAAGTTGCATGACAACTTCCTCTTCACCTTCCTGTGCCTTGTCTTCATGCAGACCCATGCCATCCATGGCACGCATGGTTTCCTCTTCACCGGCCAGGTAAGCGCTGATATCCAGGCGGTGCGCCAGTCGCCATGCATAAGGCTGTTTGACCGCATGCTGAGCCCACAGGGTCAACTGCCTGTCGAATGGGTCGGCAAATACCAGCACCAGTGCCTGATTCTCATCATGAAAAGCCAGGCATTCTTTTTGTTGCGCATGGTTATAGCTGATCACATCAAAAGCAACTTGCCACTCGCGCATTTCACGCATGGTAGCGACCGGGTAATGCAACAGACTGCCCAGTTGAGTGACGAATGCTTCACTCTCCAGAGACAGTAGTTCTTCGAGCACCTCGATGACACGGCGTTGCTGTTGCTGCGCCAGTGTTTGTGCCTGTACAAACATATCCGCTGAAAGTGATAATGCCTGGTTAGATAATGGCTTATTCATTGGATTTGCCCTGCCAGCTCAAAGATAGGCATATATAAAAGCAGCACAACCACACCAATCACCAGGCCAATAAACAACATTAATAAAGGCTCGAATAACTTGGTGAACCAGTCTATCCAGCGCGCCAGTTCTTCATCATAAAAGCCGGCAATACTATCCATCATTTGCGCCACGTTGCCGCCGCGCTCTCCGACCAACAGCATGCGTTCACCGATTGGCGTGGTCATACCTGCGGTTTTAAAGGCATGTGATAACGGTTGCCCCTGGCTGATCATGGTTTGCGCCTGTTGCAAACTAAGCGCCATGCTGCTATCGAGCAAGCCGCCCAGCGAATCAATCGCAGTCATAATCGGCGTGCCGCCGGCCAGTAACATACCCAGCGTGCGGTAAAAGCGTGCTAACTGGTAGAGCTGTAACTTGGCACCAATGGCGGGAATGCGCCAGATAGCCCTGACCATGGCTTGCCGCATGGCCGGTGTTTTGAATAACACGATAAGCCCGATAATCATGCCTGCCAACATTGCCAGCATGGTTTCCCCATGTTGCGAAATCAGCGTTCCCCATTGCAACATCAACTGTGACATCCACGGCAAATCAGCCCCGGTGCCTTCATATACGCTGCTGAACTTGGGGACGACAAAACCCATCAAAAACGCAATCACCAGGCCGCCTACGACGATGAGAAGCAGAGGATATATCGATGCACTGACGATTTTCTTTTTAAGCAGCGACACCTGGTTGTCATAAGCAATATAGCGCGACAGGGCATTGCTGAGGTCTCCGGTGCGCTCTGCGGCCTTAACGGTGGCGAAATAAAGTGGAGGAAAAACCTCAGGCTGACGCTCAAGCGCCGCTGAGAATGACTTGCCTTGCTGCAAGGACTGCAAGATACCTTGTAATACGGGTCGCGTATGATCCTGGCGTAATGACAGTGCCTCAATTGCTTCAACCAGGTTTAGTCCGGAATGCAGTAACGCCAGTAATTCCTGGCTGAACAAAGCTAGTGGAAACGCTTCTTTTGAACGTTTTTTGCCGGATTTATCCAACTGCAAGGAGACAGCCAGCAAGCCTTTAGACTTCAACTGTGCATAGGCATCCTGCTCATCGTCAGCCTGCAGCTCTATCATCGTCAACAGTGAGCCATTTAATACTTTTGCCTGATAGCGCATGCCAGTTACCAGCTGGTAATATCCTGTGACTCGTCAGTACCGCCCGCCTGGCCGTCTTTGCCCAGGCTGAACAAATCATACTCGCCATGCTGGCCCGGCAATCGATACTGGTAAGGCTTGCCCCAGGGGTCGTTCGGTACGCCTTTCTTAAGGTAAGGACCGCTCCATCGTGTGTCATTATCTGTGTTGGTCATTAAGGCATTCAAGCCTTGCTCGGTAGAGGGGTAGTGGCCTACATCGATACGGAACTGGTCCAAGGATTGCTCAAGTGCTGCGATTTGCGCCTTGGCGGTTTTGACTTCAGATTTGCCGATTTGCTGGAAATACTTGGGACCCACATAGCCTGCCAGTAAGCCGATAATGACCATTACCACCAGTAATTCGAGTAAGGTAAACCCGGCACTGCCTCTGACCGAACGATGCGTCATCCAATATTTCTCCATGAAAATTTGATGACAATACTAAGCAGTTCAGATTGCAGAAAAGTGGCAGCAATGTGACAAATCGTCAAAATTGTAAATTTATATTAACAATTCTGACGACCTGTGAGGGAGTTGTTTAAAGAGCTACAAAAATGCTCTGTGGATATTTAAAAGTGTCAGTGTTTGAAGGCTTTATTCACCAAGAAAACCACCACTCTGATGCGCCCACAGTTTGGCGTAAATACCATTCAGCTGGAGTAACTCATGATGAGTGCCAGTTTCTACTATATGACCTTTATCGAGGACTACCAGTTTATCCATCGCTGCAATGGTGGAAAGCCGGTGCGCAATTGCGATCACGGTTTTTCCTTCCATCAATTGCGACAAATGATGCTGAATAGCCTGTTCGACTTCAGAATCCAGCGCGCTGGTTGCTTCGTCCAGCACCAGGATAGGCGCATTCTTAAGCATGACACGCGCAATTGCGATACGCTGGCGCTGCCCGCCTGAGAGCTTCACCCCGCGCTCGCCGACATGGGCATCATAACCGGTGCGACCTTTGGCATCGCGCAGCGTCTGGATAAAGTCATGTGCTTCCGCCCGTTTGGCCGCGGCCACCATATCTTCTTCAGTCGCGTCAGGACGGCCATAGAGAATATTTTCGCGCACTGAGCGGTGCAGCAATGAAGTATCCTGTGTCACCATGCCAATCTGCTGGCGTAAAGAATTCTGTTTAACGCTCGCTATGGACTGGCTATCGATGCGTATTTGTCCGGACTGGATATCATAAAAACGCATCAGCAGGTTAACGATAGTCGATTTCCCGGCACCCGAACGACCTACTAAACCAACCCGTTCGCCCGGCCGGATATTCAAATCAAAACTTTGCAGCAAAGGGGTTTGTTGTGCATAGGCAAAATCCACCTTGTCGAATCTCACCGCGCCTTTTGGCACTGAAAGCGCCGGCGCATCCGGCTGATCAACCACATCATTGATGACGGATAAGGTATTGACACCATCCTGCACCGTACCAATTTGCTCATACAATGAAGTCAACTCCCACATCACCCAGTGGGAAATCCCATTCAGCCTTAAACTCATCGCCATCACCGCAGCCACGGCACCAGCTGCCACCAGGCTCTGCGACCACAGCCATAAGACCATGCCGCCACTGGCAATAATCAGGCACATATTTAAAAAGTGATTGATGCTTTCTACACAACTGACCATACGCATCTGGCCATGCACGGTATCCAGAAACTCCTGCATGGCAGATTGCGCATAACCGGCTTCCCTTCCCGCATGCGAGAACAATTTGACGGTAGGGATATTGGTATAAGCATCAGTAATGCGGCCGGACATCAATGCGCGTGCATCGGCCTGTTGTTGCGAAACCCTGGCCAAGCGTGGAATAAAGTAAAAAAGCGCACAGCCGTATAAAAGCAGCCAACCGAGAAATGGCAGCACCATCCATGGATGAAAATTACCGACAACCGTGACGATGGTGGTGAAATAGATCAGCACATATACCATGATGTCAGCCAGGATAAACCATACGTCTCTGACCGCGAGTGCAGTTTGCATCACCTTGGCGGAAACCCTACCGGCAAACTCGTCCTGGTAAAAGGACATGCTTTGATTCAACATATGCTGATGAAATTGCCAGCGCATGCGCATGGGGAAGTTGCCTGCCAGTGTCTGGTGTTTAACCAGGGTTTGCAACAGAATGATCACTGTACTACCGACCAGGATAGCAATCACCCAGGTCAACGTTTGCTGATGTGTGCTCCATAACTGTTGTGGCGCAATTGCAGTCAGCTTATCCACAACTTTGCCCATTAAGGCAAACAGTAATGCTTCAAACGCACCGATACAGGCGGTCAATATGGTCATGAATAAGATGTACTTGCGCATGCCAAATGAACAGGCCCACATAAATGGCCAGAACCGTGTCGGCAGGTTTTGAATAATCTCACGCGGGAAAGGAGAAACCAATCCCTCAAATTTGGAAAACAATCGCATGGCTAAATCTGTGTATAAATCAAAACAACGGCTTCGGCAGCAATGCCCTCACCACGGCCGGTAAAGCCCAACTTTTCAGTGGTAGTCGCTTTCACGTTAATGAAATCGGTAGCAACCTGACAGTCGCTGGCAATATTCTCCCGAATGCTATTGATATGAGGCCCTAGTCTTGGGGCCTCACAGATTACGGTGGCATCTACATTGCCAATATGAAAACCTTTGTCACTCAGCAGAGCAACCACGTGCTTTAGTAGTTCACGTGAATCTATGCCTTTGTAGCGCATATCTGACGGCGGAAAATGCTTACCGATATCACCAAGTGCAGCTGCGCCTAATAAGGCATCACAAATCGCATGCAACAGCACATCGGCATCCGAATGTCCGTCCAAACCCAATGGATGAGGAATATTTACACCACCGATGATGCAATCGCGGCCGCTAACCAGCGCATGTACATCAAAGCCGTGACCTATTCTGAAAGGTGTCATAGATTTCCTGTATCGCTCAAACTTAAAGTTGCTGTTTTGGTGTGTGCTGCCTGCATTAACGCAGCAACTACCGTCAAATCTTGAGGGTAGGTAATTTTCATATTTTTCAAATCGCCCAGCACCAGTTTAGGCTGATGCCCTATCCACTCCATTGCTTGTGCTTCATCTGTAGGATGGCGCTGCAAATGAGAGGTTAAAGCCTGCTGCAACTCACCATGCCGGAACATTTGCGGAGTTTGTGCCTGCCATAGTTTTTCGCGTGGAATCGTTTCACTGATTAAAGCCTGTGCATCAGCACGCTTCAGCGTGTCAGCCAGTGGTAGCGCGAGAATTGCACCAACATCCAGATCTGATACCGAATTAATCAAGCGATTGATCATTGCCTGATCAATACCTGGCCTGGCTGCATCATGTACCAGTATCCAATCCTCGGCATCTACCGACGCAGCTATCGCTGTCAAACCGTTGAGTACACTGGTAGCTCGCGTTTCACCACCTACTGACACTAGGCCCGTTTTATGACAATCGTTCAGCAGCTCTGGTTTCCAATAGGGATCTTTATCCGCAATTACGATGGTGATACTGGCGATTGCAGGCATAGCCTCAAAAATATCAATTACATACCGCAATAATGGTTTGCCATTCAGCATCAAATACTGCTTGGGAGTTTCTGATTGCATGCGAGCGCCATGCCCTGCACACGGAATTAAGACATGATATTTAGCCATCTATCCATTTTAACATGCCCTGCCTAGCGACTTATCCCCTGATTAGCCCTAACGGGTCAATGACATGAATTGTGTGGATGCTTATGATGGCTGC
>JALDYP010000018.1:0-50088 GCA_032153875.1 Methylophilus sp.
GGTCACACTGCTTTTCATCGCCGGCGCGTACATAAATATGCAGATCCACCTTGCGACCTGACATGGTGGTGAAGGTATCCGCCACGCGTACCAGATCGCCCGCCACCAGCGCAAACAGATAACATGGTTTTGGGAAAGGGTCATGCCAGACGGTGTAATGACGGCCATCCGGCAAACTGCCGGATTCCTGCAAATTGCCGTTAGATAGCAACACCGGATACGCTTTGGCATCTGCCTCAACACGCACAGTAAAAATGCTCAATACATCAGGCCGGTCCTGGTAATAGGTAATACGTCTGAAGCCCTCAGCCTCGCACTGCGTGCAATACGAACCTTGCGATTGATACAAACCTTCAAGGGCCGTATTTGCCGCCGGGTCGATCTCGCTAATGATAGTTAACGTGAATTCATCGCCCGGATTCACTATCGTCATTTGCCCGTCGGCAATCGAGTAACTTTCAAACCGCTCACCATTCAATGCAACCGAAAGAATGTTCTGGTCTTCACCATCCAGCACCAGGTCATGCGAAACACCCACAGGATTTTTCGCGTATTTCACTTCAGATGTGACGATGGTCTTGCCGGGCAACAGGTTAAAACTCAAATTGACCTGCTGAGCCAGATAAGGCGCTGGTGTGTAGTCTTTAAGGTAAATGGTTTTTGGTGCAATAGCGTTTTCAGTTCGCATGGGATGACCTGATTAAGTATTAGTAGGGATTATATTTGAGAGTTGGCTGAAGCGAATTGGTTTAATCGGGTTGACTACTGTTTTCCATGAAAATCACTAAACATATTGAGACTTTGCTTTAGTCTCCCAGAAAAGAATGCTTAACTAATCAACATTCGATTTTGTAATATATGCTTCGAACCTGAAGATAGGAGGCTAGGAAATGCAGAAGAGTAAACAAAACAACCGAAATCTAAAATGAGCACGACAAGCAAAGAAATATCGCTTCAGCTACCTGATGCCGACGAAGAAAAGCTAATTAATGCTGGCATTGACGCTGACCCAGATACCTATTGAGGTCAGCGATGCTCAGTTTAAAAAGATGCATAGTTTTGATACAGCCTAAGGCCTTGCAGGCTTCTCTGGCCGTTGGAAAGTACCCACCAACTCACCCTTAGCGATCACATGACCAGCCATCGCTTTTAGCAATGTGTCGCGATTTGCACCCGGTGGAATGTGTAGCACTGTATCCAAAGCAAATACCTGCACGTGGTAATGATGCGGTGCATCACCTTCCGGTGGTTTGGGGCCGACATAGCCGATCTTGCCGGTGGTCGCCTGGCCTTGCATCAGTCCATTCATCTTGTCAGCTTTATCTTCCAGCCTGTCCTGTTTTTGCAGACCTTCGCGCAATGTAGTGATTTCTTTGCCGATATTCCACGCCACCCAATGCACGACCGGGGTGATTGGTTTGGCATCCGGGTCTTCCATAATAATGGCATACGATTGCGTGGCTGACGGCCCTTTACTCCAGCTCAGGTCAAAGCTCGCATCCTGCATATAGCTGGAATGCAAATCCGGTATTTTTTCGCCATTTGCAAAAGCAGTACTACTTACAGTCAATTTGCTGGCTTGTCTGCCTTTGATCTCAGTTTCGCTGCGCAACGTGGCAATCTGCACACCGGTGCCTTGCGCTGCCTGTTGTTTCATACTATCGGCAGGAATCACTGACGGCGGGTTTGTAGCGGGTGTCGCATCGCCTTTGTAGCTCACTTTATAAATAGCACCATTGACGTCATCGCTGAATAACAGATTACCCTGCTTATCAATCGCCAAACCAAAGGGCCGGCCGCTTTGGCCTTTATCGCTGACAAAGCCTGTTAGAAAAGGCGTGATGGAGACAGCTTTGCCATCCTCAAAATGAATGCGCACGATTTCATAGCCGGAAGGTGTCTGGCGGTTCCAGGAACCGTGCATGGCGACGAATGCATCATTGCGGTATTCAGCAGGGAACTGGCCTGCATTGTAGAACGACATCTGCATAGGTGCGGCGTGGCCGGTATAGCCAAGTACCATAGGCACACTGGTTTTCTTCCATTCCGATTTTTCCAGCTTGCCTGAAGGTATCAGGCGTGGATTTTCGACGTTATTACCAAAAATATAAGGCCAGCCGTAACGCTTGCCCTGTTCAATCTTGTTTATTTCTTCTGGCGTTACATCATCGCCCAGCCAGTCTATGCCATGGTCCATACCCCATAACTCGCCAGTCTGCGGGCTCCAGTCGAAACCAATCGTGTTGCGCAAACCCGAGGCAAAAATAACGCGCTTTTTACCATCCAGCGTACTACGCAGCATGGTCGCATTTTCGATGTTGGTTTCTATGCACTCATTACAGGTGGAGCCGACAGAAATGTACAACATATCGTCCGGCCCGATCGCGATGGTGCGGTCATGGTGCTGACCCGCATCCGGCAAATCCGTAATAATCATTTTCAAAGGGCCGAAACGGCCATCCGCCAGCACAGGCGCAGTGAACACTTCTTTCACCGTCACCATGTAAACCGTATCGCCACGGAAAGCGATGCCGTGCATGCCCGAACGGCTGGCAACGCGCACCGGCTTGCCAAACGTATCACCGGTTTTGGGCAGCATCAACACATCGCCCTGCTCACGCCGGGTCACATAGAGATTACCTTGTGGGGAGATAGCCAGCACGCGCGCATTGCCCAGATTTTCAGCCACCTTACTGACTGAAAAGCCTTGCGGTACTTTTAATGCATTGATAGCAGGCGGTGGCAATTCTGCAGGTTGCAGAATATAGCTTTGAATCGGCAGCGCTACCTTCGCCGCAACATTTGTATCTGCCGCGTATGTAGTGAAAATACAAGCCTGCGATAGCAAAGCGGCTACGCCAATTTTACCAAATGCAGGTTTATTGATTAGCGGCTTACGGGATTGATGCAGTGACATTAAAACAATCCTTACTTGGGCGATTTACAGCGTGGGCATGAGGGCTTTAGATAGCCACACTCTGGTTTGTTTTGACTTCAATCTCATCCACAACGCCGTCGTCAACCACAAACTCGGACACCGGATGCCCGCCCTGGTAAAGCAAAGCCACATTGGCATCAGTAGCAGGCACAGTAATGCGGGAATTATTGATCATAAAAACGGTGAAATACTTGTTCGCATTTTTATCGAAGTGTTCCCATACAGAAAATACATCTTCAAGATACAAACCAGCAATCTCCAGCCCATCGAGCTGGAGATCAGTTTTATTAAGATTGTTCATTACATTCGATTCAGAGAGTTTATTTGCAGCGTAGAAACTTGTTGGATTACTACTAAGGCACTTAGTTGCGGGAAATATCTTTTGTTCTGGTATGTGACACTGCTTTGAGTATCCCAATACCAGTGAGGATAACTGAAGCAATGATGATGTATAAATGCGGCACACCAGCCTCAACCAGCGCCCAAGCGATACCGCCAATAAGTATAGCAAAACCAATTAGATACAGAACGAACGATGACATACAGCCTCCTTAATTTAATTTTTTATAAGCAATTAAATGATAGTTTTAAAGAAGGATCAAGGTATCAGACAAGTGCTGAAAACTGTGTAGGAAAAGTGGAAATTCGTTAGAAAATTAATATCCCTGTTCACAAAGTTAAACGAAAGTATTTTTTCCAACTACAAAATAAATTGTAACATTTTGTTTTCTACTTAATTTCAATCAAAGAATTATCTACTTCAAATCTAAATTACGGTAAGTTTTGATGAAAAACTGATTTTTAAATTATTTTTTGTATAAAAACACTTCGATTCTTCTGTAAAAACACCTAAGAATTCAAGTTGTGATCTATCAAATTTAGAGTGAAAATAGAGTTTCATATTCATTAACAATAGACTTAAGGAATAAGAGGTAATGACACAAAACCCCATCCAAAGAATAAAAATAAAATTAGATGAGCTAAATTTATTTGGTAATGATGCAGCAGATCTTGAGAAAGAAAACTTATTTATATCCTATGCAGTTGAAAGAGATGAGTTAAACGAACTTTTAAACACAGAAAACGCCATTCAAGTAATTAGAGCGTATAAAGGGGAAGGGAAATCTGCTTTACTACGCATCTTAAAGGGAAAATTAAATCAGAATAAAAATGAACAACTAATTATTACTGCACTTGGCCCAGATCATTCACCTGTTGTGAATAGTACGGACTCTGACGTTTGGACAAGGGAATGGAAAAAGTCTATTTTAAAATTAGTAGCAAATGAAATAGGTGCAGAAATAGGATTTGCATTTAATGATGATGCTACCTCTTTAGTTGAAGAAGCGGAGTCAAATGGCTTTAAAAGCAGATCACTAGTTTCCTCTATCATTGACAGAATTAAACTAAAAGACTTAGAGCGCGATAAGCCTTTAATTCAGAATCATGAAAAATTACTTGCACGGTTCACGAGTGGGAGGCCATTAATTTGGGTAATTATTGATGATGTTGATCAGAACTTTCAAAATACTGATAGATGGCGTACAAAGGTTGGTACCTTTTTCACAGCATGTCGTCAAATTGCTACAGTGATACCTGAAATTAGAATAAGAACTTCTATTAGGCCAAATGTTTGGGCAATTGTGAAAAGAGACTTTGAATCACTTTCTCACATTGAGCAATATATGCACGACCTGTCTTGGACAAGCGAGCAATACAGAACTTTACTTGCAGCTCGTATAAAAGCTTATTTAAAGCGGACTTCTCAATGGGATTATGTTTATAAAACATTACCAAGAGAAGCATTTTTAAGAGATCAATCCCTAATCTCACTAGCATTTGATGATCCAATGCCATGGGGCGGAGGTTCAAAAACACGACCTCCCCATGTTGTGTTATGGACACTAACTGGACACCGCCCTCGATGGTTAGTTGAACTCTGTAAGGAAGCAGGAGCTCATGCATCTGAACGAAATTCGCATAAAATTCAACTTTCTGACCTTACTGATCAACTCGGCGCCTTTGGAAGAAAAAGGATTGAAGATACAGTAGCTGAATTTAGATCTCAATGCCCGCAAATCGAAGATTTGCTTGGAGCTTTTTCAAGAGAAAGCGATTTATACTCCACCGATGAACTATTAAAAACAATTAGAAATAGAATTTTAAACGCAGTTAATCCAACAATTTCTGGTGTCTTGGGAAAGCCATCAGACATGGACATTGCTCATTTTTTATTTCAAATTGGCTTTCTTTCCGGAAGAGTCGATTATGGTGAACATCAGGGCTATGATCATTACTCTTTCCGAGAAAAACCCACACTTCTTAAATCAAAAACAAATCTTGATGAAGGCTTGCGATGGGAAATTAACCCAGTATTTCGAGATGTTTTAAATTTGAGATCTGTATTTGATAAAAGACATACGAAAAGTGGTCACAAAAAATAATTTGAATAACCTTTCGGATTTTAAAAATTATCACTAAAGATTCACATCCGTTGGCTATTCGCAAGAAATTGCCTTTTGAGGCAGTTTCTTGCGAATGCAAAATTTGCTAATTAGTAAATCTAAGCCTTCTTAACAAACTCCGACTTCAACTTCATCGCACCAAAGCCATCAATCTTGCAGTCGATATCATGGTCTCCATCGACCAGTCGAATATTCTTCACTTTAGTACCTACTTTCACCACTGATGAAGACCCTTTCACTTTGAGGTCTTTGATCACGGTGATGGTATCGCCATCTTGCAACACGTTGCCGTTGGCATCGCGAATGACCTTAACATCATCCGAATCTGTGGCTACTGTCTTGCTCCATTCGTTTGCACATTCCGGGCAGACATAATTATCACCATCTTCATAGGTGTATTCGGATTGGCATTGCGGGCAGGTTGGGAATGACATGCGGACTTTCTTGAGGCAATTAGCAAAACCTATATTTTACAGGGTTATTATTGAATGACTTTGTTATTCATCAATCCTGCTCAAATCTATGGACGTAAAAAAACCGCTTCACAAGGAAGCGGTTTTTTAAACTGTGAATCTGTTTAATTACAAAACAGATTTAACAGTAGCGACTACGTTCTCAACCGTGAAACCGAAGTGTTTCATCAGTGCGCCGCCTGGAGCGGATTCGCCGAAGGTATCGATACCAACAACTGCACCTTCCAGACCAACATATTTACGCCAGAAGTCTGGGTGAGCAGCTTCAACCGCTACGCGAACAGTGCCTGGAGTCAGAACGCTGTCTTTGTAAGCCTGGTCTTGGCGGTCGAATACGTTAGTAGATGGCATTGAAACCACACGTACTTTAGTACCGGCAGCGTTCAACTCAGCAGCAGCTTTAACAGCCAGATCCAGCTCGGAACCGTTAGCGATGATGATCACTTGTGCACCAGCAACGTCGGAGAATACGTAGCCACCCTTACGGATTGCGTCGAAGTCTTTAGCGTCGTGCTTAATGCCTGGCAAGTTTTGACGAGACAGAACCAAGCTTGTTGGGCCGTCTTTTTTCTCAACTGCAGCAACCCATGCAACTGTTGTTTCAGTGGCATCAGCTGGACGCCATACATCCATACGTGGGATGTAACGCAGACCAGAGGTGTTTTCAACTGGTTGGTGAGTCGGGCCATCTTCGCCTTGACCGATAGAGTCATGGGTCAGCACGTAGATCACACGTTGATGCATCAACGCAGACATACGCATGCCGTTTTTCATGTAGTCAGAGAACATGTGGAATGTACCGCCGAATGGCAACAGGCCACCGTGCAGCGCAACACCGTTCATGATCGCTGCCATACCAAATTCACGTACACCGTAAGAGATGTAGTTACCTGGTTTTTTCGCATCAACGTGTACGAAGCTGCCAGTTGAAGTCAGGTTAGAACCAGTCAGGTCAGCTGAACCGCCCAGGAACTCTGGCAACAATGGAGCCAAAGCACCGATAGCGTTTTGTGAAGCTTTACGTGAAGCAACACCTTCTGCTTTTTCGTTGATTGCAGCGATGATTTTGTCTGTTTCTGCTTTCCAGTTAGCTGGCAGGTCGTTGTTCATGCGACGCTTGAACTCTGCAGCTTCCGTTGGGAATGCTTTTTCGTAAGCTGCGAATTTTTCATTCCAGCTAGATTCTCTGGCAGCACCTTTAACTTTTTGGTCCCAGCCTTCGTATACGTCAGCAGGAATCACGAATGGCTCATGTGCCCAGCCGATTTCAGCACGTGTAGCAGCAACTTCAGCGTCGCCTAATGCAGAACCGTGGCAGTCATGTGAACCAGACTTGTTCGGTGAACCTTTACCAATGATTGTTTTACAGCAGATCAATGATGGTTTGTCAGTCACTGATTTAGCTTCGTCAATCGCTTTCTGGATTGCAGCCTGGTCGTGACCATCAACTGAAACAACGTGCCAGCCGTATGATTTAAAGCGGCCTGCTGTGTCGTCTGTGTACCAGCCTTCGATGTGACCATCGATAGAGATACCGTTGTCATCCCAGAAAGCCATCAGTTTGCCCAGGCCCCAGGTACCAGCCAAAGCACAAGCTTCGTGAGAAACGCCTTCCATCATACAACCGTCGCCCAGGAACACGTATGTGTAGTGGTCAACGATGTCGTGGCCTGGCTTGTTGAATTGGTCAGCCAGCAGTTTTTCTGCCATTGCGAAACCAACACCGTTAGCAATACCCTGGCCCAGTGGACCTGTAGTAGTTTCAATCCCTGGTGCGTAACCGAACTCAGGGTGGCCAGCACAGCGTGAGTGCAGTTGACGGAAAGTCTTGATATCTTCAATACCTAAATCGTAACCGGTCAGGTGCAGCAAAGAATAAATCAGCATTGAGCCATGGCCGTTTGACAACACGAAGCGGTCACGGTTAGCCCATTGTGGATTTGTTGGATTGTGGCTCAGGTTGTGATTCCACACTACTTCAGCAATTTCCGCCATGCCCATAGGTGCGCCTGGGTGACCGGAGTTTGCTTTTTGTACAGCATCCATGCTCAAAGCACGGATAGCGTTGCACAAGTCGACACGTGTTGCCATTGTTTTCTCCCAAATGAAAATAAGAGCGGTCTTACACAAAAAGCTGCAAAACCTTGATTGAATTCTTTAAAAAGGGCGGGAAGTCAGCCCTTTTACGGAAAGGGTAGATTATTCCTTAGAACCCGTTTTTCATCAAGGGTTAATGAGTATTTAATTATCGTGGCAAGCGGTAGCAATGAAATCAAAAACCTGATAAATCCATGCTGGCGGATAGCCATGGCTGGCGTTTTCCCCTACCATGTAAAAGATGTATTGATCACAAAGGAGTATGACAATGTCTGACGATAGAATCATTATGCGTGTGGGTGAAGCCCTGGTTGCAGGCGGCCCGCCGGGAACGGCTGCGGAACCGGAAGTCGCAATTGGCGAGATGAATGGCCCTATGGGCACCGCATTTGCCAACCTGCTCGGCGACCAGGTGAAAGGTCACACCCGCGTGCTGGCAATTATGAATACCGACATCATGGTGCGCCCAGCGACGCTGATGGTGAGCAAAGTCACCGTGAAAGACCCCCGTTACACCAATATCCTGATGGGCACGGTGCAAGGCGCGATTGCCAACGGCGTGCTGGATGCCGTGCGTAGCGGCGATATCCCGAAAGAAAAAGCCAACGACCTCGGCATTATCGTTTCCGTCTGGCTAAGCCCGGCGATTCTGGAACAAGATAAAATCGACCATAAAGCCTTGTTTGATATTCACCGTGAAGCGACTTTCAAAGCGATACAAAAAGCCTTGCGCAATGAGCCAAGCATTGAATGGCTGCTGGAGAACCAGGAGAAGATTGTGCATAAGTATTATCAGATGGGCCTGGACGGTAAAATCTAGTCATCAATGGCTGCGCGGGCAAATTGCGGCCTTGCACTTTATCCCGCCCTCTTATTTATTTATGTAGTATCAGCTCAAAAAAGGATGCCAAGGCATCCTTTTTTCATACATATTACCGATTTAAGTTCTGTTGATAGACAAACCACCATCCACCAGTGAAGCGGTGCCTGACACAAACGAAGCATCATCAGATGCCAGGTACAACACAGACTGTGCAATCTCCTCTGGTCTACCGACACGTTTCAAAGCATGCATGCCAGCCAGGAAAGCCTGTGCTTCTGCGGTATTGTTTTTTTCACGGAACATATCGGTATCCACTGCGCCTGGCAATACGGCATTCACGCGCACGCCTTTAGAACCATACTCGGTTGCCAATGCCTGGGTTAACCCAATCAGGCCAGCTTTACTTGCAGCATAGGCAGCAAACTCAGGAAAAGCCGCGCTATACCCAACAAAAGTAGATGTAAAAATCACTGAACCGCCACCTTGTTTAGCCATTTCAGGGATCTGATATTTAGCACCCAGGAATGCACTGGTTAAATTGATGGATAGCGTTTCATTCCAACCTTCTAATGACACTTTGTCAGATGCGCCAATTTCACCCAAGGTACCTGCATTATTAAAAGCAATATCCAGTTTTCCGAAGCTGTTTACTGCCAGCTCAACCAGGGATTTATTAAATGCTTCTGACTGCACGTCACCGGCGAATGCAATCGCTTCGCCGCCATCAGCAATAATTTCAGCGACCAATGCTGCCAGTTCAGGTTCCCGACGGGCGGCGACCACTACTTTAGCGCCATGCTGGGCGAACAATTTGGCAGTGGTGCGGCCTATTCCTGAACTAGCGCCAGTGACGATGGCCACTTTACCGGCCAGGCGTTCATAAGATTTATTTGTATTGTTTGTCATGATGAAGCTCCTTAATTAAATGAAAGTTGTATTGCAACGACGAGTGCAGTATGCGCGTTCAATTCAATTAAAAATAGACAGCAATAAATACAAATACTTTATACTAAAACTACAAGATAACCGGATTGGAAATCATGGAAACATTAAGCAGCATTGAGTCATTTGTACGCAGTGCCGAGCTTGGCAGCTTCTCGGCGGCCGCACGCAGATTGAGCCTGACGCCAGGTGGGGTCAGTAAGAATGTTGCGAAACTGGAAACAGATTTGGGCGTGAGGCTGTTTCACCGCAGCACGCGCAGCCTGACCCTGACTGAAGCGGGTGAACAATTTCTGGCGCAGGTGACAGGTGGGTTGGACGCCATCCAATCCGCCATTGCAAACACCAGCACAGTCGCTGGCCAGCCGGCGGGCACACTTAAAGTAGGCATGGCGATGGCATTCGGGCGCGACCATATTTTGCCTTTACTCGGGCAGTTTCTGGAGACCTACCCGGCAATCAGGCCAGACTGGCGCTTTGATAACCGGCAGGTTGATCTGATTGGTGAAGGTTTTGATGCCGCGATTGGTGGCGGCATTGATATTGCCCCTGGCGTGGTTGTGCGCGAGCTGGCAAAAATCCACCTGGTATTGGTGGCATCCCCGGCTTACCTTGCCAGCAAAATGACACCTGAAACGCCTGCTGATTTGCAGCAACTGGACGCGTTGATCCGCTATTCGCAAACCACCAACCGCCCTACACCCTGGCATTTAAAAACCACTGCCGGTGAGCAAGTGACCATAGAACTGCCGCCGCGCGTCACCCTGAATGACCCTGAAATGTTATGCAATGCCGCCATGGCTGGCCTGGGTATTGCGCATGTGCCCATGCCACATGCATTGCGGCATTTAGAGAGTGGCGCTTTAGTCAGGGTGTTGCCCAAGTGGTATACCGAGACTGGCGTGATTTCATTATATTTCGCCGCCAAAAAACTGATGCCCGCCAAAACCAGGGTATTTGTAGACTTTATTGTGGAGCAATTCCGGGTGCAGCAACTATCGCAGAAATGGTCAGCGATTTAAACGCTGATTATTGATTGAGACAACTGAAATATGAACGGGGCGTAGCGCCCCGGTTTTATGCTGCTTTCAACGCAGAAATGACCATCTCAATCGCCCGGCAATTACCTTTGGCATCAGCAAATGTAAGCAACGGTGATTTGCGATTCAGCACGCAGTCACCAAAATGCTCGATTTCAAGATTGAAGTGATTGGCTTTAGGCAAGACGATGGTTTCAGACTTGCCGCCCGCTTCCCAGCTAATCACCGGATCATCCGTCGGATAGCTCCACATATTGTGGCATCTGATCCAGCCTTTATCGCCGATGATTTCATACTCGGCTTTGCGGCCGCGCTCGAAGCTCACATCAAAGTGGCCATAACGCGCACGGCCATGGGTATCGTGCCCAAAATCAAGAATACCGCTTGCCACCACATCGGCGCCATGTTCATTTAACTTGCCATAGGCCACCACATTCACTGGCTCGGCGGGTTCGCCGTTTCTCTCGAAACACCAGCGCAAGGCATGAATCGCGTAAGGCCCGATATCCCACATCGCACCACCGCCATGCGCCATATCACGCGTAATGCGATACATGCGGGCAGGTGCCATCAGGAAAGAAAAGCTGGCGCGGCAAGACAACACATCACCAATCAACCCTGAATCGATGAGCTCTTTGACTTTGGCATGCTGCGGATGGAAGCGGTACATAAAGCCTTCCATCACCGTGACGCCGTTGGCTTTTGCTGCTGCCTGAATACTGATGATATCCGCCAGGCTGGTTGCCATCGGTTTTTCGATCAGGATATGCTTGCCAGCTTCAATTGCCTTGAGCGCCCATTCGGCATGCTCTTCATTGGCCATCGGGCAATAAATCGCCTGCACGTTGCGATCAGTGATCAGGCTCTGCATATCGTCGTAGCAGGTGACGCCAGCAGTGTCAGGCGCATATTTATCCAGGATAGCTTTCGCTGCGCCCGGACGGCGGCTGGCTATTGCAACCAGTTGTGAATTAGAGGCTTGAACAATCGCCGGCAGTAAGCGCTCGTTAACGCGGGCGGCACCTAAAATGCCCCAATTGAGTTTTGTAGTCATGGGTATCTTCCTGTCTTTCTGATTTTGGCTGATTATACCCCGCAAAAAATGGCGGGCTATTTAACTGGTGATGAATGGAAGACAAACACAGCTCACCGTTAGTGCCATACATAGTCCCATGAAATAAAAATAGAGCCATCAAATACTAAATCAGGCCCATTTTCTGCGCAGTGATCGCGGCTTCAGCTCGCGAGGAGACATTTAACTTGCGGTAGATTTCTTTGACATAACCGGCAATGGTATTGCGTTTGAGACCTAGCATATTGGCGGTCTCAGCCATGGTCATGCCTTTGGCGATAATCGACAGCACTTGCTTTTCACGCCCGGTGAGTGATTCCAGGGGCTGCAAACTATAGGGCTCATGGAAATGCCGCAGCAACTTCCTGGCAATCGCGGGGGATAAAGGCGGTTGCCCGGTCACAATGCCATTCAGTGCCTGCACCAGCGCAGCTTGTGGCTGGTCTTTAAGCAAATAGCCATGCGCACCAGCACGCAATGCGGGGAAAATATGCCTATCGTCGTCAAAAATGCTGGCAACCACACAAATAGTCTGCGGTGAATGCCGGTTAAACCACTCAATGACCGTGATGCCGCTTCCATCTGGCAAACTTAAATCTATCAGTGCAATATCAATAGGCAGACTAGTAGCGACCAAAGCAATTGCTTGTGCGATATTATTTGCAGAACTAATCGCAATCTCAGGAAAGCTATTGTGTAATACTTCTGATAACCACAGCTGTGACTCCGGTGTATCTTCAAGTATGAAAGCAGTTTTCATTGGTGGTTAGTGCGTGGGCGCTCAAAGAAATATGAGTGACTATGTGAATTTAAAAAGAATACACTAATTTGAAAAGAATACACTCCCGCAAACGGGGGTATCAAACACCAACAAAAAGAATAATGCGCATTTCAAACAGCACCATGACTGATCTTCCTCTGACGCATCTCGCGCCCATGCCTAAACAGCGCCCGACCGCTTTGCTGATGCTACTGGCATCTTCAATCCCTATACCGGATGCGCTGGCTAGCGAGAATATCCCCACGGCATCCTATTTTGCGCTGGATACCATGGCGCCCGAAAGCAGCTGGGCCATGCGCCTGGAACAGCGCAGCAGCCATTTCGATGAACGGTATGATGACCGTGGCCACTTATCGCCACTAGGTAGTGGCTTTAACAACATGCACCTGAATGCCAGCATGTTTCCGGCACTCGCGGCACTAGGTCCGGGCGCCTCTTTAGGCACTACGCGATTCGATCATAAAACCGATAACCGCATCAGCATTTTCACCCTCGGTTACGGCCTGACACCCAATCTCACCATTGGCGCGATTATTCCTTATGGCGTTACCCAATCGCGGGTAAATTTTAACGTCGATGGCGGCAACGTCGGTTTCAATCCTGCGTTCAATGCCAGCCAGCCGATAGGGCCGGGCAATTTCCCGTTTGCGCCGGCAGGTGGCGGTATTCCAGCAATGGGCGCTGCGGGCGTACAAAACATCCTGACTAATCCGGCTTTCGGCTATCAATACAAAGCTCTGAAAGATACGCGTAGCGAAGGTTTTAGCGACCCGACCTTAGGTATATTGTGGCGAGCCATGAAATCACCAGGCGAAAGCCTGATTCTCGGGCTGGGATTACGCATGGGCCTGGCAAAAAAGGATGATCCCGATAACTTGCTGGATACGCCATTGGGTGACAGCAGCACCGACATTCGCACCCGCGCAGAATATTTTTATGACCTGGGTGCCAACTTTGATTTGCGCCTGCTGGCCGATTACAACTGGCAGTTTTCAGACCAAGCCCGCATGCGGATTCCCGCGACCAGCCAGGGATTGGCATTGGCCAGCTCGAAACAGAAACTCAATCGTGATCTCGGTGATTATTACGAAGCGGATGTTGAATTAGGTTATCGCTGGACGAACTGGCGCTTTGCCACCACCTGGCACCGCTTTGAGAAAAAATCGGATGACTACCGCTCAAGTCTTGGCACGGATACTTCGGTACTGGAGGCCTATACCGACAGGCGTGCCGACCAATACCGCATTAGTGCGACCTGGAGTGGTGTACAGGCCTGGCAGCAGGGAAAACTACCTTTACCTGTGATTGTAAAACTGGAGTTTCAGGATACCTATGCCGGACGTAACTTCGTTGATGTGCAGGACATTACCCTGCAAGTGATTACCTTGTTCAAATGACAAAGCGCTTATCAAGCCGACCTTCCCTCTTGATGCTGCTTGGCTGGCTGACCGGCTTTTTGATCACGCTCCAATCTTGCCTGGCTGAAGGTATTTCGACCCCTTCCGCTGCCCGGGGATTAAAAATCAACCAAGGCCAATTTGTCCTGAGAGACAGCGCTTCGCCGCCGGATGCACAGGCATCCTGGACATCAGCCACTCTGCCAGACTTATGGAAGCTTAGCCACCCCAATGCTTTTGGCACCGGCTGGTACCGTTTTCAATTTGATTATTCAAATCTGGATACGCACGAAATCTACGCGCTGTATCTTTCAAGGATGAGCCTGAATGCAGAGGCCTACCTGAATGGCAAAAAGATAGGTTCAGGAGGTTCATTCACCGAGCCGATTTCACGCAACTGGAACCGCCCGCTGTTATTTACGATTCCGCCAGACACACTGAAAGCAACCGGCAATACGTTGTACATCAGGCTGATTGCGCCGCAAAACTCACAAGGCATGTTATATGCACCAGAAATCAATCTGCTGCACATTCTTCAGCCAGAGTACGAGCAGGCAAGATTTATCCGCATCACCCTCAACCAGACCTCCAGCCTGTTAATTGTCGGCATCGGCCTGTTGATGCTCAGCCTGTGGTGGCGCAGGAAACAGGATACCGCTTATGGCCTGTTCGGACTGGCGGCATTTGTGTGGGCGCTGCAATCGCTGAACTTTTACATCATCAATGCGCCCTTGCCAACGGCACTTTGGGAGATGCTGGTCAATGCCAGTTTCCAGGCCATCGCGACCTTGTGGCTGATTTCCTTGCTCGGTTTTGTCGGTATCCGTTTAAAGCGTTTTAACCAATTGCTATGGGCAATACTGGTATTGGCCCCCGTCACCTTGCTGCTGACGCCACCCGCCTACTTTATGCTTGCCACCGATTTCTGGCATTTGGTGACTATGCTGGTAGTGATTTTTGGATTGGCACTCCTGGCTAAAACCGGCTTCGTAGACCGCAACAAGGATGCAAAATTACTGCTGATGACACTCAGTATCATCCTGCTGTTTGCGTTTCATGACTGGCTGATCCATACCAATGTGCCTGGCATCAATGCCTGGCTGATCAGCGAAGAAGAATACCTGATGCAATTCTCTGCACCCGTGCTGTTCCTGATTGTCGGGCTGATGATGACTTCCCGTTATGTCGGCGCACTGAATGATTATGAGCAACTCAACCAGCAGCTAGAACAACGTGTGATCTCTAAACACCACGAGCTGAATCAGAACTTTCAGCAACTGCAAACCAGCCTTAAAGAGCAGGCCACGCTGGAAGAGCGCGAGCGCATTTACCAGGATCTGCACGATGACCTGGGCGCAAAATTGCTCACACTGGTTTACCGCGCGCAAAACCCTAACAATGCCGAACTGGCCCGCTCAGCGCTGCAGGATTTGCGCGATGTGGTGTCACGCGCAGGCGATGAAAGCAGTGCGCTGAATGACATCATGGCTGATTACCGCATCGAGTGCGAAAAGCGGCTGGCAGACGTACAGATTCAACTGGTTTGGGATAACCGGATTGAAGATGATACCTTGCAGCTGACACAACCGCAGGCACTGAACCTGGGCCGGATCATCCGCGAGGCGATCTCCAATGTGATCCGCCATGCGCAAGCCACAAAGGTCAGTGTCACCTTGCAACCAACCACACAATACTTGTTATTTGAAGTTCAGGACAACGGTATCGGTTTGGCCGCAAACAGCGATAAATCGGTGGGTCGGGGTTTAAGCAATATCCAGAAACGGGCAGCCTTGCTTGGTGGCATAGTAGATTTTGCAGCCAGCGATAACGGCGGATTAAAGCTCAGTCTATCTTTACCCTGGCAATTGATTTCACGTCAGGCCAGCTGACCTCACTCCCACTATTCAGTACCTACACCCCCTGTTCTGGGGGTGCTCGTTTTCTTCGGCATCAGTTAGGCTTATCAGCAAATTAGAACAATGCTAATGACCACTTCTGAGAGAGGATGGCGAAAATGAATTTCGCAACACACATGCACGCTAAAGTCCTGCAAAAAAAGCAGTTAGTCGTGACTTTGGCTTTGCTGGGAACCAGTGCCTTAACACCTGCAGTTTCCAATGCCAGTGAAATTGCCACCAACATACAATATTCCTTCAATGAAACCGCTGATTTCAGCCCTGGCATAGACAAGCTCATCACCCTGGATCCGGCGAAATTAGATGCTCGCGTGCTCAATAATCGCCTGGGGACGCTGAGCGGTGGCAATGTAGTGTTCACCCTGAATTCAAGCCACAGTGTTTCCATCAACGACCCTGGCGTATCCACCCTTCCGGCCGAGCGCAGGGATTTTTTTCAAGTCGGCGGCAATGCAACCGCAAGCAGTACATTGCTCCCGGAACAAGTTTCCCTGAACATGGGCACCATATGGAACTGCCCTAACACTGCCTTGAAATGTAACGACAACGAAGTCTTCAGCCAGGTTAGAACCAGCTCACAGACATTCAACCTTCCGGCTGACACCGCCTCTCTGCTAACGCCTATTCATGTGCAATCCAGCATCAGCATCACCCCGCTGGCGGAACCCTACACACTCAACTTCGTTAAATTGCATGCCTATGGTTCATTGCAGGTGAATGCCCTATACACAGCAAAAACATCGACACAATATGTAGCAGATGCTTTAGCTGCCACTTCCGGCACCACAGGCAATGCACGCTGGGGTGCCGCCGCGACTGATATCCATGCTTTGCGTAACGGCAGCTGGACAGATGTGGCCGTCGCCAAAGACCTGCAAGCCGGCATCACACCGGAACTGGAAGCCGCGCATCGCCTGCTCGCCATCGCCCGCGACAGTACAACCATACTGACGGCCGGCAATACGCCAGCTGCCAGCCTCAACACTCCCTTTAAACTGACGCAGCATTTATGGAATGTTGCCGCCTCAGCGGAGCCTTCCCTGGGACGCGATCTGGCGGGCAGCGGTAGCGAAACTTTCGCCACCAGCAATGCAGCAACCGAAGTAGCTGTACTAGGCATGCTATTGAATGGTAGCGATGATACAAGCTTTGCCGCCGGGGTTGAGGGCATGCTGACCAGCGGATTAACGACTGGTTCAGCACCGGTATTATCGTTTGATGGCACGTTGCTTGGGTTGAATGGCGCGACGATGTCGGTATTTTATGTGGGCGACAGCAGCGGACGTGTGCTAATAGATCTTGCTGCCGCCGATCGCTATGCATTCTGGCGCACTGCCTATACTTTCGACAGAGTGGCGTTTATTGATGGCACAGGCGAAGGCTTATCCGTGATCGGTGGTAGCTACGATGGCACCCAGATCGGACTGGGAGATGAAACAACAGTCGTCGGAGAAAGCGACATCCTCCAGGACGGTCTGTTTATGCTAAGTGGGAACCAGGCCGCCGCCAGGTTGCAATTAAACAACTTATACAACAACCAGCTGCTGGTGGTGGCGACCTGGGGAGTTACGCCTGTGCCGGAACCTGCCGTATACAGCTTGCTGCTATTTGGCCTCGTATTAATCGGGCGTATAAAAAAGCTGGCCTGAAAACATCTCTAATAATAACTTCAATCGTATTATCCTTTAGCAGGTATTAGACACACACTCATAGTGTGGCTAACGCCTGCTTCTCTTTTTCCATCTACCTCGCATCAAACACAGCGGTTGAAATCCAGAATCGTTGAATCAGTTTTCCTCCTGCTTGTAGAATTACCTTCTACATAGATACCCGGATATGAGACCGGTTTGCGTTAGCTCAATACAATCACAATAAATTGCGGCTATATTCAGACACCCGCATCAGCAGATAGAAACGATTGACATGCCGCAGCTAATTCAAATCTCACCGCCTGGCAAAAAGATACCTTCTTCAAAATTCGCCCTGTTCAATCTTGGCTTCCGGCCATTCTTTCTGCTGGCAGCTGCTTTTGCTGCAATCTCTATCGCCGCCTGGATGTGGTCATACCTGCAGTTCAGCTTGCCGCCTTTATTCTATGTGTCAGCTTCACAATGGCATGCGCATGAAATGGTGTACGGCTTTGCGTTTGCGGTGATCGCAGGTTTCCTGCTCACCGCAGTTAAAAACTGGACCGGGATACAGACACTACATGGCGTGGCATTAGCCGGGCTGGTGTGCTGCTGGGCAGGCGCGCGTGCTGTGATGTTACTTGCACCAGACTGGGTATTGCTGGCTGCCATCATGGACCTGACCTTTAACTTGTGGCTGATCGCAGCCGTGGCCCACCCTGTCATCAAGGTGAAACAATGGCGGCAATTAGGTTTGTTATCCAAAGTGGTCTTGCTGACGTTGGGCAATATCGCTTTTTATGCGCAAGCATTAGGCTGGTCCATCAGCGGTGCCCGCGCCGCATTATGGATAGGCTTGTTACTGAATATCAGCCTGATCCTGGTGATCAGCCGCCGCATCCTGCCGGGGTTTATTGAACGCGGCGTACAGGAAAAAGTGTTTCTGAAAAACGCCATCTGGCGTGACCGCATCATCATGCTGGCACTGGTGGCATTGCTATTGAATATCCTGACCATAGATGCAGCAATCGCCAACATGGTGTCAGGGCTCACTATCGGTTCTATCAGCAGCATGCGGCTATTGTGCTGGCATACCCCCGGCATCTGGCGCGTGCCTTTGTTGTGGAGTTTTTACTGTGGGTTATGGCTGATCAATGCCGGCTTTTTCCTGTATGCCGCAAGTTTTATCACTGGCAGTGTGTCATTGATCCTGGCGATTCATTGCTGGGCGATTGGCGGCATAGGCGTGATCACACTGGCGATGATGGCGCGTGTTTCACTGGGACATACCGGGCGCAATATCCAGAATACGCCAGCTAGCGTATTCTGGATAGTCGGCCTGAGTATCGCTGCTGCTTTATTCAGGGTATTGATGCCGTTAGTGCTGCCTGAGGCTTACCGCATATCCGTCATGCTGGCTGCGGGTTGCTGGATAGCCGCGTTTACCTGGTTTTGTATCGTGTATTGGCCGATACTCAGCAAACCACGGACTGATGGTGCATGAGGTTAAATGCGATTTTAAGCGTCGCTCAATATTATTGGGATAGATGAATTACTCTTTCCACTTGATCGAGCAACCTATGCTCTGCACCTGCTGCTTTGGCCCATGCCCGGTTTGCGATACCTGTTTCATGGCCTTGAATAAATCACGTGTACTTTCAGGTGCTGTTTCTTTGCGGCTTTCATCAAAGCGGCCGCGATATTGAAGTTCGAAGTTTTTATTAAAACCAAAGAAATCAGGTGTGCAAACCGCATCATAATCTTTGGCGATCTGCTGTGTTTCATCCAAAAGATATGGAAACGGAAACGCCAGTTCTTCCGCGATTTTCTTCATGTTTTCAGGGCTGTCTTCCGGATAATCAGCAGGGTCGTTCGACATAATGGCGACCGTATTGATACCCAGGGCTTTCAGCTCAGTAATATCAGCAATCAGTCGTGGCAAGATCGCCTTAACGTAAGGACAATGATTGCAGATAAACATCACCAGCAGGCCTTTAGGTCCCATGCTTTCCTGCAGGCTAACCTGCTTGCCGTCGATATCCGGCAGGTTAAATTCAGGGGCTTTCCAGCCAAAATTGCATGCTGGAGGATTGATACTAGCCATGTGATTCCTTTCAAAAACTTTCTAGACCGTCACTATATAACTTTGTGCAATTTCGGCGAAGGCTAACTCGGTGGAAACCGATGTTAAGCGAAGCGGCCGTAGCCAAAGTCACAGACAGGTGGGCTAATACTCGCCATTTTCATTCTCCAGCTTTATCACAATCAAAGTCCTATGGTACGTGATTAAGTCTTGTACGTGAATGCCAGCGCTGAATGCGGAACAGAGAGTCAGCCTTAGGCATTTTGGTTACAATGCCTGACATGAGCAATTTAAGATTCTATAGCCCCACCCCACTGACCATAGGCGTGACCGCAGCACTGAGTGAAAATGCGGCGGCACATGCGATCCGTGTGATGCGCTTGAAAGTGGGCGACACACTGACTTTATTTTGTGGCGATGGCGTTGATTATCACTGTGCGCTGGTCAGCGCGGAGAAGAAAGCGGCTAGCGTAGAAGTGCTTGGCCAGACAAACATCAGCAATGAATCACCGCTCAATATCCGGCTGTTACAGGGCATTTCCAGTGGCGACCGTATGGACTATACGATACAGAAAGCGGTGGAACTGGGCGTGACCGAGATTTTTCCGCTGAGTACTGAACGCAGTGTTACCAGACTCAGCGGTGACCGCACCGAGAAGCGCGTGGAGCATTGGCAAGGCGTGGCGATCGCCGCCTGCGAACAAAGCGGGCGGGCAGTATTACCAAAAATACATTTCCCGCTGACCCTGGCGCAATGGCTAAGCCAGCACGATACCCGGCAAAGCCTCAACGTACTGCTCAACCCGGTAGGCGCAAAAACACTGGCCCAATTAACTAAACCGGATAATCAGATTCATGTATTGATCGGCCCAGAAGGCGGCCTAAGCCCTGGCGAGATTGAGTTAGCCAGCCAGAATAACTTTCAGTCGATAGTGCTGGGTCCGAGAATCTTGCGCACCGAAACTGCCGCCCTGACTGCTATCACCAGCATGCAAACGCTATGGGGCGACTTTTAGGGAATGCGGGTCTGATGCTCATGAAAGTAATGAATGATGTTTAGCGTCATGCTGCAAATGGCGCTATTAATTATTGCCGGCATCGCCTGGCAACGGTTCGCGCCTGAGCATATATCCGCGACTTCCCACAGGCGCGCACTGACAGATCTGGTGTTTTATATCCTGTTACCGGCTCTGGTCATTGATGTGCTGTGGCAGGCGCCACTGGATGCGGATACATTCAGCATTCAACTGACGGCGGTTTCAAGGCTGGTTTCTGCGGCTTTGCTGATGTGGCTAAGCTTGAAAATATTCAACCGGTTCAAGCCAATATCGCGCGCGCAACAAGGCGCATTGATGCTGGCAGCGACTTTTCCCAATGCGACCTATATGGGCCTGCCGGTGACCAGTGAAGTGCTCGGCAATTGGGCGCAGGAAATGGTGCTGAAGTTTGATTTATTCGCCTGCACGCCCATCCTGCTTTCGATCGGCATCATGATGGGGCAGGCCTATGGTGACCAAGCTCATCATCAAAGTGATACGCACACCAACCCATTCAAAGAGTTACTCAAAGTGCCGCCATTATGGGCGCTGGTGTTAGCCTGCGGGCTTAACCTGACCCAAACGCCACAACCGGAAATGCTGGGCCATGCATTGCATACACTGGCTGGCGGTGTAGTGCCATTGATGCTGATTGCTTTGGGCATGAGCATACGCTGGGATACTTTTAAAATCGCATTGCTACCCAAATTATTGCCGGTGTGTATGATCGGTTTGGTGATTGCACCTTTGACTGCCATGACCGTCGCGCAGTTTTTGGGGCTTGGCGGCCATACCCTGACAGCCGTCACGCTATTGAGCGCCATGCCGACCATGGTATTTGGTGTCATTATCTGCGAGCGTTACAAGCTCGATGGCGCATTGTACGCAGCCGCTGTTTTCTCGACGACCTTACTAAGCATTCTTACCCTTCCAGCCTGGTTTCAATTCCTTACGCACTGAAATTTCCGCAGGCCTTTTGCGCGTAATTTCTGCCCACAGAACAAATCGCAAGTTGGCTGGTCAACCCTAATACATCAGGCATTAACCGGCCGGCCCTTTTTTAACATCCTGATGAGAGAGCCGCTTCATCATTTGTGATTTGTATGCGTTTTGGAGGCGTTTTACCGCGATGCCAAAAACTACTTTTAATCATTATATTGAACACCAGCCCTCGCCGCCGGAAAGCCTGGTTAAACTGCTGGAAAAAACCGGCATCACAATCAATGGCACCGCACCCTGGGATGTGCAGGTTTATGATGAAACCGTCTATCGCGATGTGCTCACCCGCGGCACGCTGGGGTTTGGGCAGGCTTACATTGAAGGCCGCTGGGACTGTGCCCGCCTGGACGAGTTTTTCACCCGCGTGATGCGCGCCGATATTGATGAAGAAATGGGCGGCTGGGGCAAGCTGCAACTGCTGGGCGATATTCTGCGCCATGCACTGTTTAATCTTCAGGCGCCAAACCGGGCTTTCCAGGTTGCGCAACTCCACTACGATATTGGCAATGATGTATTCGAGGCGATGCTGGATTCCAGCATGAGTTACTCCTGCGGCTATTGGGAACATGCGAAGACACTGGAAGAAGCGCAGACGCACAAGCTGGATATGATTTGCCGCAAACTGGATTTGCGATCCGGCGAACGGGTACTTGAAATTGGCTGCGGCTGGGGTGGCCTGGCTAAACATATGGCACAGCACTATGGCGTAGAAGTGCTGGGCATTACCGTCTCAGTCGAACAGCAAACCATCGCCAGGGAGCGATGCGCAGGCCTGCCCGTCGATATCCGGTTGCAGGACTACCGCGAGCTGGAAGGGCAATTCGACAAGATCGTTTCTGTGGGTATGTTTGAGCATGTCGGGCCTAAAAATTACCCGGTTTACTTTGAAACCGTGCATCGCTTGTTAAAAGATAGCGGACTGTTTTTGCTGCACACCATCGGCAATCACAAAACAGCGCTGTACACTGATGCCTGGATAGACCGCTACATTTTCCCAAATGGCAAGCTGCCTTCCGCTGCTGAAGTAAGCAGCGCCATTGAAAAGAAATTCCTGATCGAAGACTGGCATAATTTCGGCCCTGATTATGACCGCACGCTGATGGCCTGGTGGGATAAATTCAGCCGCGCCTGGCCGGAATTGCAGTTTAAATATGATGAGAGTTTTTACCGCATGTGGAAATATTACCTGATGTGTTGCGCAGGATACTTCCGTTCACGGCAAGGCCAGCTGTGGCAAATGGTATTGAGCAAACGGCAGAGCAACCGCGTTTACCGTTCGGTGCGTCCGACTGCTTCAAGTTGAGTTAACCGTTTCAAGGCCTGTATTATTCAATAAAAATAAAGCAGCCATTTTATGTTTAATTTGCATAAAAACCCGTATTGATTTATTGTTTTGCAAATTATCATAGAAAAATAGATTAATGCTCGGCTCAAATATCAGAAATTTGCGAAAATCGCAAAATCTAACCTTGCAACAGCTGGCTTCCCGTATGGGCACAGATACCAGCAACCTGTCGCGGATTGAACGTGGCGAAATCGGTATTTCTGAAGCCCTGTTACGCGCTGCCGCCCAGGCATTGAGCACGACTCCGGGCCGTTTGTACGATGCTGATCTAACACCTAGCAACCTGACCAACACGCCACCAGCCATCCTATCCAGCGCCAACAGCAAAGACTTTGTGCACTGGTTCCGTTCGGCAGCACCGTATATACACGCGTTTGGCGGCAGTACCTTTGTGATTGCGTTTGGCGGTGAAGTGGTCAGCGAACAACAGTTTATTGCGCTATCCCATGACCTGAATCTGCTGGCCAGCCTCGAAGTGCGGCTGGTGCTGGTGCACGGCGCACGTCCGCAAATCGAGCACAGGTTAAAGCGCGATCACCTTATCCCCAAAATGCATAACGGCCTGCGGATTACCGACGACACGGCGATGGAGGCGGTGAAGGAAGCCAATGGCACGGTGCGGGTAGAGATTGAATCGCTGCTATCGATGGGTATCAGCAACTCACCGATGGCCGGTAGTGATATCCGCGTAGCCAGCGGCAATTTTGTCACCGCGAAACCGTTGGGCGTACGCGATGGCGTTGACCTGCAACATACCGGAGAGGTGCGCAAGATTGATGCGATCGGCATACAGAAACGGCTCGACGATGGCGAGCTCGTGTTGCTTTCACCTATGGGTTATTCGCCTACCGGGGAAATATTCAACCTGACACTGGAAGATGTGGCTGTCAGTGCGGCCATTGCGCTGGATGCGGAAAAGCTGATCTTCCTGATGGGGTCTGAAGGTATACATAATTTGCGTGGCGAGTTACTGCGCGAGATGACTTCGGCCAAGGCGAAAAACCTGCTGCGTAATGTGCAGGAAAGTGATGAGCCGATCAACTTCTCGGAAGATGTGAATTACTACCTGCCTGCGGCAGTGCGTGCCTGCGAACATGGCGTCGCCAGGACGCACCTGATCTCACGGCATATCGATGGTGCCATTATCCAGGAACTGTTCACCCGCCAGGGAATAGGCACCATGATCACCGAACTACCGCTGGAGACCATGCGCCAGGCCAATATTGATGATGTCGGCGGAATTTTAATGCTGATTGAGCCGCTGGAAAATGAAGGCATTCTGGTGCGGCGCGGGCGTGAACGGATAGAAATGGAAATCAACTATTTTTACGTTATGGAACACGATAACAGGGTGATAGGCTGTGCGGCCTTGTACCCTTTCCCGGCCGATAAAATGGTGGAATTTGCCTGCCTGGCGATTGATCCCGCCTATCGCGGTGGTGGTCGCGGCGACAAGCTGTTTAATTATTGCCAGGAACAGGCGAAAGCCATGGGTAATAAAGCCTTGTTTTGCCTGACGACACGTACAGAACACTGGTTCCTGGAGCGCGGATTTACCGAGCAGAGCGTTGATCAACTGCCGCAGGAAAAACAGCAGCTTTACAATCTGCAGCGGAAATCCAAAGTGTTCGTGAAGCTACTGAACTAACGATTATTTTTACGCACTTAAATTCTTTGCGAAATTTGAAATGGCTGATGTGCGCGTCAGCCATTTTTTTGCCTGCTTCAAAGCCATGCAGTCACTATTTACCCGATAAAAATCTGAACAAAACCGGCAAAACCATTTCTTATTCAACATCTTCAGTAAAATTCGCGCACAGTCATTCACTGTTTAACACTCAGCAGATAGAATACGCATATTCTCAATAGCCAAAACCATATGATGAACATATCAAAAGCCGCCCAAAAGGCGCAAACCCTGTCCGAAGCCCTGCCTTACATCAAACGCTTTTTCGATAAAACCATAGTCATCAAATACGGCGGCAATGCGATGACGGATGACCGCCTGAAAGAATGTTTCGCGCAAGACGTGGTATTGCTGAAACTGGTCGGCATGAACCCGGTGGTGGTGCACGGCGGCGGCCCGCAGATCAACGAAATGCTGGATAAACTGGGCAAAAAGGGCGAGTTCATACAGGGCATGCGTGTGACTGACGAAGAAACCATGGACGTGGTGGAAATGGTATTGGGCGGCCAGGTCAACAAGGAAATCGTGAACCTGATCAACCGCCATGGCGGCAAAGCAGTCGGCCTGACCGGCCAGGATGGCAATTTTATCCATGCGCAAAAACTGCTGATGGAAGACATGAAAGACCCGACCAAAATGATCGATGTCGGACAGGTAGGCGAAATCACCGGTATAGACCCGAGCATCATCACCTTTCTGGACACTGGTGACTTTATCCCGGTGGTGGCGCCGATTGGTGTCGGCCGCGAAGGCGAAACCTACAATATCAATGCCGATGTGGTGGCCGGCAAACTGGCAGAGATCCTCAATGCCGAAAAATTGATTCTGCTCACCAACACCCCGGGCGTACTGGACAAAGAAGGCCAGCTGCTAACCGGGCTCACACCTAAACAGATTGATGATCTGGTCGCCGATGGCACGTTGAGCGGCGGCATGCTGCCAAAAATCAGTTCTGCATTAGATGCGGCACGTAGTGGTGTAAAAGCTGTGCATATTATTGATGGCCGCGTGGAACATGCCTTATTGCTGGAAGTGCTGACTGATGAAGGTGTAGGTACGTTGATCAAGGCCAAATAACCGCAACCCATGGCTGACATCACGCTTTACAGCAATAAACTTTCACGGGGCCGTGCAGTACACTGGTTACTGGAAGAACTGGGAGTGCCTTATGCGTTGAAATGGCTGGACTTTGGCCGGGACATGAAAAATGCAGCCTATATCGAAATCAACCCGATGGGCAAAGTGCCAGCACTTACACATGGCGAGGCGGTGGTCACCGAAACAGCGGCCATTTTGACCTACCTGGCAGAGACCTTTGCAGATAAAGGCCTGATTCCGCCCAGCGGCACGCCCGCACGCGCTGCTTTCTACCGCTGGATGTTTTTTATTGCAGGCCCGCTGGAAGCAAGCACCACTGCCGCCTTTCTTGACTGGCAAGCACCACAAAAAACCCCTTTAGACACGCCTTGCCGGGCTTTTCTTGGCTTTGGCTCATTGGCTTTGACACTGGACACCCTTGAAGCTCACCTGCGCCAGAACCTCTACGTCTGTGGCGACCAGTTCAGTGCAGCCGATGTCTATCTGGCTTCGCACCTGGCATTCGGCATGCGCTACGCCAATGCCTATCCACCCCGCGAGGTCTTTAACGACTATGTAAACCGTATGCTGCAACGCGCTGCCAAAGTGCGCGCAGACGCGGTTTAACCAAAGTATCCCCGATGACCTGCAAGGTTTGGATTTTTGACCTTGACGATACGCTGCATAATGCTTCAGCCCATATCTTCCCGGTGATGAATCAATCCATGACGCGCTACATCATGGATTTACTGACACTGGAAGAACCCGCCGCGCACTTGCTACGGCAGCATTACTGGCGCATTTATGGTGCCACCCTCAAAGGGCTGATGCGTCACCATGGCGTCGATCCCCATCATTTCCTGGCAGAAACACATGCCTTTTTAACCGATGATATGGTGCAGGCAACCAAGCAACTTCGCCAGTTGCTACGGCGCTTACCAGGCCGTAAGTGTGTATTCACCAATGCACCGCGTGCCTATGCCGTACAGGTGCTGGAGGTATTAGGTATCAGCGACTGTTTTACGCTGGTCTTCAGTGTGGAATCTTCCCGATTTCACGCCAAACCTTCCATGCGCGGTTTCCGTATGCTGTTACGCCAGCTGCGTTGTCGCGCTGCGGATTGCACCCTGTTTGAAGACAGCCTGCCAGCCTTGATGACTGCCAAACGGCTGGGCATGCGTACAGTATGGATCAGCCGCCGGTTGCACAAACCAAACTTTGTGCAATATCGATTACCGCATGTGTTGGCACTCACTCACAGCGCGCTGAAAAAACAACCTTTATGCATTCCCGCCCTTGGCGAATCCGGTTAAAATAGCCTCAAAATAACAACACCCATGTCGGGACTCGGGAACACATCATGGCGACTATCAACAAAGAAGTTAGAGCAAACCGCAAACAACAAATCCTGGAAACACTGGCGAGCATGCTGCAAACGCCACGTGGTGAAAAAATCACCACAGCTGCCCTGGCTGGCAAACTGGAAGTTTCCGAAGCTGCGCTGTATCGCCACTTTGCCAACAAAGCCAAGATGTTTGAAGGCCTGATCGAATTTATTGAAAGTGCCCTGTTTGGCGTGATCAACAAGATCACCACCGATGAAACTGATGGCCTCAAGCAAGTACAGCTCATGCTCACCACCATGCTCAAATTTGCCGAACGCAACCCGGGCATGTCCCGCGTGCTGATAGGTGATGCACTGGTGAATGAAAATGAAGGCTTGCAGTCACGCATCAACCAGCTGATAGACCGCCTTGAAGCCAGTGTAAAACAATCGCTGCGTATCGCAGAAGCACAAGGCAATAAAATCACTGACGCCAGCATTGCGGCCAATACCATGATCAGCTTTGTGGTTGGCCGCTGGCACAGCTTTGCCAAGAGCGGTTTTAAACGTAAGCCAAGTGAGCAGATTGAACAACATTTGGCGCTGCTTATTACGGGCAGTTTGCAGTAAGCGTTTGTTCCATACGGCCCCGACAGGATGACCCTCTTGTACGTCAGGACCATGGGCCCAATGTAAAGGTTACCGGCAAGCTATCAAATTTTCAGGACCATGACTACGATACGCTAGCGCACATCTGACATCTCTCCGCAGGCTACAAGTATTTTTATCACCCGGCGCACTCGTGCGCCATCTAAAGCAGGAAACACAATGGAAGCCACCATTTTTGGCATGAATGAAGCCCAGATCACAGAACTGGGCATGACCTACGGTGTTGGCGGCCTCATGCTGCTGATGCTGCTTATTGTAGGCAACCTGGCCCGCAAATCCAAGGCAGGCAAAACAGGTACCTTTGCATTATTCCTGGCACTCACCCTTGGTCTGGTCGGCTTTATCGCCAAATTTGTGATCCAGTATTATCTGGATATACGCTAAGCTGCGCGGACCCTGGTTGCAGTTGCATAGCCAGCGACGCCCGCGTTATCTGTTACGCCAATCTCTGTATAAAGCGCATGAATATGTGTCACTCCTTTGTGCCATTCAGTTACAAATGTGTTACATTTTAATTTAAGCAATTGCACTAGCAACGCCCGCTGCGACGCAGACTGATTGGGTTGATGTTCAAAATGCGCCATTAGCGGAACATGAAACGTAACATGGGGGCAGGGTTATGAGCAGAAGCAGAGTAATAGAAGCCAGCAATGTGTATGAGCAAGTCAAGGTTAAAAAGCACCTACACCCCGCAATGGTGATCGACTGGTTGCATGCCGGAGTGGAAGATACACACGTCGGGGGATGGGCAAGCCTGTTTTATGGTGTTGCCTTCACCATTACCGGCATACTGATACATGCTTTTTTTGCTGAAAACTACTGGCTGCTAGCCGGCCTCACTACTGGCTTTTTCCTGATTGGCCCGTTTCTGGCGACTGGCCTTTATGACATCAGCCGCCGTATTGCGTTGGGCCAGACACCTTCATTGTTGCCGAGCCTGACCGCATGGCTCCCCAACCTGGTCAACATAGCCGTGTTTGCTGCTTTTCTCTTGATAGCACTGGTTGCATGGACGCAACTGTCTTTTATTATTTTCGCGTATTACTTTAACCACCAGTTGCCCACTTTTATCGATATCGTATTTAACGTCCTGACTTTCAAACAACCCATTTTCACCCTGGTCTACTTTTCTGTCGGCGGTTTGTTTGCAGCGCTGACATTTGCCATCAGTGTCATTGCTATCCCGTTGATGCTGGATAGCAACACCAGCGCCGGAGCGGCCGCATGGGCCAGTTTGCGCGCCTGCTTGCGTAACCCTGGTGTGATGGCTCTTTGGGCTTTTTGCATTGTAGTCCTGATAGGGGTAGGCTTTGCCACCAGCTTTCTTGGGCTGGTCGTCACCATGCCGGTAGCAGGTCATGCCAGCTGGCACGTATATCGCGATGTGATCGAAGTTCAACGCTGATTCATACGCCGGCTGCCGGTGGATGGATGCTATCCAAGCACATCCTGTGCACACAGCCCTCACCCGCCATCTCTCCACCAGAGCTTGACAGCCAGTATTCAAAAGGCGTCGCCATATGCAACAGATACTCGTATACGCAGACTCCCTCACCTGGGGCATTATCCCCGACACACGTCAGCGCCTGCCTTTTGAGCAGCGCTGGCCGGGCGTGATGGAAATCGCGCTTGTGCAACAAGGTCATTCTGTCCGCGTGATTGAGGATTGTCTGAACGGCCGGCGGACCGTATTTGAAGACCCGTTCAAACCTGGCCGCAATGGTCAGCAGGGGCTGGCGCAACGTATAGAAATACACTCTCCCCTGAGCTTGGTGATTCTGATGCTGGGCAGCAACGACTTTCAATCTATGCATAACCACAATGCCTGGCACGCCAGCCAGGGTATAGTCAGACTGGTCCAGACCATACGCAGTGCGCCCATAGAACCTGGCATGCCGGTATCGCCTGTTTTGGTGATTGCCCCACCGCCTATCACCTCGCCCAAAGGCCTTATCGCGCCCAAATTCAAAGATGCAGAAACCAAATCCACAGGTTTGGCTGCGGCTTATCAGGTAGTGTGCGAGCAACTGGATTGTGCATTTTTTGATGCGGGAACAGTGGTCAGTACCAGCCCGATTGATGGCATACATCTGGATGCAGATCAGCATGCCGTGCTTGGGGTGGAAGTGGCAAAAAAAGTTAACGCTTTCTTACCTTAATCCGCCTGCTGAGCGCTTGCGCAGCACTTGGCAGTTATGTAACCTGATTAAGATAATGTGATCAACAAGTGCGCGAAATGAATACACCGACTGAAGAGAGCGACAGCACCATCTACAAAACGCTGCTGGAATCCACCAAAGCCATTCCGTGGAAGATTGATTGGGCAAGCAAACAGTTTGCCTACATAGGTCCGCAGATTGACCAGGTGCTCGGCTGGTCTCAGGAGAGCTGGAAAACGGTAGAAGACTGGGTGACACGCATCCATGAAGATGACCGCGAACGGGTTTTTAATTTTTGTGTACAGCAGTCACTGGAAGGGCTGGACCACGAGGCAGATTACCGCGCGCTGACCAAAAATGGCGACTATGTATGGATCAGGGATGTGGTGCATGTAGTGCGCACGCCCACCGGTGAGCCGGAAGCACTGATAGGCTTTATGTTTGATATCAGCGAGCGCAAGAAAACCGAGCAGCAATTGCTGGAACTGCAAAAACAGCTGGAAGAATACTCATACAAAGACGGCCTGACCGAAGTAGCAAACCGCCGCATGTTCGACATCGTACTGGAACAGGAATGGCTGGAAGCGAAGCGAAATCAGCAACCTTTGTCGCTGGTCATGATAGACATTGATTTCTTCAAGCAGTACAACGATCTGTACGGGCACTTACAGGGTGACGAAGTGTTAAAACAGGTCGCTCGTACACTCAATGGTGCCGGACTGCGCGCCAAGGATTTCTTTGCAAGGTTTGGTGGCGAGGAGTTTGCACTGATCCTGCCTGAAACCAATGCGGCGTCTGCGATAAAAATTGCCGAGCGTTGCCGCAACCTGATCTTCAAGGAGCAAATTCCGCATGCTGCTTCAAAAATCAGCCAGATACTGACGATCAGTCTAGGTGTTTCCACCACCGTGCCGGTGAACAACCTTGAACCGAAAACCTTTGTGGAATTCGTAGATAGCCTGCTATATCAGGCCAAGAATGCAGGCCGTAACCGCATTCAGCAAGGGAGCAAGTAGACTTTAAACAACCGGCTTGCGGCTCAAGCTCAACATCGTTTCAATCGCTTGCGTTCTGGCATCCGCAACCGCCTGCTTGATCTCTGTTGGCGTAGAATGGTTTTTGGCGATGGCGCCTGCATCTACCGATAGCGCCGCCTGCAGAGCCTTGCGCAGATGCCCGGCATCATCCAGCGGACAGTTTTCCAGACCTAACCTGCCGCGGCTGTCACACTCGCACGCCAGCAGAAAATCATCGAAGCGCGTGCGCTGACGAAAGGCATCCAGCTCTTCCAGAAAGTTAAGCAGGGTGCTGGCTTTCATATCGCGTGCAGCATGTAATTTGCCATGATATTTCGCCACTACCAGTGCCAGGTCCTTGCAATCGTTGGGCACTTTGAGGCGGGCGACAACATCGCGGATCTGGTCCACACTGCGTAATTCATGGCCTATGTGCCGTGGCAACACCTCTGCCGGTGTCGTGCCTTTACCGAGGTCATGCACAAGGGCTGCAAAGCGCACCGGCAAGTTAAAACCTTGTTTGGCGGCGTAATCAATCACCATCATCACATGCACGCCGGTATCGACTTCGGGATGATAAATCGCGGTTTGAGGCACGCCCCACAAGCGGGCGAGTTCAGGAAAAATCACCTGCAAGGCTCCGCATTCACGCAGCATTTCAAACATGCGGCTGGGCTGTTTTTCCATCAGGCCTTTGGCGATTTCCTGCCATACCCGTTCCGGCACCAGTGCATCTACTTCACCGGCAGCAACCATCTCCCGCATCAACACCATTGTTTCCGGTGCGACGGTGAACTCGGTAAAACGTGCCAGGAAGCGTCCTGCGCGCAGAATACGTACCGGGTCCTCGCTAAACGCCGCAGTGACGTGACGCAGGCGTTTTTCCTTAATATCCTGCCGCCCGTTAAAAGGGTCAACCAGGCTGCCATCCTCGGCCTGGGCGATGGCATTCATCGTAAAGTCACGCCGGGCGAGATCCTCATCCAGTGTCACTTCTGGCGCGGCATACACACTAAAGCCTTTATAGCCTTTGCCTGTTTTGCGTTCGGTGCGGGCGAGGGCGTGTTCCTGATGTGTTTCAGGGTGGAGAAATACCGGGAAATCCTTGCCGACTGCGCGGTAGCCTGCCGCCAGCATTTGCTCTGGCGTGGCACCCACCACCACATAATCCCTGTCTTTGACCGGCAAACCTAGCAGGCCATCGCGGACAGCGCCGCCTACCTGGTAGATTTGCATGTACGGTTATCCATAAAAAAAGAAATGAAGTTTTAGCGCCTGGCGTTAATCACACGCCCTGCCGCTGCACGAAAATCATCGTAAGCGCCACGCGGATTATTTTCGACCAGGTAACCGGAGATCACCGCGAACATATCGGTAGGTACAACGCCCAGTTCATTCGCCATCGGTTGTTGACAGACATTGTCGACCTGCATGGATTTGACATTGTCGCGTGATAACAATTTGATCGGCAGCAGCTGCATAAAGCTGCCCTGCAAGAGCGACATTCTCGGGCTCAAGCCTATGATACGGCGTTGCACACCTATGGTTTTCATCACGGCTTCCATCACCTGTTGCAAGGTCATGATTGCAGGACCACCCAGCTCATAGATCCTGCCATAGGTCGCGGGTTCATCCACAGCGGTGACGAAAGCTGTTGCCACATCTTCAACCCAGATAGGCTGGAATTTGGCTTGTGGCATTGCCAGTGCCAGCACAGGCACATACTGGATTAGCTTGGCGAACAAGTTAATAAAGCGGTCACGCGCGCCAAAAATCACTGAAGGGCGGAATATGGTGACATGCAGTTTTTTGCTGGATTCCATCACGGCTGCATCACCGGCCGCTTTGCTCCGCAGATATTCACTCGGTGCACTGACTGAAGCCTGCAATGCGCTCATATGCAACAACCTTGGAATACCTAATTCCACACATAACTGCGCCACGCGACGCGGCAACTGGTGGTGCATTTTTTCAAAGCCGTTGTCGCTGGTTTGGTGCAGGATACCGATCAGGTTAATTACGGCGTGACTGCCTGCCAACTGAGATTTGAGTGCGGCATTGTCGTTGATGTCGCATTCAACCACTTGCACATAAGGTAACAAAATCAGGTGTTTGGCTTTTTCCCTGCGGCGTGTCAGCACCTTGACCTGATAGCCGGCCTGGTCCAAACCTGCTACCACACTGCTACCTACAAAACCGCTACCGCCCAATACTGTGACTGTCTTCATAATGCTGATTCCTGATGCATGTTGCTATTAAAAGGAAGCTTTGATTAAACATACCTTAAGAGAGATTGTACAGAAAAAATGCCGCCTACTCTTGATCTGTAATAGTGATGGTCGTGATCACGCTTTCAGCATCAGCCACCGCACCAGTATTACGTGCCGGAATCGTACCCAACCGCTTTTTAAGCGTGATGACCGGCAAACCCAGCCTTGGCGCGTACATATGCGCGTTTGCCAGCACTTTTTTTACATAGTTACGCGTTTCACTAAACGGGATCGTTTCGGCATAAATAGCCCCTTCCAGTGGCACATTCGCTGCCCAGCGGCGGGCGCGGCTGGGGCCGGCATTATAGGCAGCAGTCGCCATCGCTTCCTGTCCGTTGAAGGTATCCAGCGTGTAGCGCATGTAATAGGTGCCCAGGTTCACATTGGTATCTATGTCATGCAGCATGCCGTCGTTGTAGCTGCTCCAACCCAGTTTTTTGGCAATCCACTTGGCGGTGGCCGGCATCACTTGCATTAACCCGCCAGCGCCTACTGAAGATTTGGCATAGTGCATAAAGCGGCTTTCCTGCCGGATGATGCCATATACCCAGGCTTCATCAATCGCACGTGCTTTCGATGCTTTTTGCAGATAATCACGGTAAGGCGTCGGGTAGCGCAACTCGAAGTTATGCGTGCGGCTGGTTTTATCAGCAGCCAGCACGGTAAGGTCGTACCAGCCTTTAAGCAGGGCATATTGCGCCGCCACAATGCGGGAGGAATCATCCAGCGCTTCCAGCAGATACATCCATTCCAGCCTGGCTTCATAGCGCGCATCAGCATCAAACAATGCTTCTATGCGCTTGATACTGGCCAGGCGTGCAAACTGGCGGATCTCTTCATCAGCAGGCTGGTAAGTGGCCATCGGTTCACCTGCCACCGGCCCAAGCTCTTCAGCCGACAACCAGCCGTAAAAATGACGTTCTTGCGACAGCTTCGCCAATAACAAATTGGCTTCCGGTGCCTGGCCTTTGGTTTTCAGCGCACGTGCTTTCCAGTAGCGCCAGGTATGCTCGTCGGATAATGCATTTGGCATGCTATTGATAATCTTGAGCAAGGTATTCCAATCCTGTTCGCGCAACGCGCTTCGGGCATACCATTCCCATTGCTCATTATTCAGGATAGCGGGCTCGACCTTGGCAAATGCCCTCACCGCCTCAGGTTCATGCTTCCTGGCGGATTCAAGCGCGATATACGCTTGTATCAGTTGCCGCTCTTCGCTGGATAACAGCCCGCTGTATTTCAGGTAGCTGGTTTGCGCCAAGGCAATGTCGGCCTTGGCCTGTCTATGGATGGCGAACATATACAGGGCACGGCCATAGGCTGATTTATCCTGAATATTATTCTTTTTTAAAACCAGGGCAGGGTTTTGTGCCACTTCATCCATCTGCTTGAGCAAGGTTGCATCGGTTTTGCGGCTACGCTTTGCCAGCACTTTGGCCAGGCCCGGTTTGTTGGCAAACAGCGCATTCCTGTAGACACTGAGAAGGAGGTTTTCATCCAGCGCGCCCACTTGCTGCAAAGCTTCCAGCATACCCTGGCAATCGGCGGGCAACTCTTTGCCAGACAGCAATAAGGTTTTGCCATCTTCGTAGGCAGTCGGGTCATCCAGAGCAATACCTGCCTGCACCTGGAAACACTGGTTGCCTGTATCATTCAATGTGTAATAGTTGGGAATCTGCGCACGGATTTCGACGAACTGGTCCCAGAACTGTACGCGCCCGAGGCGTTTCAGCCAGAGTTCGCGCACGCGCTGGGATAGCAGCGATTCGTTATTTTCCTGCAGGAAAGCCTGCACCTGGTAATAGGATAGCTGATCCATGGTCAGGATCATTTGCCAGTATTGCAGGTATGGCGCGAGGGGTGATTTGCGCTGCTTGAGGGTCTCCAGCGACTCCATCAGCAGCGGCAGGTTTTTGGTCTGGTAAGCCTGCTTTGCCTGCAGGTAGGTTTCAGTATCGCCAGCGTGAACCGGCATTGCCAGCATACACAGGCACGATGCCAGTACACAGGCAGCAATCGAAAGGAGATGACGGAGTGTTGTCTTCATGAGTCAATAATCACAGGGTGTTGCTATGCTCACGTGAGGACTTACAATAGCACCCGAGCTAAAGCGCCCGACTTTACGCAAGTGCACCTGACTCAGCACGTGGATTCAGGGGGTCACAATCAAATTCTGGCCAGGCGACTCAGAAAGAAAAACAGTAACAACAGCAGCAAAACGACGAAGCCGGCTTTCCAGACTTTCTTGAGCCATTGCCAGTAGCGCGAGTTACCGGTTTGCCAGCCTAGCAGTGCAAGCACCAGCGTGCTCAGCACCAGCACCGCAAATAATATCCGTATCCACCACATAGTCTCGTCTACTCTTGTTAGTCAGGCTTGCAGATTAATCTTGCTAATCAGGCAGCGGGTAAAAATGGCGCCGGGCTAAAATAGTCACGTTGCCGTACAAAACCCACCGGTGCCTGGCTATCCTCAAAAGTACAGTATTCCCAGGCAGTGTCGTCTTTCAGCAAGGCACGCAGCAACTGGTTATTCAAGGCATGGCCTGATTTGAAGGCAGAAAACTGGCCGACAATCGGATAACCGAGGATATACAGGTCGCCAATCGCATCCAGCACTTTGTGCTTGGCAAATTCATCTTCATAGCGCAAACCGCCGCCATTCAGCACTTTATATTCATCAAGCACAATCGCATTATCAAGGCTGCCACCTTTAGCTAACCCATTGGCGCGCAGGTACTCAACTTCGTGCATAAAACCAAAGGTACGCGCGCGACTGATTTCGTCGACATAACTTTGGCTATCGTAATCAATAGTGACCGTTTTACCGGAGAACTCGAACACAGGGTGTGCGAAATCAATGGTAAATTCTGCTTTGAAACCATGATGCGGTGTAAATTTTGCCCATTTATCGCCATCAAGTACTTCTACCGGTTTCAGGATGCGCACAAATTTCTTCGGCGCCTCCAGTTCGGCCAGGCCGGCCGTTTGCAATAAATAGATAAACGGCCCCGAACTGCCATCCATGATGGGCACTTCGGCTGCCGTTAACTCTATCAGTACATTATCCACCCCCAGACCGGCGAGGGCGGACATCAAATGCTCCACGGTGGCAACGCGCGCACCTGAAAACTCTAGGGCTGAGCTCAGGCGGGTGTCGTTAACTGCCGTCGGTGTGACCCGCATGGCAGGCGTATCGGGCAAATCGATGCGCTTGAACACTACACCATGATCAGCCGGCGCCGGTTTAAGCGTCAGGGTGACTTTCTCACCGCTGTGCAGCCCTACGCCGGTCGCGCTAATCTGTTGTTTAAGCGTGCGTTGCTTTAACATGGTTTTCTCTTTTATCAGTGACTGACGCTATTATAAGCCAATCCCGTTAATGAGCCGACACGTGATGCTTAATCAGCCTGCTTACGCAAGAAAGCTGGGATATCATATTCCTCAATACCGGAATTCTTCATGGCTTCAACCTGTGCACGGCGGCTGTTGCTGGTAAATACTGCCGGCTCGTCTTCCTCAACGGTGTTCTGGAAAATAGGCTGGTTAGTCGTACCGTCACGCAGCGTCGTCATGACTTTCAGTTCAGGTTTAGCCTGGCGTTTAGCGATAGAACCATTCAAACCGGTCGCTACCATGGTTACGCGCAAGTTATCACCCATCTCTTCATCCATCACGTTACCAATGATCACGGTGGCATCTTCAGCGGTGAATTCTTTAATGGTGTTCATCACATCATAGTATTCACGCATTTTGAAGCTGCTGCTGGCGGTGATATTCACCAGTACGCCACGTGCATTGGCCAGGTTCACATCTTCCAGCAACGGGCTGGCGACTGCCTGTTCAGCTGCGATACGGGCACGGTTAGGGCCAGTCGCTTCAGCAGAACCCATCATCGCCATACCCATTTCGGACATCACAGTGCGTACGTCGGCAAAGTCGACGTTCACAGTGCCCGGGCAGTTGATGATTTCGGCAATGCCTGAAACCGCGTTTTGCAACACGTCATTGGCTGCGCGATACGCTTCCATCACGGTCACATCTTCACCCAGCACGTCCATCAGCTTTTCGTTAGGGATAACAATCAGAGAGTCAACGTACTGTGAAAGTTCTTCCAGACCCTCTTGTGCCACCTTGGCACGTTTACCTTCAAAGGCAAACGGCTTGGTCACCACGGCAACGGTCAGGATACCCATCTCACGCGCGACTTCCGCAATGATAGGCGCTGCACCGGTACCGGTACCGCCACCCATACCTGCGGTGATGAACAGCATGTCTGCACCATCAATCGTTTCAGCGATGCTGTCACGGTCTTCCAGCGCAGCTTCACGGCCGATTTCAGGTTTGGCGCCAGCACCTAAGCCCTTAGTGATATCAGAACCGATTTGCAGTACTACTTTGGCATTGCTCTTTTTCAGAGCCTGCATATCCGTATTGGCGCAAATAAACTCTACACCCGGTACGGTTTTGGTCATCATGTGCTCAACGGCGTTACCACCGCAACCACCCACGCCAATCACCTTGATGACCGCGCCTTCGTTCTCTTTGTCAAAAATTTCAATCATACTAACCCTCCATTGCCTATTTATTGAGTGATTGGTTTGCCCCGCACACTCGCCCTATTACACAGTTAAAAAAATTACCTAAAAATTACCTGTAAACCAACTCTTCATTCTCTCTAACAACCTGCCAAACGAGCCAGACTGCAAATTCCCTACCATTTGTTTTTCTACCTGCTGCTTGGCCATCAACAGCAAGCCAATGCCTGTCGCATACCGAGGATTACCCACCACCTCGGATAAGCCTTCCACGTAGCGCGGTATGCCCAGGCGCACCGGCGTGTGGAAAATTTCTTCGCCCAGTTCAACCATGCCGCGCATTTGTGCCGCGCCACCGGTAATCACGATGCCGGAAGCAATCATGGATTCCATGCCACTACGGCGCAGTTCCTGTTGTACGAACTCGTAGATTTCCTCTACGCGGTCTTCAATCACTTCGGTCAGTGCCTGGCAAGACAACTGGCGTGGCTCACGGCCATCCACTGCCTGCACTTCCACCACTTCACGCGGATCAGCCAGCTGGCGCAAAGCACAGCCATGCTTGACCTTGATTTCTTCCGCTGACTGCGTAGGCGTACGCAAAGCCACCGCGATGTCATTGGTGATCTGGTCACCGGCAATCGGGATCACTGCGGTATGGCGGATAGCGCCATTTTTGAACACTGCAATGTCGGTCGTACCGCCACCGATATCGACCAGGCAAACCCCTAATTCTTTTTCATCTTCTGTGAGTACAGACTCACTGGAAGCCAGTGGCTGCAGAATCAGGTCGCTGACTTCCAGGCCGCAACGCTTGATACACTTCACAATATTCTGGGCCGCTGCAATCGCGCCAGTCACGATATGCACGCGCACTTCCAGGCGGATACCGCTCATACCCAATGGCTCACGTACATCTTCCTGGCCGTCGATAATGAACTCCTGGGTCAGGATGTGCAGGATCTGCTGATCCGCCGGTAAGGCAATCGCCCGTGCGGTATCCACCACGCGGTCAATATCGCTTTGCGAAACTTCGCTCTCTTTAATCTTCACCATGCCGTGTGAATTCAGGCTTTTGATGTGGCTGCCGGCAATGCCTGAATATACGGTGTTGATTTTGCAGTCGGCCATCAGCTCAACTTCTTCAATCGCGCGCTGGATGGCCTGCATGGTGGAATCGATATTCACCACCACGCCTTTTTTCAGGCCGCGTGAAGCATGCTGACCGACGCCGATCACTTTCAGGGTGCCTTCAGGCAGAATCTCGGCCGCGATCGCCACGATCTTGGAGGTGCCGATATCCAGGCCCACGATTAAATTTTTATCTTCTCTTGCTCTACTCATTTCATTTCCTTGCACATCTTGCTTCAGGCATTTTTTATTAGGCTCCGTTACGCGGCATACGTAAGGCAAAGCCATTTGGATAGCGTAAGTCTGCATACCGCCAGTCACTTTCCGCAATCGCCGGCTGCTGACTGTAGGCTGCTACAAATTGTTGTAACCGTTGTTTGGCGGCTTCACGCCCCAGCATCATTTGCCGTTTATCCGTGGTCTTGATCTCCCAGGCACGGCGTGACGACAAGCTCAATTGCTGGATCTGCAATGAGGTCACCGATAATGTCTGCGCGAAACTGGCATAGCCTTGTGCGAGTTCTTTCACGGCATCGCCAGGGCCGTAAAACACCGGTAATTGCTCGTCAGAAGCCGCCTGGAACAACTCGCCGTGACGGTTAACCAGTGCCACGCCACCCCAGCGGCCAATCGCCTGATGTTCTTCAACCTGCACCACAATGGTGTCAGGCCACTGGCGACGGACACTTACCTTGCGCGCCCATGGCAGTTTTTCAAACGCAGTGCGTGTACGTTGTAAATCCAGCGTGTAAAAATTACCTTTTAAGTACTTGCTGACAATCAGTTGGATCTGTTCATGATTCACATGATCCAGGTTGCCTTCCACCTGCACGTGCTTGACCGGGAAGATAGGCAGGTGCAACACCACAAACAACAAGGCGTACAGCATCAGCACCACTGCCAGTGAAAACAGCAGGTTGGCAGTCCAGTTCAGCAATGTCGGTCTATGCCACATCGTTTATGTGTTCCCGTTTGAAGGCTTCAATGTTTGCTGCAAAATGCTGATCACCAGTGCATCAAAATCCAGCCCGGCCGCTTTGGCCGCCATGGGCACCAGGCTATGGTCGGTCATGCCAGGGCTGGTATTCACTTCCAGGAAGTAATGCTTGCCAGCTTCATCCATCAAAAAGTCCACCCGGCCCCAGCCGTTGCAACCCAATACTTTGAACGCCTGTAACGCTTCTGCCTGAATCTGCTCTTCCTGGTCTGTAGACAATCCACTAGGGCAACGGTATTCAGTGTCGTCACGCAGGTATTTGGCTTCGTAATCGTAGTATTCGTTTTTCGGCACGATGCGCACGATAGGCAATACTTTGTCACCGAGGATGCCGACCGTGTATTCACCACCACCGACAAACTGTTCGGCAATCACCAATGGATCCGACGCTTTTGCCAGGGTGTAAGCCGCAGCCAGTTCGCCAGCCTGCTTGACCTTGCTGACACCGATACTGGAACCTTCATTGGCTGGTTTTACAAATACCGGCAACCCCAGTTTCGTAACGACTTCTTCAGTCGTTGTCGCGTCATCCATCAGCACAAAATCCGGGGTCACTACGCTAGCAGCGGTCCACAACAGTTTGGTGCGCCATTTATCCATGCCCAGCGCAGATGCCATCACGCCACTGCCGGTATAAGGGATATCCATCAGCTCCAGTGCGCCCTGTATCGTGCCATCTTCACCAAAGCGGCCATGCAATGCGATAAAGGCGCGGTCATAGGCTTTCAGCGCAGACAACTCTTGCGTGGCCGGATCAAATGCATGCGCATCTACACCCTGGCGCTGCAATGCGGCCAATACCGCCGAGCCGCTTTTCAGCGACACTTCACGCTCGCCGGAACGGCCACCGAATAACACGGCTACCTTGCCAAATTTTTGCTGTGTTGCACTCATGCTTTTAAAACGCTTTCCCCAATGACTTTCACTTCCTGTATCAACTCCACACCCTGCTTTTCACGCACGGTGGTTTTAACCCGCTCTATCAATGCTTCAATATCTGCCGCACTGGCATTGCCTAAATTCACAATGAAATTGGCATGTTTTTCTGAAACCTGCGCACCGCCGATGGTGGTGCCCTTTAAACCAGACACCTCAATCAAACGTGCTGCAAAATCGCCTTCCGGATTACGGAAAGTAGACCCTGCGCTTGGCATATTCAGCGGCTGGCTCGCCAGGCGTTTTGCCAGCAACTGTTTAATCTGTTCGGCAGACGTTTTGCCATCGCCTTGCGGGATCGCGAACCAGCCACCCAGAAACCATTCATCAGCCGCCGGATGTGCCACGTGGCGGTATGCAGGCTCATATTCAGCACGACTACGCACTTGTACTGCACCACTGCGATGGATCGTTTTTACCTGATCCACCCACTGCCAGGTTTCACCACCATAACAACCCGCATTCATTGCCAGTGCGCCGCCGACAGTGCCTGGGATACCAGCCATAAATTCGGCACCCACGCGGTTATGACTCGCAGCAAAACGGGCCAGCTTGGCGCAAGTCACGCCAGCATCGGCATAAACACGCTCACCTTGCATCTCCAACTGCTGCAATGCCTGATGCATGACCACGACCGTGCCGCGCACACCACCATCACGCACCAGCAGGTTGCTGCCGAGGCCAATGAACGTCAGTGGTTCATCGGCCGGCAAATGCTGCAAAAACTGTTGCAGCTGCTCGACGTTATCGGCCAGCACCAGCTGGTCAGCCTCGCCCCCCACACGCCAGCTGGTGTAGCGGGTCAGGGGTTCGTGCTGCAGCACTTGTAATGCCGTTGCGCTCATAGCGTCGCCAGCTCCCGGGTTTTCGCTGCCACACTACCGATATTGCCGGCACCCATCACCACGATGACATCATCAGGCAGCAGGCTTTCCAGAATGGCTTGCGGCAAGGCTTCCGATGTTTCCACAAAGCGTGGCTCGACTTTGCCATTGACGCGCACCGCGCGGATCAGGCTGCGGGTGTCGGCAGCCACAATCGGTGCTTCACCGGCTGAATAGACTTCCGTCAGCAATAAGGCATCGACGGTAGACAGCACATTGACGAAATCTTCAAAGCAATCGCGTGTACGCGTGTAACGGTGTGGCTGGAAAGCCAGTACCAGGCGGCGTCCGGGAAACGCGCCCCGCGCTGCGGCAATCACTGCCTGCATCTCCACCGGATGGTGACCGTAATCATCGATCAATGTCGCATGCCCGTTAGTCACCGGGATTTCGCCATAACGCTCAAACCTGCGGCCTACACCCCTGAACTCGGCCAGTGCTTTCAGGATGGCCGCATCCGGCACATTCAATTCCGTCGCAATCGCAATCGCCGCCAGTGCATTCAGCACGTAGTGATGGCCCGGCAGGTTGAGGGTGACTTCATTGCGCACCGTGGTACCGTTTTTGCGAATCAGCGTGAAATGCATTTTGCCGCCATCAGCCTTAATGTTTTCTGCACGGATACTGGCATCTTCATGCGTGCCGTAAGTCGTCACCGGACGGGTCACGCGCGGCAGGATCTCGCGTACATTGGCATCATCAATGCACATCACTGCCATGCCCCAGAACGGGATCTGCTGCAGGAATTCAACAAACGCCGTTTTCAGCTTGTCGAAGCTATGCTCATAGGTATCCATATGGTCCTGGTCAATATTGGTGACCACGGCCAGTACCGGATTCAGGTGCAGGAAAGACGCATCGGACTCATCCGCCTCCACCACTATCCACTCACCCGTGCCCAGTTTGGCGTTAGCACTGGCCGCTTCCAGTTTGCCGCCGATCACAAAGGTCGGGTCCATACCGGCTTCCGCCAGGATGCTGGCAATCAGGCTGGTGGTCGTGGTTTTGCCATGCGTACCTGCCACGGCAATGCCCTGCTTGAAGCGCATCAGTTCCGCCAGCATCAGCGCACGTGGAATCACGGCTACTTTGCGTGCACGCGCCGCGATGATTTCCGGGTTCTCTTCATTGATGGCACTGGATACCACCACCACATCGGCATCGCCTAAATGCTCGGTTGCATGTCCCTGGTAAACCGTGGCACCAAACCCTTGCAAGCGTTGAGTAGTCGCATTGCTGGCCAGGTCAGAGCCGCTGATCTGAAAGCCAAGATTCAGCAATACCTCGGCAATGCCGCTCATGCCTGAACCGCCTATGCCGACAAAATGAATTTTTTTGACTTTATGTTTCATACAATGCTTTGCTTCTCGTTTGCTTTTACCAGTTGCCGGCAGATCTCAGCTACCTGCTGTGTTGCCTGCGGTCTGGCCAATGCACGCGCTTTTTGTGCCATGACCAGGCAGGTACTGCGGTCCAGCGATTTCAGGGTATCCGCCAGCTGTGCCACATCAAGGTCGCGTTGCTGGATCAGCAATGCGGCACCCGCGTGTTGCAGATATGCGGCATTGGTGGTCTGGTGGTCATCCACCGCAAACGGAAACGGCACCAGGATGCTGGCCGCCCCTACATTCGCCAGCTCAGCCACAGTCAGTGCACCGGCACGGCAGATCACCAGGTCTGCCCAGGCATATACTTCCGACATATCCTGGATGAACGCTCGGCAATCAGCGGCGACACCTGCTTCTGCATAAGCCTTTTTCAATGCTTCAATATGTTTCTCACCCGCCTGGTGAATGATCTGCGGACACTCGTTCTGTGGCAGCTGTGCGAATGCTTTTGGCAACAGCGTATTCAACGCCGCAGCGCCCAGGCTGCCGCCGACCACCAGCACGCGCAGCACACCATGATGCTCTGCAAAACGGGCTTCCGGCACCGGCAACGTGGTGATGGCTTCACGCACTGGATTACCCACTGTTTCGCCTCGTTTACCAAGCGCGCCAGGAAAACCGGTCAATACACGGTTTGCCAGATTTGCTAACACTTTATTGGTCAGGCCGGCGACAGAATTCTGCTCATGGATCACCAGCGGGATGCCTGCCATTTTCGCCATCACGCCACCCGGGAATGCCGCAAAACCACCCATACCCAACACTACATCTGGTTGATGCCGGGCTATCGCTTCCTTGGCTTGTGCAAATGCGCGGGACAGTTTTACTGGCAGTGTCAGCCAGCCTTGCAGCCCTTTGCCACGTACGCCCTGCATGGTCATCATGGCTTTGTCATAAGGCTTGTCGGTGATCAGGCGATTTTCCATGCCACCTTCGGTCGCCAGCCAGACGATCTTCCAGCCTTGCGCGTGCAAGGCATCTGCCACCGCCATTGCCGGGTAAACATGACCACCCGTGCCGCCGGCCATCACCATCAATGTATGCTGACCGCTCATGTTTGCAGCCCTTTTTGTAGTCTTCTATTTTCAAAATCGATACGCAAAAGCACAGACAAGGCAATGCAGTTCGCCAGGATGCCGCTACCGCCATAAGACAGCAGTGGCAATGTCAAGCCCTTGGTCGGCAGCAACCCCATGTTCACACCCATATTGATAAAGCCCTGCACGCCCATCCACACGCCGATGCCCTGTGCCAGCAATGCAGCGTAATAACGTTCGTTCGCCACGGCTTCCTTGGCGATACTGAAGGCGCGGATCACCAGCCAGGCAAATAACAGCACAACGACCATCACGCCAACGTAACCCAGCTCTTCTGCAACCACCGCCAGCAGGAAGTCGGTATGTGCTTCCGGCAGGTACAATAGTTTTTCAACGCTGCCACCCAGGCCTACGCCCCAGAACTCACCACGGCCAAAAGCAATCAGCGCATGCGACAACTGGTAGCCGGTATCAAACGGGTCATCAAACGGGTTCAGGAAGCCTTTCATGCGCTCCAGACGGTAAGGCTCCATCACCACCAGACCCACCACCGCCAGCGGCAGAGCGGCGAGCATGGCAAGGAATATCTTGATATGCACGCCACCCAGCCACATGATGGAAAATGCAATCGAAGCCGTTACGGCAAACGCACCGAAATCCGGCTCGCGTAACAGCAATACGCCAACAAACACCATCACGCCCAGCATAGGCAAAAAGCCTTTGGTGAAGCTGTGCATATTGCTGGCCTTGCGCACGGCATAATCAGAGGCATACATGGCAATAAACAGCTTCATCAACTCTGAAGGTTGCAGGTTCATGACCAGTAATGATATCCAGCGGCGGCTACCATTCACCACTTTGCCGATACCCGGAATCAGTACCAGTACCAGCAGCACAATGCCAAACACAAACAGGTAAGGCGACATTTTCTGCCACCACGCCATTGGCACCTGGAACACGATCAAGGCGGCCACTAATCCCACACCCACATACAAGCCCTGGCGCATAAGGAAATAGGTGCTGTTGTGCCCGAACATCTTGCTCGAATCTGCATATGCGATCGAGGCCGAATAGACCATGACCATGCCGAATGCCAGCAATGACAACACTACCCACACCAGCGACATATCGTAGCTGGGCGAGTTGTAGCGCTCACGTGTCATCATCAGCGGACCAAGCATGCGTCCTCCATGGCTTTGACTGCTTCAACGAATACCTGCGCCCTGTGCTCATAATTCCTGAACATATCGAAACTGGCGCACGCGGGCGAAAGCAACACGGCATCACCGGCTTCGGCCAGTGTTTTCGCGATATGCACGGCGGCGGTTAAGTCGACTGCATCCACTACCGGCACTTGAATATCCTGCAATACCTGCTGGATTTTCGGACCATCACGGCCTATCAGTACCACGGCCCTGGCATGCTGGATGATAGCTTCACGCAATGGGCTGAAATCCTGGCCTTTGCCATCACCACCGGCAATCAGTACCACCTTCTGTGGCTTGCCCTGCTTGAGCATGCCGCTGATTGCCGCGGTAGTCGCACCCACATTAGTGCCTTTGGAGTCATCGTAAAAATCGACTTCTTCAATACTGGCGACCCATTCCACGCGATGTGGCAAGCCGGTGAAAGACTGCACGGTATGCAGGATGGATACTTTGTCTATTCCTATCGCCTGCGTTAGCGCAATCGCTGCCAGCGCATTGGCAATATTGTGTTTGCCCCGGATATGCAGGCTGTCGGCTTCGATATAGTGTCTGTGACCGGCGCATAACCAGCCCAGGTCATTCAGGCCGTAATCGTTAATTGTCGGCGCAGGGTTCACGCCGAAGGATACCTGTGGCAGCTGGCCGGCCAGGGCGGCACTGGCAGGGTCATCACGGTTCACAATCGCGATGCGGGCATGATGGTAAATACGCGCTTTGGATTGCGCATAGTCTTCCATGCCGGAATACCGGTCCATATGATCCTCAGACAGGTTCAAGATGGTGGCTGCGTCTATCTGTAATTGCTTGGTGGCTTCAAGCTGGAAACTGGAAAGCTCCAGCACATACACGTCCGGTGCCGTCATTTGCAGGGTATCCAGTACTGGCACACCGATATTGCCGGCAACTATGGTATTCAGGCCTGCCTGTTTGCAGATCTCGCCGACCAGGGTAGTCACTGTGGTTTTGCCGTTGGAGCCGGTAATCGCAATCACTTTGGCATAAGGCGCGCGGAAGCGGGCAAACAGTTCAATGTCGCCAATCACGCTCTTGCCCTGCGCCATCAGCTGTTGCAGTACAGGCTCTTTCAATGAAACGCCAGGACTGGTCACTATGGTATCCATGGCAGATAACAGCGCGGCATTAAAAGGACCAAGATGGCATTCCACATTCGGGAACTCTTCCAGCAAACGATCCTGCCCAGGCGGGTGTAGACGTGAGTCGAACATCACGACCTCCGCACCCATTTGACGCAGCCAGCGCAAAGCAGAGAAACCGGTGTCACCCAGTCCTATTACCCCTACCCGCTGTTGTTCAAATTGTTTTTTCATGGCATCCACGTTCGAAAGAATTTCCGTTTATCTGCTTATCTCAATTTCAGGGTGGATAAGCCCACAAGTACCAGCATCATGGTAATAATCCAGAATCGCACCACGACCTGCGTTTCTTTCCAGCCTTTTTGTTCATAATGATGGTGCAAAGGCGCCATCAGGAAGATACGCTTGCCGGTACCGGTCATTTTCTTGGTGTATTTGAAATACAGCACTTGTGCCGCCACCGAGAAAGTCTCGACCACAAACACACCACCCATAATGAACAACACGATTTCCTGGCGCACAACCACTGCCACCGCACCCAATGCGGCACCAAGCGCCAGCGCACCAACATCACCCATAAACACTTCTGCCGGATAAGCGTTAAACCACAGGAAACCCAGGCCGGCACCTGCCATCGCGGCACAGAACACCATCAATTCACTGGCACCTTCCACGTACGGAATACCCAGGTATTTGGCGAATACGATATGGCCGGCCACATAGGAGAACAGTGCCAGCGCAGCGGCGACCATCACGGTTGGTAAAATGGCCAGGCCATCCAGGCCATCCGTCAGGTTCACGGCATTGCTGCTACCCACAATCACCAGGTAAGTTAAAACGATGAAACCAACCGCGCCTAACGGCAGTGCCAGGTGTTTGAAAAACGGCACGATCAGTGTGGTTTCGACCGGCGTGGTCGAAGTGGCGTACAGAAATACCGCGACACCAAAGCCGATCAGGCTTTGCCAGAAATACTTCTCTTTGGCAGACAAACCCTTAGGGTTTTTGTAAACCACTTTGCGGTAATCATCGACCCAGCCTACCGCGCCGAAACCCAGTGTGGTAATCAATACCACCCAGATAAAACGGTTATGCAGGTTGCCCCACAACAGGGTGGAAATCGCGATTGCCACCAGGATAAGCGCGCCACCCATGGTCGGTGTGCCTGCTTTGACCAGGTGTGTCTGCGGACCATCATCACGCACGGCCTGACCTACCTTGTATTCGGTCAGCTTGCGTATCATGGCCGGACCAACCATAAATGAAATGGCCAAGGCTGTAAGTGTCGCCAGCACCGCGCGCAGCGTGATGTAATCAAATACGTGGAATCCACGTACATCCGACGCCAACCATTTTGCCAATTCCATTAACATAAGTTTTCCTATTTCCCCACCAGCTCGGCGGTTTGTGTTTCCACCAACGCATTCACTACACGTTCCATTTGCATGAAACGTGAGCCCTTCACCAGTACGATGTCTTCTGCGTCAGTTTCTGCCTGTAATGCTGCAATCAAATTTTCTACCGAGCCGAAATGCTGGCCTTGCTCACCAAAGGCTTTAATCGCTGCTTTGGTGTGATTACCTAACGCATACATGGCTTTAACACCATTCTCTTTAGCATAATTGCCAACCATGGCATGCATGGCTTCAGCGTCATCGCCAAGTTCTCCCATATCGCCCATTACAAACACCGGGCGCTGACGTGACTCGCGCAATACATCCAGTGCCGCTTTCATCGAATCAGGGTTTGCGTTGTAAGTGTCATCAATCACCTTTGCGCCATTAACAGCCATTTTTTGTTGTAACCGGCCTTTCACGCCACCAAACCCTTGCAAGCCCTGGGCAACTTCTTGCAGGCTGGCGCCAGCGGCTATGCAGGCAGCAGCAGCAGCCAAAGCATTCATGATGTTATGTGCACCAGGCACAGCCAATGTCACTGCGACTGATTCAGTTTGATGATGCACAGTGAATGAAGATGATTCGCCTGCTGCGACTTCGCCACGTAAATCCGCTTCTGGATTCATGCCAAAAGTCATTACGCGGTGCTGTTCGTTCAAACCACGCCAGTAAGCAGCGAATTCGCTATCTGCATTGATCACTGCAATACCGTCATCTGCCAGCCCGGCAAAAATCTCGCCTTTGGCTTGGGCAATATTTTCACGCGAACCCAGCTCACCGATATGCGCGGTGCCGGCATTGTTAATCACCGCCACATTAGGACGCGCGATACGGGACAGGTAATTAATTTCACCCAGGTGGTTCATGCCCATTTCGATCACCGCAATACGGTGAAACGGGCGCAGGCGCAGCAGCGTCAACGGCATGCCGATATCATTATTAAAGTTTCCGGCAGTCGCCAATACCTTGTCCGCCCCGCCGACATACACTTGCATAACGGCGGCGATCATTTCCTTGGTGGTGGTTTTACCGTTGCTGCCGGTCACCGCGATCATTGGCGTACCCAGTTGCTCGCGCCAGTAAGCGGCCAGCTCACCCATCGCCAGCCGTGTATCTTTAACTTCTACAGTCGGCAACTCGGTTTTGACCGGATGCGTCACCAATGCAGCTGCTGCACCCAAGGCGGCTACCTGCGGCAGGTAATCATGGCCATCAAATTTCTCGCCTGGTAAAGCCACAAACAACTGGCCAGGCTGCGCGCGGCGGCTATCGCTATCTACAGACGTGACTTCCACCCCGGCGCTTTGCACCATATGTCCGGCGTTTCGCCCCATATGCAATGTCCCGTGCAATACGTCAGCAATGGTTTGCAAGGTCATCATGATTGCGCCCTCTTTTTCAGCGCATTCAGCACCCACTCGGCATCACTGAACGGATAGCGTATGCCTTGAATTTCCTGGTAATCCTCATGGCCCTTACCCGCCACCAGCACCACATCGCCTTTGTTAGCACGTGACACTGCCATTGCAATCGCCTTGGCACGATCGGTTTCCATGGTGAATTCGCGGGTCATGCCTTCGGAAATGGCTGCAATAATGGCATACGGGTTTTCGCTGCGCGGATTATCATTGGTGACCACCACGCTGTCCGCCAGCGCACCGGCAATACGGCCCATTTCACTGCGCTTGCCGGCATCCCTGTCACCTCCGCAACCGAATACACAGCCTAATTTGCCACGCGCCTGGATACGCAAGGTCTGCAAGGCTTTTTCCAGTGCATCCGGTGTATGCGCATAATCCACCACTACCAATGGCAGGTCACCACCACCGAACATCTGCATACGGCCTGCGACCGGCACCAGGCCAGAAACCGCCTGCAAAGCCGCTGGCAGCGCTACATCATTGACCAGCAGGCATCCAAGCACGGCCAGTACGTTGTATACATTGAACTGACCCAGCGCATGCAGTTGCACTGCACCATTGCCTTGCGGCGTCCGCACCTGGATCTCAAAACCGGTCGCATGCATGGTGACGGCGGTCGCGCATACATCTGCTTCCTGCATGCCATAACTCAACACCTGTTTGCCCTGTTTACGCAGACGCTCGATCAGCTCCACGCCGAATGCATCATCTGCATTAATCACGGCTGCGGATAAGGTTTGCCAGTCAAACAGTTTTTGTTTGGCTGACTGATAAGCTTCCATGGTCACGTGGTAATCCAGATGATCACGCGTCACATTGG
>JALDYP010000060.1:0-10845 GCA_032153875.1 Methylophilus sp.
ACTGTTTCTGGCTGTTGCCATGACTGCAATCCACCATCAACACCGGTGCCAGGCCGGCATCCGCTAACTGGTCACAAACTTCAGCGATACTTTTCGCATCGAAATTAGGTAATTTGCCACCACGCAAAATGACATGGCAATCTTCATTACCTTTGGTGGCAAAAATGCCAGACTCACCTTCTTTGGTCACCGACAGGAAATGATGCGGGCTGGCAGCAGTTTTAATCGCATCTATTGCCACTTTAGCACCACCATCGGTGCCGTTCTTGAACCCGACCGGGCAGGATAATCCTGAAGCCAGTTCGCGGTGGATCTGTGACTCAGTAGTACGTGCACCAATGGCGCCCCAACTGACTAGATCGGCAGTGTATTGTGGCGACACGACATCCAGGAATTCAGTCGCAGCCGGCATGCCGATCTCATTGACTTCCAGCAAAAAGCGACGTGCTTTTTCCAGCCCTGAATTAATGTCGTACGTGCCATCCAGGTGCGGGTCATTGATCAACCCTTTCCAGCCAACAGTGGTACGCGGTTTTTCGAAGTATACCCGCATCACAATCACCAACTCATTGCCAAGACGGTTACGGACTTCCAGCAGGCGTTTTGCATACTCCATGCCGGCCTCTGTATCGTGAATCGAGCACGGCCCGACAATCACCAACAGGCGGTCATCACCCTGATGCAGGATTTGGTGAATGGTGGTGCGCGTCTGCAGGATATTCTGGGTACTTGCACTACTTTCCTGCAGACGTGACAACAGCTCCGCCGGTTTGACCAGCGGTTTAACTTCGAGCACCCGAACATCGTCGGTGGCTAATTTTTCATAGGTATTCATGACTTCAAAATCTGTTCCAGCACGCCTTCCAGTACTTCAAGGAAACGTGCATTTTCACTAAACAACCCTATACTCACGCGCAAATAATCCGGCATTTCGTAATTGGCTACCGGCCGCACAATCACGCCCTGTTTCAGCAAAGCCTGATTGACAGCGCTCGCGTTGGTCACTTTAAAGCTGACAAAGTTGCCAAAAGATGGAATAAAACCCAAACCCAGCTTGGTTAAACCTTGCGTGATCTGTGACATGCCGGCCTGGTTGGCCGCATAGCTGCGTGCGACAAAATCCTCATCCTGTAAAGACACGGTGGCTGCTACTTGCGCCAGGCTATTGACATTGAACGGCTGGCGCACGCGGTTCATCAAGTTTGCTAGTGCAGCATGCATAAGTCCGAAACCGACGCGCAAACCTGCCAGTCCATAAGCCTTTGAAAACGTGCGTGAAATGATCAGGTTTTCAAACTCATGCAGCCAGCCAATCGCTTCAGATTTATCAGCCGCAGACAAATATTCGTCATAAGCTTCATCCAGTACCACCACAATATTTTCAGGTACTTTTTGCAGAAAACTTTTTAATGCTGTTTTGGAAATCAGTGTGCCGGTTGGATTGTTAGGGTTGGCAACGAAAATCAGTTTGGTTTTCGGCGTAACTGCTTTTAAAAAACCATCCAGGTCATGCCCAAAATCAACCGCAGGTACCACAACACCAGTCGCCCCTGCCGCTTGTGTGACTAATGGATATACGGCAAAAGCATGCTGCGAATAAATCACCTCATCACCAGCCGTTAAAAACGCACGTGCTGCCAGTTCAAGGATGTCATTGGAGCCATTACCAAATACAATCTGGTCAGGCTTCACCTGGTATTTATGGCTCACTGCACCACGCAACGCAAAACTGTTACCGTCCGGGTATCGCGCAATTTCGTAGATAGCTTCCTCCAGCGCCATCTGCGCTTTCGGGCTCATACCTAACGGATTCTCGTTAGACGCCAGTTTTACAATATCGGCTTCGTTTAATCCCATTTCACGAGCCAGCTCACTAATAGGCTTCCCACCTTGATAAGGGGCAATCGCACGGATATTGGCAGGCGCCAGTTCAGACAAATGGGAAAAGCTAGCTAAATCAGACATATCGTTACTATTAAATAATGGCGGTTGGGTAAGAACCCAACACTTTGAGGAAGGTGGCGCGTTCAGCTAATTCTTTCAATGCTGCTTGCACAGAAGGTGCCTGCTGATGGCCTTCAATATCGACAAAAAATACGTAATTCCATAAGTTCTGGCGTGAAGGCCTGGATTCCAGCTTGGTCATGCTGACCCCGTGGCGTGACAATGGCTCCAGCAATTCCAAAACGGCACCTGGCTTATTATGCGCGCTCATGACAAGTGAAGTCTTGTCCTGACCTGAGGGCGCTACAGAATGATTACCCAGCACCAGAAAACGCGTAGTGTTTTTGGGATCATCTTCAATATTTTCGGCCAGTACATGCAAATCGAACAGCTCAGCCGCACGCTTGCTGGCGATTGCCGCGGCAAATGTACCTTGCGTGGCTACCAGCTCATGTATCATCTGAGCGGCACGGGCATTGCTGGTCACGGCTTCACGCTCAACGCTTGGCAGTACCTTATTCAACCATTCATGGCATTGCGATAACGACTGGGCATGCGAGAACACATGCGAAATCTGCGAAATATCCTGTTGCGCTGACAGCAAACAATGATGCACCGGCAAAGTGACTTCACCGACCACTTGCAGTGCACTCGCCAACAGCAAATCCAGCGTAATCCCAACTGCACCTTCGGTTGAATTCTCAACCGGCACAATCCCGTAATCTGCCTGGCCAGCTTCTACTGTGCGGAAAACTTCATCGATGCTGCCGCATACCACTGCCTGACGCCCTTCCCCGAATTGCTTGAGCGCGGCCTCTTCACTGTATGTACCCAATGGACCGAGAAAAGCGATCGATAACTCTTTTTCCAGCGCACGGCAATTGGACATCACCGCACGGAAAATGTAGCTGACGGCCTCAGGTGACAACGGCCCCTGATTTTCAGCCTGCAGACGGCGGATGACTTGCGCCTCGCGCTCTGGACGATAGATAACGCCGTCGTCTTTTAAATGCCCGATTTCACGTGCCAGTGCCGCACGCTCATTCACCAATGCCAGAACCTGCGCATCGATAGCATCAATTTTATCTCTAAATTGTTTTAATAAATCAGACATTTAAGATGTATATTTAATGTAACCTAATATCATTTTCAAGAATTACTTTTTTCGAATTCCTGCATGAAAGCAACTAACGCTTTTACACCTTCAATCGGCATCGCGTTGTAAATACTGGCGCGCATACCACCTACTGAACGATGACCTTTTAATTGCAGCAAACCGCGTGCATCTGCGGCTTTCAGGAAAGTATCATTCAAGCTTTCATCCCGTAAACGGAACGGAATATTCATGCGAGAACGATACGCGGGCTCGATCGGGTTATAGTAAAACTCGGTTTGATCCACATAGTCATACAACAGGCTGGCTTTGGCAATATTCACTTTTTCAATGGCTTCGACACCGCCTTGTGCCAGCAACCATTCAAATACCAGGCCGGCGATATAAATACTGTAGGTCGGCGGCGTATTGATCATGCTCTGGTTTTCCGCCTGCGTTTTCCAGTGGAACACAGCAGGCGTCAATTCAGAAGCCCTATCCAGTAAATCTTCACGGACAATCACCAGGCACAAACCCGCCGGGCCGATATTTTTTTGTGCGCCGCCATAAATCACACCATACTTCGATACATCTATCGGGCGCGAAAGAATGTGCGAGGACATATCGGCAACGATAGGCACACCGTTGGTGTCAGGCACATCCACAAACTCAACACCATTAATCGTCTCGTTGGTGCAGTAATGCACGTAGGCCGCATCAGGATTCAGCTGCCATTTGGCAAATGATGGCACATGCGTGAAGTCATCTGCTTCAGCTGAAGCTGCAATATTAATCTGCCCATAGGCTTTGGCATCTTGTACGCTGCGCTTGCTCCATGAACCCGTCACGACATAATCCGCTGATTTGCCATTTAGCAAATTCATCGGAATGATGGCATTTTCACCAATTGCGCCACCTTGCAGGAACAGCACCTTGTAATTAGCAGGGATAGCTAATAACTGGCGCAAATCGGCTTCGGTTTTTTCCAGGATGCTGGTGAATTCTTTGCCGCGGTGTGACATTTCCATCACACTCATGCCACTGCCATGCCAATCCAGCATTTCAGCTTGTGCGCGTTCCAGAACGGGTTTCGGCAACACTGCCGGACCTGCAGAAAAATTAAAAATCTGTGTCATTAATTCAACTATTCTTCGCTATCGTTCTCGTCTTCATCAGTTTCAACGATTTTTTCAAGGCCGGAAAGCTTCTCGCCTTCACCCAGGTTGATCAGTGTCACTCCTTGTGCAGCGCGGCCCATATCGCGAATTTCTTTCACGCGGGTACGGATCAACACACCACCGGTAGTGATCAGCATGATTTCGTCATCTGCCGTCACCAGTCTTGCTGCTACCGCCAGGCCGTTACGCTCGCTGATGGCAATTGCTTTTACACCTTGGGTACCTCGACCGGAATGGCGGAACTCAGACAATACGGTACGTTTACCGTAACCGTTTTCGGTAGCAACCAGCACTGATTGCTGGTCATTTTCTGCAATCAGCAATGACAGCACTTGCTGTTTGGCAGCCAGCTTCATCCCGCGCACACCACGGGTGGCGCGGCCCATAGGACGTACGTCATCTTCGGTAAACCAGACCGCTTTACCACCGTTGGAAACCAGTACGATGTCATTCTTGCCATTGGTCACTTCAGCACCAATCAGGTAATCATTGTCATCGAGGTTGATCGCGATAATGCCGGATTTACGCGGGTTGGAGAACTCAGTCAGTGCTGTTTTCTTCACCGTACCCATAGCGGTCGCCATAAACACGAAGTGGTTTTCGTCGAACTCTTTCACTGGCAGGATCGCGTTGATTTTTTCGCCCTCTTCCAGTGGGAACAGGTTCACAATCGGTTTGCCACGGCTGACGCGGCTACCTTGCGGCACTTCGTATACTTTCAGCCAGTAAACGCGGCCACGGCTGCTGAAGCAGAGGATGTAATCATGGGTATTGGCCACGAACATCTTGTCGATAAAGTCATCTTCCTTGGTCGCTGCAGCCTGCTTGCCACGGCCACCACGGCGTTGGGCGCGGTATTCATCCAGCGGTTGGGATTTGATATAGCCGGTATGCGACAAGGTCACCACCACATCTTGTGGCGTGATCAGGTCTTCCAGTGACAAGTCCTGGGTATTGTGCTCAATTTCTGAACGGCGTTTATCACCAAACTGTTTCTGGATTTCGTTCAATTCTTCCACAATAATGGCGGTTACGCGTTCAGGTTTCGCCAGAATGTCGAGCAAGTCGGCAATGATATCCATCACTTCTTTGTATTCGGTAACGATCTTGTCTTGCTCAAGGCCAGTCAGGCGTTGCAAGCGCATTTGCAGGATTTCCTGCGCCTGCACATCCGACAAACGGTAGCCTTTTGGCGTGAGGCCGAAATCAACGGACAAGCCTTCAGGTCGTGAGGCTTCCATGGCAGCGCGCTTGAGCATTTCTTCCACGACAGGTGAATGCCAGTCACGCGCCATCAATTCTTTTTTCGCTTCCGGCGGTGTTGGTGCAGCCTTGATGATGGCAATCATCTCATCAACGTTAGCCAGCGCAACGGCCAGGCCTTCCAGCACATGACCACGGTCACGCGCTTTGCGCAATTCAAACACAGTACGGCGGGTAACGACTTCACGGCGGTGACGCAGGAAGGCTTCCAGCATTTGCTTCAGGTTGAGCAAACGTGGCTGGCCATCCATCAGGGCCACCATATTCATTCCGAAGGTATCTTGCAGCTGGGTCTGTTTGTAGAGGTTATTCAGGATAACCTCTGGCACTTCACCACGCTTAAGCTCGATCACCACGCGCATGCCGGATTTATCCGACTCGTCTCGCAGGTCAGAAATACCTTCGATTTTCTTCTCGTTTACCAGCTCTGCGATCTTCTCAATCAGGGTTTTCTTGTTCACCTGATAAGGCAGTTCATCGATAATGATGGACTGGCGGCCACCTTTATCCAGATCTTCAAAATGGGTACGGCCACGCATTACCACACGGCCACGGCCGGTGCGATAGCCTTCTTTCACCCCTACTGTACCGTAAATAATGCCGGCAGTCGGGAAGTCAGGTGCAGGGATATACTCGATCAGTTCATCAATCGAAATTTCCGGGTTTTTGAGTAAGGCGAAACAGCCGTTCAACACTTCATTCAAATTGTGCGGAGGAATATTGGTCGCCATACCCACCGCAATCCCTGAGCTGCCGTTAATCAGCAAGTTCGGGATACGCGTTGGCATGATCAGCGGCTCTTGTTCGCTGCCGTCATAGTTAGGGCCAAAATCGACAGTTTCTTTTTCGATATCTGCCAGCAACTCGTGCGCGATCTTGGACATACGGATCTCGGTATACCGCATCGCCGCCGCATTATCGCCATCCACCGAACCAAAGTTACCCTGGCCATCGACCAGCATGTAGCGCAAGGAGAAATGCTGCGCCATACGAACGATGGTGTCATACACCGCGGTATCGCCGTGCGGATGGTATTTACCGATCACGTCACCGACAATACGGGCAGATTTCTTGTATGGCTTGTTGTAGTCATTTGACAGCTCGTGCATGGCAAACAATACACGCCTGTGCACCGGTTTCAGGCCATCACGCACATCTGGTAAAGCACGACCAACAATTACGCTCATCGCGTAATCAAGATAACTGCGGCGCATCTCGTCTTCGAGACTGATAGGCAGGGTTTCTTTAGCAAACTGATCGGGAGACTGACTCATTCTTGACCCATTTTATAGTTAAAAATTATCTCGCGATTTTAGCATATTTAGCAGACTCTGGCTGGTTTAAACGCGGCTAAAATGGCCTGGATCAGGCTTGTGGAAGTGAAAAACAGGCTTTAAAAGCAGAATAAAATCTATAACTTTTACCTATCGCGACAGGGTTGTTTGAAAATGCATATAAATAAAAACGGTTTACCGCATCACCAGGAGCTGTCTTGCGATAAACCGTGAGCGATATAGCTAGCGTTACCCGTGTGACAACAACTGCAAGTCGGCTTTTAAATCTTCCACATGCTCTAGTCCTACTGCAATACGCACCAGATTATCCTTGATGCCAGCCTCTGCCCTGGCCTCGGCTGTCACACGGCTATGCGTTGTGGTAGCAGGGTGTGTGATGGTCGATTTCGCATCGCCCAGATTGGCCGTGATGGAAATCAGCTTGGTGGCATCAATTAATTCCCAAGCGGCCTCCTGAGCGCTTTGCCCGGCGCGAGGCTTCACCTCAAAAGTGACGATGCCGCCACCTAATCTTTGCTGTTGCTGTGCCAGCGCATATTGCGGATGCGATGGCAAGCCCGGGTAATAAACGCGGGCTACCCGTGGCTGTTGCTCCAGCCATTGCGCAATCGCCAGTGCTCGCTGTGCGTGTGCTTCCATACGGATCTGCAATGTTTCCATGCCTTTAACAAACACCCAGGCATTGAAGGCGCTCATCGTCACACCTGCTGTACGCAGGAAGCCATAGACGGGCTCCATCAATGTTTTATTGCCTAACACCGCACCGCCCAATACCCTGCCCTGGCCGTCGATATACTTGGTCGCAGAGTGAATGACGATATCGGCACCCAGCTTTAATGGCTGTTGTAGTGCCGGGGTGCAGAAGCAATTATCAATCGCCAAATAGGCGCCAACCGAATGGGCGATTTGAGCCAGCTTGGCAATATCACCTACCTCAGTCAGTGGATTAGATGGCGTTTCAGCAAAAAACAATTTGGTATTGGGTTTTGCCGCAGCTTTCCATGCATCAGCATCGGTCAGTGATACCAGGGTCACTTCCAGACCCCAACGCTTGAGGATATTGAAAAACAATTGTACGGTCGTGCCAAACACACTGCGCGAAGCCACCACGTGGTCGCCGGCACTACAAATACCCATGACGCAAGCCAGAATCGCCGCCATGCCGCTGGCAGTCGCTACGCATTGCTCGGCCCCTTCCAAAGCAGCCAGCTTATCCTGGAACATGGTCACGGTCGGGTTAGTGAAGCGCGAGTAAATATTGCCAGGTTCAGTGCCGCCGAATCTTGCGGCTGCCTGGGCTGCGTTTTCAAAACGGAAACTGGAGTTCAGGAACAGGGCTTCAGAATTTTCACCAAACTCGGTTGTCAACGTGCCGGCACGTACTGCCAGCGTTTCCAAATGGTATTGATCACTCATTTTGTCTTAATCTTCCAACTATCTTAATCTTTAACGACACATTTAACTTTACAAGGTATGCAGCCAATAAAAAACCCGCTTCAGCATTGCGCTAAAACGGGTTTTTGGGCTCTCGCTTTAGCAGGATTTATAATGCGCTCGCAAGCTGAGTTCGGCTTCGTTTAAAGTTCGCCACTCAAATCAGCGCAATTTCATTAGACGCCTTCTCATGGCGCCTGTCAAGGGTTAATCCACCCCTACCAGATCAGTGGATAACAAATTCAAATCCAGCTGCGTGGTTGAATTTGGTGGCGGTTGTTTTTTGTTGAAATCGCTTCGTGCAGCCTCGATACGGTTCAGATAAGCTGCATCTATATCACCCGTCACGTACTTGCCATCAAAACAGCTGCAATCGAATTCTGTCATATGGGGGTTAGACTTGGTTATACTTTCTCTCAACGCATCCAGGTCCTGGTAAATCAAAGCATCCGCACCAATCTCGGCACAAATTTCCTCATCGGTGCGGTCAGTCGCTAACAACTCGTCGCGGCTAGGCATATCAATGCCGTACACGTTTGGGTAACGAACCGGTGGCGCGGCAGAAGCGAAATACACTTTGTTAGCGCCTGCGTCGCGGGCCATCTGCACGATTTGCTGTGATGTCGTGCCACGCACAATAGAGTCATCCACCAGCAAGACGTTTTTACCTTTGAACTCAATCCCGATCGGGTTCAGTTTTTGGCGCACTGATTTTTTACGCAAAGCCTGGCCCGGCATGATAAACGTACGGCCAATATACCGGTTTTTGATAAAGCCTTCACGGTAATCCAGGCCCAGTGAAATGCCCAGTTGCAAGGCACTCGGGCGGCTGGTATCCGGGATAGGAATCACCACATCAATCTGCTTGTCAGCCCATTCGCGCTTGATTTTTTCGGCTAGCAAAGTACCCATATCCAGGCGGGTCTGGTAAACAGAAACGCCATCAATGACCGAGTCAGGGCGTGCCAGGTAAACATATTCAAAAATACACGAAGTCAGTTTAGGGTCTTGTGCGCATTGACGGCTGAACAAGTTACCATCCATATCGATAAACACTGCCTCGCCCGGCTCAACATCACGCAACAGGGTAAAGCCCAGCACATCCAGCGCCACGCTTTCAGAAGCCACGATATATTCTGTACCTTTGCTGGTTTCCTGCTTGCCTATCACCAACGGGCGAATGCCGTGTGGATCACGGAAAGCCAGCAGACCGAAGTTAGCAATCATGGCGACCACTGCATAAGCGCCTTTACAGCGCCTGTGCACACCAGCAACCGCATCAAATACCATATCGCTGTTCAGCAAGGCATTCTTGGAGGTATCTTCGATCTCGTGTGCTAACACATTCAACAACACTTCCGAGTCGGAACTGGTGTTGATGTGACGCAGGTCTTGCCTGAACATTTCAGATTTCAGCTGTTCAGAATTGGTCAGGTTGCCATTGTGGCCAAGCACAATCCCGAAAGGTGAGTTGACATAAAACGGTTGCGCTTCTGCAGCACTGGAAGAACCGGCAGTCGGGTAACGCACATGGGCTATGCCGACATTACCGGCCAGGTTGCGCATGTGGCGGGTATGAAATACGTCTTTCACCAGGCCATTATTTTTATGCATATGGAAGGTATTACCATCGCAGGTCACAATTCCTGCAGCGTCTTGCCCGCGATGCTGTAGCACCAGCAACCCGTCATACAACAACTGGTTCACCGGGTTTTTACCTACAATACCGATAATTCCACACATAGCGACATCCTATCCAAGACTAGATTACAAATTAAATGAGAGACTCATCTGCCTGCTCATGTTCCAAATGCACATGTTCAGCAATACTAGATGGTATCCACGGCAGCAAATTCAAGACCAGCACTTCAACCGGGGCACTCAACATGGCGTTGGTCCAGCGTGCATCTTTCGGTATGTCGGTCATTGCTGCCAGCATCGCCAGTATGCAGACGATTAATACGCCTTTGATTGCACCGGCAAGGCCGCCCAGTACGCGATTGAGTCCGCCCAAACCCACTGCCTTGATCAGAGTGGTGAGTAATAAAGCCAATAGAGTGCATAAAAACAGTACCGATAAAAATACCAGCAGGAATGCAGCAATCGCTTTCACTGCTTCACCGGGCACTTGCTCCGGGATATAGGTGATGACTTCACCGTTAAATTTGTTGGCCAGGTAAAAAGCCAGCACCCAGCCGATTACCGAGAAAAATTCGCGGATGGCACCGCGCATCAATCCAACCAGGATGGAAAAGCCAATAATACCCAATACTAAATAATCAAAAATGGTCATTGGCTGACTCAGGATTTCGCCACAATCCCGCTAAAACCGGCTGCTTCGAGTTTTTTCAACGCAGCTGCCGCTTCATTACGTGTCGCATAAGTGCGCGACCGCAACCTTAACTTATTACCGGCGGCATCCACTTTATCCGTCGCCGCTTCAAACCCGGCCTGTTTCAGCTTGCCTTGCAGGTTTTCAAGGTTTTTCGGGTCAGAAAACACGCCAAACTGCACATAGAACTTACCTGAGGGTTTATCGGAAGAATCAGATTCTTCTTTAGCTTTTGCCGCCGCAACTTTGGGTTCAACTTTGGGTTCAACTTTGGGTTCAACTTTGGGTTCAACTTTGGGTTCAACT
>JALDYP010000061.1:0-10804 GCA_032153875.1 Methylophilus sp.
ACGTTTAACAGCTGGCCTGATATCTCGGCCAGCTTTGTTTTTATGGGCGACCCTTGTCATCTGTGTATGGGTAGCTGCATGGGCTGGCGCGGTGTCGGTATTGCCAGGCGACTGGCTGTCACTGCTGCATTCAGATAGTGATCAACCTTTGACCGGTGGCGCGTATGTGCTGTGGAATCTGCGTCTGCCGCGTATCCTGTTTGCTGCACTTATCGGTGCGGCGTTAGGGCTTTCCGGCGCGCTCACCCAAGGCTTGTTCCGCAATCCGCTGGCTGATCCCGGCCTGCTTGGCGTCACCAGTGGCGCGGCGTGTGCGGCTGCCTTAACCATAGTGTTACTGGCTAACAGTGGCATCAATATCCCCATTTCACTACGGTATTGGGTACTGCCGGTAGCGGCTTTTACCGGTGCCATCGGCGTATGTTTCCTGCTGGATACCGTGGCGCGCTGGTTAACCGCAGATTCGATCGCCGGATTACTGCTAACCGGCATTGCGCTCAATGCGCTCGCCACCGCAGTCATCGGCTTATGCACTTATCTAGCTACCGATGAACAACTGCGTAGCCTGACCTTCTGGACATTGGGCTCACTTGCCGGAGCCAGCTGGCCATTATTAATAGCGCTATTGGCATTATTGCTGGCAGCGAGTTGGTATGTGCGCCGCCTGGTTAACGAGATGAATGCCCTGGCATTAGGTGAAGCCACCGCAGCGCATATTGGGGTCAACGTGCGCCATCTGCGCGCCAGAGTCATTATATTGGTCGCGCTATTATGCGGCTTTGCCGTAGCCTGGTGCGGCATGATTGGTTTTATCGGTTTAGTCGCCCCGCATATCGTGCGGCTGGTCATCGGCCCAGATCAACGCCGCCTGGCTCCGCTGGCGATGCTGGTCGGTGCTATCATCCTGCTGGTAGCCGATACCGCTGCGCGTACTGTGGCAATCCCGGCTGAAATCCCGGTCGGTATTTTTACCGCCCTGCTTGGCGCACCATTTTTCCTGGTTTTGCTGGCCGGTATCAGGAAGGGAACATAAGTGATGTCATCCACTTCCAGTGCCCTGCTGGCGTTGCAGAATGTCACCATCAATCTTGGTAAACGCACTTTCGGCCCATTCACATTATCGGTGCAGGCGTGCGAGCGTGTCGCTGTCCTCGGCCCTAGTGGCGCAGGTAAATCGACCTTGCTTAAATTGCTGGCCAGAGAGCTACAGCCAGCCAGTGGCGAGGCTACATTTTGCCAGCGCGACCTGAAGCAATGGACGCTGGTGGACCTCAGCCGCCACCGCGCTATCTTGCCGCAGTCGCACGAAGTTGCGTTTGGCTTGCCCGTCGAACTGGTGATTGGGCTAGGCCGTGTGGCAAGAGCCTACGATCCTGATCTCAACAAAATTGTCCGCCAGGCTGCTGATCTGGCGTGCGCCGGACACTTGCTTGATCGCCGGTTTGATACCTTATCCGGCGGTGAAAAAGCACGTGTGCAAATGGCAAGGGTGTTTGCACAGCTGTGGGATGTTGAAAATGGCTTATTGCTGGTAGATGAGCCGCTTGCAGCACTCGACCCCGGCCTGCAATTCAGCCTGATGGATGCTATTTACACCTTCGCGTCACAGCGCGGCCATGCCATTCTGGCGATATTGCATGATATCAATCAGGCGTTACAGGGCTTTGAGCGGCTGATATTTATCAAGGATGGGGAAGTGCGTGGCGATTATCCTAGCCAGCAGGTGACTATCCCGTTACTTGAAGCCCTTTACGATGTCAGACTGATTAGCGCTACTTGCGAAAACGGCGAAGTGATCGTTGCTCCTGCAAGGCACCAAAGCGGCTTGCGTCCGCAAAACTCAACAGCACAATTCTAAAGCCAAAAGCCACTCAGCTTGAAACAGTTAATGATAATTGTTATCATTAAATGTTTAGTGCAAGCCAACGAGTACGACTCCAGTAGCCAGCGATTATAATAAGGAGAGCCTCGTGCACAGCTTGCAACCAAAGCATTTTTCATTTCGCCATCATCGTTTAGCAGCGGCCCTGCTGTTAGCCTTTTCTAATCAAATTTTTGCGGAAGAACCAGGCAAAGAAACAGTAGATTCTTTGCCCGAAGTTAAAGTTACTTCCAAAGCCGACAAAGACCAGCCATCAGAAAAAACAAAGTCATATACAGTTGAGTCGACCTCGACTGCCACGCGTTTGAATACTAGTATTCGTGAAACACCACAATCAATCTCAGTGATCACACGTGAACTACTCGATGATTTTCGTGTGTTAAGTGTCAATGATGCTTTGTCTTATGCGACTGGCATTAGAGTGGAGCAATTTGAGACAGACCGCACTGAGTACACTGCTCGTGGGTTTATGATCACAAATTTTCAAGTAGATGGCTTAAGCACGCCTATCAGCTTTAGTGGTACGAATTATGGTGATCTGGATGTTGCGACTTATGACCGGATAGAAGTATTGCGCGGTGCCAATGGCTTGTTAACAGGTCCAGGTAATCCTTCCGCTACCATCAACTTTATCCGCAAACGGCCTACCAGGGAATTTCAAGCGCATGCGAATGCTTCGTATGGCTCTTGGGACAACCGTCGTTTAGATGCTGATGTATCTGGCGCATTGAACGGAGATGGCACTGTGCGCGGGCGTTTGGTTGTGGCAAATCAAAACAAAAATTCATACCTGGATCGCTATAGCATGGAAAGAAATGCGGTTTACGGTGTAATCGAAGCTGATTTAACCGATAGCACCAATTTGGCAATTGGCCATACTTATAACCAAAATAATGCCAGCGGTAGCGGTTTCGGCAGCTTACCCTTACTATATTCTGATGGCAGCAAGCGTGATTACAATGTATCTGCCTCGACTGCGCCTGGCTGGAGTAATAGAAATGTGGGAACTAATATCAGTTTTGTCGAGTTGACGCATTATTTTGATAATGAATGGAAGCTGAAAGGACAGTTAACTCATAAGGACGTCAGCTCTAAGGGGCGCCACCACTATATTGATGGTATTGAAGACCGTTCAACAGGGTTGATTACCTATACTAGTTATCCATATGTTTATGACTTTGTGACTAAAGACCATGTTGCCGATGTATATGCGAATGGCCCTTTTGAGTTTGCAGGCCGCAAACATGAGCTGGTTGTGGGCGCAACGTTGAGTAAATCCTACATGAAAGAGTATTCACGTGATGGCAGCACTCTTTTCAATGTCATTACCAGTAGCTTTGATGACATTGGCGATTTTCCATTGCCGACCTTTGGTGCCAAAAGCACAAGCTCAGATTACAAAAGCACAACGGCCAATATCTATGCCGCTGCCAAGCTAAATCCTGCAGATAACCTGAAAGTGACTCTGGGTGGGAGTTTGCTAAGTTATAAATTAACCGGGATTAGTTATGATGTAGATCAAGATGCCAAGGATAATCACAAGTTCACGCCATATGTTGGCGCTGTATATGATTTAAATGAGACTCACTCTTTGTATGCGAGCTACAGCGAGATTTATAAGCCTCAAGTTGAAAAAGGAGCCGGCGGTAAAATATTGGCTCCACTAGAGGGTAAGAATTCTGAAATTGGTATTAAAAGTGAGTGGTTTAATAAAACGTTAAACAGTTCATTTGCATTGTTTAAAACTGAGCAGAAAAATCAGCCGCAGTTTCTTGATAGAGTACCTCTTGGAGCAGGAGGTGCTTTAATTGACGTTTACCAAGGTATACAGGCTACCAGCAAAGGTTTTGAATTTGATGTCTCGGGCGAAATCAGTGATGGCTGGAGCGTTAGTGCAGGCTATACGCGTTTAATGCGAGTCAAGGATAATAAGGGTCAAAATGTGAACACATTTATCCCAAGAAGCCTTATGCATTTGACGACTGTTTATAAGGTACCGTCAATTGAAAAACTCAAAGTTGGCGCAAGCGTGAACTGGCAGAGTCAAACATATGTGGATATTGAGCTGGGTGGCGATGAGATTCGCTTCAGACAAGATAGCTACGCAGTGTTGAATTTAATGGTGAATTATCAGATTGATAAGCACTGGAATGCAGCTGTTAATTTGTATAACGTAACTAATGAAAAATACTTTTCCAGCTTGAGATATGCAGAAGGTGCACAAGCTTTTTATGCGCCGCCTGCAAGTGCGCTTGCATCAATCACATGGACGTATTGATACTGCCATCAAGTTGGTTTTATACAACATTAGTTATCGAAGTAAGTGATGTTGAGTAAAATTGATTGCTCTAACAAATGATAATTATTATCATTTAAGTAATTGATAGCCAAACAATTAACTTAAAGAAGGCTGCTGATTTCTCAGTGGCCTTTTTTATTAATCCTTTTGATAGATGAAAGTTTGAATGACCTTAATAAATAACCGTGGGGCTTCCAAAGTGACCCTGATGCCGAAAAAAACCGTATTAGCGGTGATGCTTGCTTTTGCAGCGACCCAAGTATTAGCTGAAGAAGCGCAGTCCGAAAAAGAGGGGACTGTGACTCTCGATGAAGTGAAAGTAAATGCATCTGCTGATGCTAATGCTAAAGGCTTGATGAAGCCTTATGCAGGGGGGCAGGTTGCTAGAGGTGGCCGCGTGGGCATTTTGGGAAACAAGGACGCAATGGACACTCCTTTCTCGATCAATGCCTACACTAACGCGCTGATTCAGAACCAACAATCCAGAAGCGTAGGCGATGTATTGCTGAACGATCCATCTGTGCGTGTTGCACGGGGTTTTGGTAATTTCCAGGAATCCTATTTCATTCGTGGATATATCCTGGGCTCTGATAGCGTCACTTATAACGGCCTGTATGGCATTCTTCCGCGTCAATATATTGCTGCAGAATTATTTGAGCGGGTAGAAGTTTTACGTGGTGCATCCGCATTTTTTAATGGCATTAGTCCCGGCGGTGATGCTATTGGTGGTTCCATCTCGCTGTTACCAAAACGTGCGCCTAATGATCCATTGAATGTGTTTACTGCTGGCTGGAGCTCGGGTAATCAACAGTTGTATTCTGCCGATGTCGCAAGACGTTTCGGGCCAGATGACAGTGCAGGTATCAGGTTAAATGTTTCCAGGCGTGATGGCGGCACAGCGATTGATAAAGAGCATGCGCAAGTAGATTTGGTATCGCTAGGGTTGGACTGGCGTGGAGAGAATCTACGCCTCTCAGCAGACTTGGGTTACCAGGATAACAAGTTGAAAGAGACCCGTACCAACGTTACGCTTAGCGGGGTAACATCTGTTCCTCGTGCTCCCCGTAGTGACTCCAACTGGGCACAGCCATGGACATTTTCCAATGAGCGTGACACCTTCGGTACCTTAAGAGGTGAGTATGATTTAAGCGATAAAGTGAGCGCATACTTTGCTGGTGGATTCCGTGAAACAAAAGAAGTCAACTCCCTGGCAAACCTGACAATTACCGACTCCGCATCAGGTGCCGGAAATATGTTTCGATTTGATAATAGCCGCGAAGAGTCTGTCAGAACAGGCGAGGTGGGTTTAAAAGGTAAATTTGAAACTGGCGAAGTTGCCCATGATGCCGTACTGAACGTCAATCTTTACCACGCTGATAGAAATGGTTCTTTTGCAGGTGATTTCTTTAGTCCATTTGCCACTAATCTTTATTCACCCAGATATACTGCGCAGCCAGCTTTCTCTGGCACTGCATTCACGGGTAACGTAAATGACAGGCGTAAAACCAATAAAACCATATTACGCAGCATTGCCTTTGGCGATACTTTATCCATCTTAGACAATCGGTTACTGCTTACCTTGGGGGCAAGGCACCAACAGATCAATATAACTGATTACGCTTTTAATACACAAGCCGCTACGGGTTACGATAAGTCTAAACTGAGTCCGGTACTGGCGGCGGTAGTCAAGCCTTGGGAAGGCGTTTCGCTATATGCAAATTATGTCGAAGGGTTGACGGTTGGAGAGACTGCTCCGACTAGTGTGGGAAGTATTATAGTTGCTAACGGCGGTAGGCAACTTGCTCCGTATGTTTCCAAACAAAAAGAAATAGGCGCTAAATTTGATTTCGGTAAGCTGCGTTTGACTACGGCTTATTTCACAACAGAAAAACCACGTGGTGTACTAGATGCAGCAAGATTTTTCTCGGCGCGAGGTAGTGAGGATCACCAAGGTGTTGAGATTATGGCTTTAGGTGAAGTTATGCCTGGTCTTCGTATTTTAGGGGGAGCTACTTTCTTTGATACAAAACAGAAGAACACCGGAAACAGTGCAACCGAGAACAAAGAAACTATCGGTATCCCTGATAAGCAGGCTAATCTTGGTATGGAATGGGATGTACCTGGCATTTATGGCTTTACGCTTGACGCACGAGTAATTGCTACAGGTGACGTCTACGCGAATGCTGAAAATACATTGCGTGTCCCTGGCTGGACTCGCTTTGATCTTGGAGCACGCTATGCTACCGATATCAAGGGACACCTAGTTACAGTACGTGGACGTATCGATAACGTTGCTGATAGAGATTATTGGGCATCTAGCGGTGGTTTCCCTGGAAATGGTTACCTTGTGTTAGGCGCTCCTCGCACTGTCACCGTCAGTGCTCAACTTGATTTTTAATCACTCTTAATAGTTATTGCGGCAATGATTTTGCATAAATTAAATTGCATTATTTAATAATAATCATTATCATGTAACCCGCTGATCTATAACAAATATCAATAAAAGGCTGCTTTCATAAGCGGCCTTTTTCTTTTGATTCAATCAAGTCATTACACGAGAGTATTTTAGATGTTGTTTACACCGAAAAAAATTGCAGTTGCCGTATTTCTTACCCTGAGTGTTAGCCATGTGATGGCTGAAGAAAAGAAGGATGCTAATGAACTATCTACTCCAGAAACCTTAGGTGAAGTAGAAGTTAAATCTGCTGCAGACAAAGGGAGTCTGGCAAAACCTTATGCCGGCGGCCAAGTCGCTAAGGGTGGTAGTTTGGGTGTGTTGGGCAATCAGGATGTGATGGATGTGCCGTTTAGTACGGTGAATTACACTTCTGAGTTGATCCAGAACCAGCAAGCCAGAAGCGTCGCCGACGTGGTCGTGAATGATGCGTCAGTGCGCGCGCTGACTGCGCCGGGTGGTTTCGGTGACCAGTTTCAGATTAGAGGTTATACGGTCAATAATGACGATATTGGTTTGAATGGACTGTTTGGCCTTACCTCGGGAACACGTGTTCCTTTGGAAATGGTGGAGCGAGTGCAAGTGCTCAAAGGGCCAGGCACTTTTGTGAATGGTATTCCACCTAGCGGTAGCATTGGAGGCTCGATCAATCTGGTCACCAAACGTGCTGGAAATGATCCTCTAAACCGGCTGACAACTTCTTATCTGGGAGAGTCACAATTTGCGGCGCATATTGATGCAGGCCGTCGTTATGGCGATAACAATGAATGGGGTGTGCGCGTGAATGCTTTGAAGCGTTCAGGTGAAGGCACTATCGATAAAGGTAGCCAGCAAACAGGGCTGGTGACTTTGGGCGTTGATTACTTAGGTGAAAAGCTGCGTTGGTCGTTTGATGCGATGGTGCAGGCAGACGATATTAAAGAGTTCAGGCCTCAGGTAACGATTGCAGATGGTCAGAGAGTTCCATCCGCTCCAGATGCACGTAAAAACTTTTACCCTGGTACCAAGCTGGATTACAACGGTAGAACTTTTTTGAGCAACCTGGAGTACGACGTTAATTCAAATGTCACGCTTTATGGTGGGATCGGTTATAGCGACTTTTCATTTAAGCAAAGCTTTCCTTCAGCAATAAATGGGATTGGTGCAGGTGGCAACTTTACACTAGGTAATGCCTATTATGATTTTTACAGCAAAACCTTTGTTTCAAATGCTGGAGCACGCTTTAAATTTGCAACAGGCAATGTGGGGCATGCCGTCACATTAGCTGCAAACCGCTTAGATCAGGAGTCAGGCTACTTCTATGCACAATCAGCAGGCACCGTCCCGTCAAATATTTACAATCCTGTGGGATTACCTCCAATTGCGGGGGCAAGAAACTCTCCGGATAGAAGCCAGGAAGTGACTCTTACAAGTTATGTACTCACAGACACATTATCATTTCTTGATGAAAAAGTACTTGTTACATTAGGTGTGCGAGATCAAAAAGTTGAACAGAATACTTATGATCCGACAACAGGTGTTAAAGGTGCACCTTACAATGAAGGTGCAGTTTCACCATTGGCTGGAATTGTCATCAAACCTTTTAATAATGTTGCGTTGTATGCCAACCATACTAAAGGGTTAACGCAAGGCGAACTGGTACCGGTCGGTGCTGGATTCAGCAACGAAGGAACTGCACTCGCTCCTTACAAGTCCACTCAAAATGAAGTAGGGGTTAAAGTGGATTTTGGACGAATTACTACAGCTATCAGTTTGTTCCAGATCGAAAGACCTAATCGTGAAGATGATCCTGTCACTAACCGAAGAGCATATTCTGGAGAGCAACGTAACCGAGGCCTGGAGCTGGCAGCTTATGGAGAGCTTGTCAGTGGGTTGCGCTTAATGACAAGTGTCATGTTTTCCGATCCAAAAGTAAAAAGTAATTCAGCAACGAGTGATGGCAAAGATGCGATTGGCGTGCCTGACTTTACTGCCAACCTGGGATTGGATTGGGATACCCCATGGATTCAAGGTCTGAGTTTTAATGGACGAGCGATTGGTACCAGCTCCGCTTACTACAATAGCGCCAATACAGTAAATGTGCCCGGTTGGACACGGTTGGACATCGGTGCTCGCTATGTTACACAAGCAGCAGGCAAACCAATTGTACTTCGCGCTAACCTTGAGAACGTATTGGATAAGAATTACTGGCTGCAAAGCGGTACCTTCCTGACAATAGCTGCGCCTCGTACGTTGTTATTGTCGGCAACAATCGATTTCTAAATTATTTGGAAACATATGCAGTTAGCAAACCCACCCAAAGATTCACCGCGTAAAGTATTGCTTCTTTGCCATCGCTGGCTGGGTCTGGCGAGTGCTTTGTTCCTACTAATCACAGGACTCACCGGCGCCATCATCTCCTGGGATCACGAGCTGGATGAATTGCTGAATCCGGCCATGATGCATAGCGAGGCAGTGGGAGTGCATCAGTCATCGCTGGCGCTTGCAAAGCAGGTGGCAGGGCGCTATCCGCAAGTACAGGTAAGTTCGATTCCGCTGAATGTGGAGGAAGGGCATACGCTTTCTCTTGGTGTCAGGCCATTGCCTAATCCGCCTGATGGTCTGGAGCCTGTCAAATTCAACCAGGTATTTGTGGATCCTATTTCCGGCGAAGAGCTGGGCAAGCGTGAGTGGGGCGCGGTGTGGCCGATTGACCGTACTAATGCAGTTTCTTTCCTGTACAAGCTGCACTACAGTTTGCACCTGCCGGAAATGTGGGGCATAGATCGCTGGGGTATCTGGCTGATGGGTGGCGTGGCGATCATCTGGCTGATTGATAGTTTTGTCGGTTTTTACCTGACCTTGCCTAAATCAGCCAGGAAACCACACACAAAATTACATAAAGCCCAGTCCGTGCATGGTGGTAACCAGGCTTCATTCTGGCAGCGCTGGTGGCCGGCATGGAAGATGCGCTGGAACAGCAGCACACATAAACGCTATTTCGATATGCATAGAGCATTTGGGTTATGGACATGGCTGTTGCTGATCATCCTGGCCTTCTCGGCCATGGCTCTCAATCTGCGCCGCGAAGTCTTTATGCCGGTGATGACCTCTGCCTTCACATTAACGCCTACGCCTTCAGATATGCGTCCGCGTTTGCCGCCAGCCAAGCAATTGCCACCCAAGGTAGATTTCGAGCAGGTATTGGCGTTGGCGAAAAATGACGCACGTGCGCAAGGCTGGCAAGAGCCTGCCGGCCGCATTTCTTACAGCGCGGCTTACCAGTTGTTCAATGTCGATTTTTATTACCCTGAGGCGGATCATGGTGTGGCTGGCGCCGGTCACAAACGCTTGTATTACGATGGGCTGGATGGGCATTATGTAGGTAAACGTATCCCTTGGGATGGCACAGCGGGCGATGTGATCGTGCAGGCACAGTTCCCTCTGCATTCAGGGCGTATTTTAGGCATTCAAGGACGTATCCTGATTTCTGTGATGGGCCTGGTGGTTGCGATGCTTTCGGTCACCGGGGTTTATCTGTGGCTGAAGAAGCGGAAAGCACGCAAAGTGTCAGAGACCATCGTGCAGAACGGTAAGCCACTGATAAGGCCTTCCAGTAAGAAAATGGGAATGCCGGTTTAATAGACGTCGCGACGGTAGCGTCCTGCTGCCGTCAGGTTCGCCAACGTATAGTCATCCAGAATTTCCTGTAACTGGTTGTGAACGGCAGGCGCCATACCAGTGGCACTGCCGCATACATAAATAGCTGCACCAGCGTTTACCCATGCTTTTATCTCTTTAGCCTGGGATCTGACAGCATCCTGTACGTAGGTCTTCTCGGCCTGGTCGCGGGAAAATGCAGTGGACAACCTGGTGAGTGAACCCTGCTCCAGCCACTGGTGTAACTCATCCCTGAAATAGAAATCATGTTTCTCGTTACGTTCGCCAAAAATAAGCATGTTCTGCTGTTGGCCAGAAGCAATACGTGCTTTCAGGTGCGCTCTTAAACCGGCAATGCCGGTACCGTTGCCGATCAGGATCAGCGGGATATTTTCTGCTGGTGGATGGAAAGTACTGTTCTCGCGGATACGTAAGGCGATTTCATCGCCAACAGCCGCATGCTGCGTCAACCAACCGGAACCTATGCCTAACCTGCCATCTGCATAGTGGGTTTGTCTTATCAGTAATT
>JALDYP010000062.1:0-10716 GCA_032153875.1 Methylophilus sp.
GGTGGTGGTTATATCTGTGGCTGATCTGGAGTGCGTTCAACCTGTTCATGCTGGCCGTCTACCCTATATGGATTGCGCCTTTGTTTAACAAATTCACGCCTATGGAAGACCAAAGCCTCAAAGCACGAATCGAAGCCTTGCTCAAAAAATGCGGCTTTGCCAGCCAGGGTTTGTTTGTAATGGATGGCTCCACCCGTTCCGGTCATGGCAATGCTTACTTCACCGGCTTTGGCAAAAACAAGCGCGTGGTGTTTTTTGACACCTTGCTGGAAAAACTGAATGCGGACGAGATTGAAGCTGTCCTCGCGCATGAGTTAGGCCATTTCAAACATCAACACGTGATCAAACGTATCGTCATGATGTTTGGTTTAAGCCTGTTAGGTTTAGCTTTGCTAGGTTTTTTAATGAAGCAGGACTGGTTTTATAACGGCTTGGGCGTTGCGCAGGCAAGCAATCATATGGCGTTGCTGCTATTCATGATTGTCAGCCCGGTATTCATGTTTATTCTGCGCCCGTTGCTGGCAGCTTATTCACGCACCAATGAGTTTGAGGCCGATCACTATGCGTCACAACAATCCCGTCCTCAATTCCTGATTGATGCACTGGTTAAGCTGTACCGTGATAATGCATCGACGCTGACGCCGGATCCATTGCACTCTGCGTTTTACGATTCGCACCCACCGGCAAGTCTACGCATTGCCAAATTGCAAACCTACGCATGAGAGCGCTAGTCATCATCGCTTTAACAACACTCGTAGTTACAAACGCCTATGCTGCTGCCTCGCCTGACATCCAGGCCGGTGAAAAACTGGTTAAAACGCATTGCATTTCCTGCCACGCCAGCAGTTTTGGCGGGGATGGCAGCGGCATCTACACCAGGGAATACCGTAAAGTGCGTTCATTCAACGGCCTGAAAGCCCAGGTCACCAATTGTAATACCATGCTCAATCTCAAGTGGTTCGATGACGATGAGCAACAGGTAGTGCAGTATCTTAATCATACCTACTATCATTTCTAATATGCTGGAACAGGGATTGATAGTGTCGGCGTTTGGCAAGCGCTACAACGTTGTATTAGCCGATGGCCGCAAACTGAGCTGTGTGACGCGTGGTAAAAAAGTCGACAATGCGGCAGGTGACCGTGTATCGGTCAAACTTACTTCCAATAAAGAAGGCGTGATAGAGAAAACCCTGGAGCGCGATACCCTGCTCTACCGCAGCAATGCATTTAAAAGCAAAATTCTTGCAGCGAATGTCACACAGATACTGATCGTGCTGGCAACCCAGCCCAGTTTTTATGAAGACTTGCTAAACCGTTGCCTGATTGCGGCGGAAGCCGCTGGCATCCGCGCAGTGATTATCCTCAACAAGAGTGACCTGCCCAACCCGGACGCCGTTGAAAAACTTGCCCGCTATGCGCAGCTAGGCTATATCTCGTTACCACTCAACGCCAAAGAGTCTGTAGATGCCCTACGGCCTATCCTTGCCGGTCACACCAGCATTTTAGTTGGTCAATCCGGGATGGGTAAATCGACTATCATCAACGGCCTGTTGCCGGAAGTACGCAGCAAAACACAGGAAATCAGCACCACGCTGGATAGCGGCAAGCACACCACCACAGCTACGCACTTGTATCACCTGGATAGTGAAAGCGCCATCATAGATTCCCCCGGCCTGCAGGAATTCGGCTTATACCATATTGATAACATCGCGCTTGAATATGCTTTTGTTGAGTTCAGGCCGCATATCGGTCATTGCAAATTCAATAACTGTACGCATGCGCATGAACCTGGATGCGTGATTCTGGAAGCCGTCGCCAAAGGTGAGATTGCGCCAGCAAGGCACCAGATTTTTCAGCAGATACGTGCTGAAAATGCTGTGCATATTTACGGCTGAAACACTTCTGGCTTCTACCCAAATCAAGCTGATAAACCTTATATCCTAAACAAACTTTAAGAGTATTTCTTGGAGTTAGCTTTTTGATTGCCGTTTTTTTAAATATTGGCATATTAATCTTTTCAATCAGTGACGTGCAAAGCAAAACACCCTGCCGAAGCAGGGTGTTTCTAGGTCAACGTAATTCTAAAGTAATTTTGAGACGTGTCTCAAATTACAGTGAGAATACATTCAATGCACCGCCGCCAGGAGCAGCGTTGTATTTTGTCAACTCTTTGTAACCACCAGCAGCACCCAGTGCGTCGGTGTCAGTTGTCATACCCAGGTTCATCGCCACGCCAGCCCAACCACCGATACCTGAGAAGATACCAACGTATTGTTTGCCTTTGTTACCGTAGGTGAATGCATTACCAATCGCACCTGAACCCACCTGGAACTTCCACAACTCTTTACCTGATTTAGCATCAACTGCTTTGAACCAGCGGTCCAGAGTACCGTAGAACACCAGATCTGTTGAAGTAGTCAGCGCGCCACTCCATGCAGAGAATTTCTCTTTGTTGTACCAGACTTTTTTGTTGGTCATTGGATCATAAGCAGCAAAACCACCCATCACGCCGTCAGGACCCGCAAACATAGTCAAAGTAGCACCAACCCATGGTTGACCAGCCACGTATTTGGACTCAACTGGCTCGTATGTCATACATACGTGGTTCAGTGGAGAATACATCAAACCGGTTTTTGGTGAGTAAGCAGCCGGTTGCTGGTCTTTAGTACCCAATGCAGCCGGGCAGATGCCCTTGGCGTTGTAGTCCTGGTGAGTTGAATAACGGCCATCTTTGCTTGGCACACCTGTTTTCAGGTCTACATCAGCAGCCCAGTTAACAAACGGGTGTACTTTTTCAGCAGCAATCAGAGAACCAGTACCTGCATTCCATGTGTATGCAAAGCCGTTACGGTCATGATGCCAAGCGTATGTTTTGCCACCTTTGTCGAACAGAATGACTTCGTTCACGCCATCGTAGTCCCACTCATCATGTGGCGTCATTTGCATCGCCCATTTTGCCACGCCAGTGTCCAGATCACGTGCAGTCACGGTCATAGACCATTTGTTGTCACCTGGACGTACGTCCGGGTTCCAGACTGACGGGTTACCAGCACCGTAGTAAACCAGGTTTGTTTTAGCATCATACGGCCACCAGCCCCATACGGAACCGCCGCCATGCTGCCAGCCGTCTTTGATCGCCTGTGGTTTCAACCAGGTACGTGTACCCAGTTCTTTTTCGCCGCCTTTGATTTGATCAGCAGCTAAGCGTTTGAAAGAACCGCCTTCCCTGTTACCGCCGTTTACGTCTTGGTAAACTGACAGAGCGTTGTACAGAGGGTTGTCTTTGTTGGTGTTTGCATCATGCAATGTTTCGCTGTCAGGGCCTGTTGAGTAGGCTTTCCATGCAGTTGAACCATCTTTGATGTTGTAAGCCTGGATAAAGCAACGTACGCCGAATTCAGCACCTGAACAACCGGTCAATACTTTGTCTTTGATTACGTGCGGCGCGTTAGTGTTAGTCGCACCCACTTTTGGATCTGTGTTTTTAACTTCCCAGATTTTTTTGCCGTCTTTAGCATCTAAAGCAACCAGCATACCGTCATTCTGTTGCAGGAAAATTTTACCGTCGCCAAAACCCAGGCCACGTGTCACGTTATCACAGCACAGTACAGCCTGAACGCTTGGGTCTTGTTTTGGGAAATAGGACCAAACGATCTTTTGGTTGTCGTTTAAATCCAAGGCATAAATGTTGTTCGGGAAAGCGGATACCAGGTACATCATGTTACCGACCACTATTGGTGAACCTTCGTGACCACGGTTTACACCAGTTGCGAAAGACCAGGCCATTTTCAGGTTTTTGATGTTGCCTTTGTTGATTTGTCCCAGTGCGCTGTAGCCCTGGTTATTATGTTGACCACGTGGATGCGCCCAGTTGTTTGGGTCTTTCATCGCGGCTTCCTGATCAGCAGCGGCAAACGCCATCACTGGCAAGGCGAGTGCTACGCTGGCAGCAACGCCAACAGCAGTTTTGATTTTCATCATAAGTTATATCTCCGAAGATAAATCACATGTAGCAATATTGAAGAAACATTTAAACATTGCGGAATGCTCAAAGTTTGCAACCGGACTAGGCTTCCAGAGCTTTTTAATCATCTTGTAACAGATGTATCACTTTATTAAGCGGTTGTAACTGTAATATAGATAGCCTGGGATGACAGCCAGCCAGTTCAGGGTTTTATTCATGGGCCAGATAGGGAATTTTTCCGAAAACTTTGTTGAATTGCTTTTTTTTTGTATCATTCTGTTATTGAGGGACATGTCCTAGTGTGACCTTCAGGTAATCGCGGCATCTTCTTAGTAAAGATGGTGCTTTTTTACTTGATAAATCGAAGGTAAACACTGGCTGTGCTCAGACCCTGGCATTATTCCCTGGTATTAGACAAAGATTCTTCTTCGTCCATCCATCAGCAACTCATCGCCCATTTCCGCACCATGATAGAGGGCGGCTCCTGGCTCAGCGGCAGCGCCCTGCCCAGCTCACGTGATATTGCACAACGTCTGGGTATTAACCGTAAAACAGTTTCACGTGTCTATGAAGAACTTTCAGCCTTAGGCCTTATCTACACACAACCTAAGCGTGGCACTTTTGTTTCAAAGTCATCACCCTCAGCTACTCATGAATCAGAGCCCTACCTGCCCTTGCAGCGTAAAGAAGTGGACCCTTATTCAAACAGCATTCATCACCTGATCCAGAAAACCAGTTTGCACCATATCCGCCGTGCAGCCTTGCATATGCACAAGCTGCAAGCGCATGAATTTGATGCGACCGGCTTATTTAACCTCAAGCATATGCTGGCCAATCTGCTGGCGCACGAAAGAAGGTTCCTGGTATCACCAGACCACATTGCCTGTGGAAGCTGGTTAGCGCTGCAAAATGCTGTCATACACAGTATCAACCCTGCAGATGGGCTGTTGCTGGCGGATCACCGCACCAGCGACACCATGATTAACAGCCTGCAAAAACACGGCATTACCGTTATTAAATTGCCGGAAACCGCAGGTAACCAGGCGATCAACTTTACCGAGCAGATTGAAAAGTATTGCATCAATTACCCGGTAGCCGCAGTCTGGTGCAATAGCTCGGCACTTTTTAATAATGAGAGAGACGTAGCCGGCCAAACCTTGCTTACTCAAAAATTATCTGATTACCGCCTGCTACTGATCGATGACCAGCGCGGCAGCTTTCCAGTAAGCCAGGAAACTCCGCCACCTTTAGCGAGCAAATACGCCAGAAGCCTGATGCTGGGCAGCCTGTATGGTAATTTTTGCGACACTTTTAACCTTTGCTATGTCGCAAGCAATGAAAACCTCTCCAGCGAGTTCCTGAGTGCCTTAAATGAGCAACACCAGCAATCTTCACTGCTGAATATGCTGGCACAAAGTGAGTTGATAAAACGCGGGGAATACAAAAAACTGCTGACTGGGATTTACCGCTTTCTGCAAAACCCTTAAGCCAAACTATTAAATCCAGCCTGATTGAACGCATACAACCAATTGGCTGCAATCAGCCACCAATAATTCGGGAGAAACTCCCATTGCTTTCAAAAAACGTTTTTTCAATCATGGCCTTAAATTCACACCTAACATTGGCACATAAAGTGCTCATTATATGCAGGGAGTGAACTATCACTAGGACCGATACGGGCAACTGCAAATTTGCCCATATCGGGGTAGACACTCCCTAACTTGCATATTGATCTCATGCAAAAAAGGCACCGCTATTGCGGTGCCTTTTTGAACATCCTGAATGCCTGATTAAACTTACAGGCTACTCAATAACTATTACTCTTGGCCGATTTGGTAAACTTCGTAGCTTGTTTCTACGATTTTGCCGGTGGTTGCGTCCACTTCAACTTTAACTTCTTCGTTATCAGCTTCAAGAATATCAAACTCGTAAGAAGCTTTACCGTCTGGCTCAAGCTCATACTCTGTTTCTACCACTTTGCCTGGATGAGCAGCTAAAGCTGTGGCTTTTGCATCTTCTTCAGAAACTTTTGCCAACGCCTTGAATCTTTCATCATCAGCAGTTACTTCCTCTTCTACCTCAGTGATTTTGCCAGTTTTAGCATTGCACTCGATATCCCAGGCTTTACCGTCGTTAGATTGCACATCAAACTCGTATACCAATTGCTTACGCTCTGATTTGGCTTCGAGTTTAACGATTTTGCCGTCATGCTTGGACAAAGCCGCTTTTACGCATTTGCCCAGGCTGTCATAGGCTTTAGGTTTGATAGTTTCGTGGTCAGCAAAAGCCTGACCAGACAACAGACCGCACAGGGCGGCAGTGATAATTGACACTTTTTGCATTTTTGATCTCCGTGTTTAAAGTCATGATGAGGGTGCGATGCGCAAGCTAGGGACTCTGACATCGCTTCATAACGCGAAAAGGATATCAAAAACGTAATTAGTTGTTTGAAATATTACATCCTGTTAACAAATTGGCTAAAAATAGCCATTTGTGAGTTTTTCTACAAACTGGACTATACGGCAACTGGCGCCTTGATTGCCGGATGGGGATCATAACCTTCCAGCATAAAGTCCTCAAAACGAAAAGCGAAGATATCTTTTACTTCCGGATTAATACGCATGGTTGGCGACGGGCGTTCTGTGCGTGACAATTGCTCTTTCACCTGATCCATATGGTTATTATAGATATGCGCATCGCCTAGCGTATGTACAAAGTCGCCCAATTCCAGCTCACAAACCTGCGCCACCATCATGGTCAGCAAGGCATATGAAGCGATATTGAATGGCACGCCGAGAAAAATATCCGCGCTGCGCTGATACAACTGGCAGCTCAATTTACCATCCGCGACATAAAACTGGAAAAATGCGTGACATGGCGGTAACTTCATCTGGTCTACATCGGCAACGTTCCAGGCAGACACGATCAAACGACGTGAGTCCGGTGTCTTCTTGATCTGGTTTACGACCTGTGAAATCTGGTCAATATGCGAGCCATCAGGCTTAGGCCAGTTGCGCCACTGATAGCCATACACTGGACCCAGGTTACCCTCAGCATCCGCCCACTCATCCCAGATTTTTACGCCATTCTCTTTTAAATAGGCAATATTGGTACTGCCTTTTAAAAACCACAACAATTCGTGAATAATGGATTTTAAATGGACGTTTTTGGTCGTCAGTAACGGAAAGCCTTCCGCCAGGTTAAAACGCATCTGGTAACCAAATACCGAGATCGTGCCAGTGCCAGTACGGTCTGTTTTTTGGTGTCCGTGCGCAAGCACGTGGTTTAGCAGGTCATGGTACTGTTGCATACATGGACTCCGTCAGGTTGTGATGATGTTAGGTATTGGCAACAATAAAGTTTTTAATCAAGTCCACATTAGCGTCCAATACGGTAGATTTCTGTGGCAAATCTTCCAGGCCATCCAGACTGGCCGGACGTTCGGGCACTTCACCGAGCGCTTCTACAATGGCATCTTCAAACTTCGCGGCCAGTGCTGTTTCCAATACCAGCATCGGCACGTTAGGATCACGCTTTTCGAGTGCGACTTTCAAGCCATCAGCGGTATGCGTATCAATGGTAACGCCATATTTTTCTTTGGTATCGCGTATGGTTTGCAGGCGATTTGCATGGTTGCTGCTGCCGGAGACAAAACCGAAATCACCAACCTGGTCGAAGTAACCCTCGCTATTCAAGTCAAACTTGCCACCATGGTCAACCGCCGTCCATAACTCGCGTACCCTGGCGCTATCCTTGCCTACCAGGTCATAAACAAAGCGCTCAAAGTTGGAGGCTTTGCTGATGTCCATAGACGGGCTGGAGGTCTGGTAAGTATTGGCAGCGCCTCGTGGCGCATACACGCCAGTCTTGAAGAATTCGTCAAGCACGTCATTTTCGTTAGTCGCTACGATCAATTGCGCAACTGGCAACCCCATCATGCGGGCGATATGGCCGGCACAGACGTTACCAAAGTTGCCGCTAGGCACACTGAAACTGACTTTTTGGTCATTGCTGGTAGTAACCGCCAGGTACCCCTTGAAGTAATAGACAATTTGCGCAGCAATGCGTCCCCAGTTGATGGAGTTCACGGCGCCGATTTTATATTTCGCTTTGAAAGTGTGGTCGTTAGATACCGCTTTGACGATATCCTGCGCGTCGTCGAACACGCCTTTAACGGCAATGTTGAAAATATTGTCATCTTGCAGGCTGAACATTTGCGCAGTCTGGAAGCGGCTCATTTTCTGGTATGGCGACAGCATAAATACGCGCACACCTTTTTTGCCACGCATGGCGTATTCGGCAGCTGAGCCGGTGTCGCCAGAAGTCGCGCCCAGGATGTTGGTGGTTTCCCCGGTTTTAGTCAGCACGTACTCAAACAGGTTGCCCAGCAACTGCATGGCCATGTCTTTAAAAGCCAGGGTTGGGCCGTTGGAAAGGCTCAACAAATACAGGTTATCTTCGAGCTTGATGGTAGGCGTAATGTCTTCAGCAGATTGCCCTGCACGGGTGTAACCATATACCTCAGCCCTGTAAGTTTTATCGATAATAGCTTGCAGGTCTGTATGCGGGATATCGCTGTTATCCACCAGGCGCGACAGAATGGCAAATGCCAGTTCACGGTAATTCATGCCGCGCATGGCCGTTAGATCAGCATCACTGAATTGCGGATATTGCTCAGGCAGGTACAGGCCGCCATCCGGAGCCAGGCCACCGAGCAGGATTTCACTAAAACTCAAGGCGGGAGATTCACCGCGGGTACTGATATATTTCATTACATTTAACCTAATAATTTACAGCTACATGACTTATTCATAGTCCCATCACTCAAGACTGGCTTAGCGCGACAATGTTTCCAGGCGGATCTTGGTCACTGCGCCGGCAATGGCAGGCAAGGCTTCAATTTTACTGATGCCGGCATCCATGGTTTTTTCCTGGGTGGTATGCGTAAGGATAATGATATCCGCCTCAGCTTCGCCCTCTTGCGGCTCTTTTTGCAGCATGGCATCAATCGAAATCGTTAAATCTGCCAGGATCTTGGTCACATCAGCCATCACACCCGGCTTGTCAGAAGCACGCAAGCGCAGGTAATACCCGGAATGCACTTCGCTGATCGGCAATACCGGCAAAGCTTGCTGCTGATCCAGCTGGTAACCCAGGAAAGCCACGCGCTGCTCTGCGGTAGTGCCATGCAAGCGTGCAATATCCACCAGGTCAGCCACTACGGCACTGGCGGTAGGCTCAGCACCGGCACCGGCGCCGTAGTACAGGGTCGGCCCGACTGCATCGCCCTTCACCACTACAGCATTCATCGCGCCATCCACATTGGCGATCAGGCGCTTTTCAGGGATCAGGGTCGGATGCACGCGCAGCTCGATGCCCGCTTCGGTTTTTTTGCTGATACCCAGCAATTTAATGCGGTAGCCTAATTCTTCAGCATATTGAATATCCTGGATGGTCAGCTTGGTGATGCCTTCGGTGTAGGCTTGTTCAAACTGCATCGGCGTACCAAACGCGATGCTGGCCATGATGGTCAGTTTGTGGGCGGCATCAACGCCTTCCACATCAAAGGTCGGGTCCGCTTCCGCATAACCCAGGCGCTGCGCCTCTTTGAGCACATCCGCAAAGGCCAGGCCTTTGTCGCGCATCTCAGTCAGGATAAAGTTGGTGGTGCCGTTAATGATGCCGGCCACCCATTCGATCTTGTTTGCGCTCAGCCCTTCACGCAAGGCCTTGATGATAGGGATACCGCCAGCCACTGCTGCCTCAAACGCGACTATCACGCCTTTTTCAGCCGCTGCCTTGAAAATCTCGTTACCGTGTACTGCCAGCAAAGCCTTGTTTGCAGTAACTACGTGCTTGCCATTGGCAATGGCTTTCAATACCAGCTCTTTGGCGATGGTGTAACCACCGATCAGCTCTACGACTACATCCACTTCAGGATTATTGACTACCGCGAATGCATCATCGGTCACAGCCACCTGGCCACCAGTGACTTGTTTTGCCAGCTCCAGGTTACGGTCAGCCACTTGCACGATGCGGATATTGCCGCCAATGCGGCGTGCGATATCAGACTGGTTACGTGTCAGCACGGTATAAGTACCGCCGCCCACAGTGCCTATGCCCAATAATCCAACTTTTAATTCTTTACCGACTTTAAGTTCTTTCATATCCACACTCTATAACTTCTAAATAATCAATATCACGCGGTTGTGCTTGCTATTTGCTATGTTTCTTACGATAGCCATCCAGGTAGCGGCCAATACGCGTCATCGCTTCTGTCAGGTCATCGACATTGGGTAAAAACACCACCCTGAAATGGTCGGGCGACGGCCAGTTAAAACCGGTACCTTGCACCAGTAATACTTTCTCTTCCAGCAATAGATCCAGGATAAACTGCTGGTCGTCCTGGATCGGGTAAATCGCAGGATCCAGCCTCGGGAAGAGGTACATGGCTGCTTGTGGCTTGACACAGGTGACGCCAGGCAAGGCGGTCAGCATGTCATAAGCCAGGTCGCGCTGCTTACACAAGCGTCCGCTCGGTGCCACCAGGTCATTGATACTCTGGTAACCACCCAATGCGGTCTGGATAGCCAACTGACCCGGCACATTGGCGCAAAGCCGCATCGAGGCCAGCATATTCAGGCCTTCGATGTAATCCCTGGCTGGTTTTTTATCGCCGGAGATGATCATCCAGCCCGAACGGTAACCACAGGCACGGTAATTTTTCGATAATCCGTTGAAGGTGACGAAGA
>JALDYP010000063.1:0-10657 GCA_032153875.1 Methylophilus sp.
GATGCTGTTTGCCAAAAGCAATCAGCTCATCTGCCTGTACTTCTGCGTCCGGTTTAGGAATCACGTAAATCACCACCAGCAATTTATCCTTCTCGATTTCCTCACCCACCGCAGCGCAATCCGCCACGGCGGGATGGCCTTTATACACGCGCTCGATTTCATACGGTGAGACGCGGTAGCCAAAGCTCTTGATGATGTCATCCTTGCGGCCGAGGAACCAGATATAGCCATCAGCATCGTATTTCGCGTAATCGCCGGTGAAGAAATAACCGTCATGTTTATATTTGGTGGTCTCTTCTGGCAAATTCCAGTAGCTGAGGAATAATCCCGGATCACTATCCGGCACGCAGATCATGCCCTCCTCGCCTTCGGCTACCGGCTCGCGGGTTTCCGGATTCAGCAATGTAATGTCATGGCCCGGCTGCGGAAAACCAGCGGAACCGGCGCGTATGGGCCGGTAAATGCTTTGAGAAAGGTAATAGGAAAATTCACTCATGCCCACTGCTTCGTAGATATCCAAACCAAAGCGCTCGCGCCATTGCGTCAGCACTTCATCTGACAAATGCTCACCGGCACTCATGAAATGCCGCACGCTGGGAATATCCGCCTGCGTGGCTGTCGTCTTTTGCAGCAACTGGCGATATATCGTCGGCACCCCGATAAAGATCGTCGCCTGATGCTTGGCGATCAGTTCCAGCCATTTTTGCGCGTCATTCTTACCTTCATGCACAATCACCGTTTTACCCAGATACAAAGGGTCCATCAGGCCAGTACCCAGCACATACGTCCAGTTGAATTTGCCGGAATGCATGATACGGTCCTGCAACTGCTCGCTATAGTTGAACCAGTATTCCGCAGCGGGTTGACGACCCAGCAACGCGCGATGCGCATGCAACACGCCTTTAGGATATCCGGTGGTGCCTGATGTATAGACCAGGTAGGCAGGATCTTCAGCCCGGGTTGCATAAGCAGGCTCAGCTTGTTGGACTCCTGACAATGCTGTTTCAAGTGACAATACGTTAAGCACGCCTGAAGTTTGCACTTCGCTTGTTAACTGTGTCAGTAAAATATGTTTCAGGTTGGGCGTCTGCGCTATGTTTTCCTGCATCTTGGCTGACATAGTCGCCCAAGCAGCTGCATCGGTTACCAGCACCACAGCGCCTGAATCTTTCGCCAGATAAGCCACCTCTTCCGCAGTCAGCAAAGTAGAAGTCGGCACAGAAATCGCGCCTGTCTTCATCGCTCCCAGAAAAGCGACAGGATAATCCAGGCTGTTGGGTAAACGGATCAGGATACGGTCACCCGCAACCACGCCAAGGCCGCGTAACACTTGGGCAAAACGGTCAGTCTGTTCCGCCAGTTCAGCAAACGTGATTGTGCTGGTGCCGAAAGTATCATCCTCCACAATCATCGCGACTTCATCAGCCTTGGAAGTATCCAAATGACGGTCAGAACAGGCCACGCCGATATTGAAATACTCGGGGATATCCCATTGCCACTGTGGGTAAGGCGCTAGCTGTGTCATCTCAAACCTTTCCTGACTCTTAAAGCGTGGTTGGTTTCACGCAGTAAATAAGCATTTCTTTTGAAAATGCATCTGAAACAAATCAATTATCTTCAATCGCTATCAATGAGCGAGCGGGATGAAGCACAAGGCGCACGGCACGCAGAAACCGGAATGTACATACAGTACATGAGGATTTCGAGTACCGGGCAACGCCGTGATTCGCCCGCGCAGCCATTGATTAAAGCAATATGCCGTAGGGCCAGTTCTGGCGGACCACTTGCGCCGGCATCAACTGCAGCACATGCAAAGCAAACTCCATATCACTGGTTTTAAGTGCACTCAGTGCATGCGCCCGCAGCAACGTCTGCAAAGCCTTACCAAACATAGGCGGATCCAGCATCTCGCCATCAAACTTGATCGCCCCACCCAACAGGGCATCGGCCTCAATCGCCGCTTTTAAAATGGCCACCTTCTGGTTGATCTCAGTCGGCGACGGTGTATAGGCGGTTTTGCACAAATGGATATGGCCGGGATGAATCACTTGCTTGCCGGTCAGGCCCATCGCTGCTTCCTGGCAGGCATGCTTGTACACCACGCGCGATTCGTTATCGCCATGCAAATCCAGCCAGCGGCGCACATCATGCGGCTCAACAAATTTGTCCGGCATGATGTTACTGCCTATCAGCGTTTCCACGCCGCCAATCACGCCTTTACCGGCGATCCTAGCTTCAAAAATCAGCTGGTTGATAAAGTAAAACAGTTCTTCGATCCAGTGTTCAGGCGTGATATGTATGCCGAGCGCCTTGGAAAAATCATGGATACCAAACACCACGTGCTTGACGGTGTCGTATTGCATCAAATCCGGTGCGATCTTAAGCGACTTCGGGTGCTCGATAATCGGCTGGATGGTGATATTGGGATTGATGCTGATCAGGAAGCTGGACAGATCGCGCACTTCCGCAGCGCCATAAGACTCCCCCGCTTTCGCCAGCATCACCACATCGATATATTCGCGCATATCCCGCACCAGCTTCATGTCTTCTTCATACTCATCGGTACGGAAAGAGTTGGCGCGTATGGCTATGGTCACCCGCTCATTCACCTTGCGCAGGTGTGGTAACTCCTGACGCAGCAGGGTACGGCTCATTTCCTTCTGCCGGCAGCCATCTTCCAGGTCAAAAATCAGGGTATGCGCATTGGTGAAATGGGCATGCTTGACCATTCGGTTGGCCGCCTGCTCCATGTCCTCGTAAATCCCCAGGCTAGGCGCATATTTAACAGGCGGGTAATACAGCTGGATCCCCGGCCAGTAATCGCCCAGGGCACTGGCATCCAGTGCGATTGGCTCTTCCCCCATATGCTGACTCATGCGGTTTCCTGTTCTGCCGATGGCCGGCTTGCTTTTAATTTTTGCAATACTGCGTCATGCTCTGCCCTTAAGTCTTTTGTAGTGGATGCATTTGCTGGAGTATCCTGTATCAACTCCCAGAACACCCCGTCGGGCAACTCCAGCAAAGCATCCAGCTGTGCCATTTCAGCCAGAGTAAGACCATTGAAATACTCGCTCACAAAGCGCTGCAGTACGATATCGAGTTCCAGCATGCCACGGCGGCAGCGCCACGCCAGGCGACGTTGTTCAGCTTCACGTAAAACTTCTGCATTCAACATATCCCACTCCTTAAAGCACTTTGATACCAAAGATCTTTTTGCCCGGCGTATCCTGCTTCTGCGCTTTGACATTCTCGATCTTCAAATCCTTGATGGCTGCAATCGCCGCATTCGGATTGAGTTTTTTCGGGCAGACATCCGTGCAGTTCATGATGTTATGGCAACGGTACAAACGGTAAGGGTCTTCCAGGTTTTCCAGACGCGCTTCCTGCTCCTGGTCGCGGCTATCAGCAATAAAGCGGTAGGCTTGCAACAATCCGGCCGGGCCGACAAACTTATCCGGGTTCCACCAGAAACTTGGGCACGAAGTGGTACAGGCGCCACATAAAATACATTCATAGAGGCCATCCAGCTTGGCACGGTCTTCCGGGCTTTGCAGCCGCTCGGTGTCAGGCGGCGTGTCGTGGTTCTGCAGATAAGGCTTCACCGAGTTGTAGTGATCAAAAAACTGCGTCATATCGACCACCAGATCACGGATCACCGGCAAACCAGGCATGGGCCGCAATACTACCGGTTCCTGCAAATCTTCCAGTTTGGTGATACAGGCCAGGCCGTTCTTGCCATTGATATTCATCGCATCACTGCCACAAACACCTTCTCGGCAAGACTTACGCATGCTGAGCGTGTCATCCACGGCTTTTACCCGCATCAATGCGTCTAACAGCATCTGGTCACTGTCTTCCAGTGCGATATCGTAGTCCTGCATATAGGGCTTCTTGTCTACGTCCGGATTAAACCGGTAGATGGAAAAACGCATATCAGTACACCCTTTTCTTCAACGCAAATGTTTCGACGCTCAATGGCTGCAAGCGCACCCGCTTGTACACCAGCTTTTGTTCGCCGGCAAAAAACAGTGAATGCGTTAGCCAGTTGGCATCATCCCGCTCCGGGAAATCTGCGCGTGCATGTGCGCCGCGGCTTTCCTGGCGAGCGTGTGCCGCATGCATGGTAGCGACCGCCACTTGCATCAGGTTATCCAGCTCCAGCGCTTCCACGCGGGCGGTATTAAATACCTTACTCTTGTCTGTGATACGCAGATGCTCTGCCTGCCTGGCGACTTGTTCAATCGCGCTGACACCGGTTTCCAGCAACTCCGGAAAGCGGAATACGCCGCAATGCTTCTGCATCACCTGTCGCATGGCATGCCCGGTCTCGGCTACATTTTCACCGGCTAAGCTACTTTCAAGGCGGTTCACACGTGCAAGCGTGGCTTCTTCAGCATTGGCAGGTAAAGGTTTATGAGACTTGGTAGTAGCAATATCTGCCGCCATTTTGTCACCAGCTGCTTTGCCGAACACCACCAGATCCAGCAGTGAATTCGAGCCCAGGCGGTTGGCACCATGCACCGAAACACAGGCGCACTCCCCAACGGCATATAAACCATTCACCACCCGTTCAGACTCGCCATCATGGATCACCACCTGGCCATCCAGGTTAGTCGGAATACCGCCCATCATGTAGTGCGCAGTCGGCACGACCGGGATAGGCGCGACCGTTGGGTCTACCCCGGCAAAGGTTTTGGCGATTTCGCGGATGCCGGGCAGGCGCTTATTGATAATGTCTTCGCCCAGATGATCCAGCTTGAGGTAAACCGCGTCTTTATATTTGCCGACACCGCGGCCATCCTTGATTTCAGTCGCCATTGCACGTGCAACCACATCGCGGCTGGCGAGGTCTTTGGCAGTAGGCGCATAACGCTCCATAAAGCGCTCGCCCTCACTATTCATCAGATAACCACCCTCGCCACGCACGCCTTCGGTAATCAGCACACCGGCATTTAGTACGCCGGTCGGGTGGAACTGCCAGAACTCCATATCCTGCAATGGTAAACCCGCACGTGCGGCCATACCCAAACCATCGCCGGTATTGATAAAGGCGTTCGTACTAGCCTGGAAAATGCGGCCCGCACCACCCGTCGCCAGCATAGTGGCTTTGGCATGGATGACATGGATATCACCCGTTTCTATTTCCAGCGCGATGACGCCTAGTACATCGCCATCACTGTCGCGGATCAGATCCAGCGCAAACCATTCGATTAAAAACTGGGTATTGGCTTTGACATTGCGCTGGTACAAGGTATGCAACATGGCATGCCCTGTACGGTCAGCCACCGCACAAGTGCGGGAAATCGGCTGCTCGCCAAAGTTACGCGTCATGCCACCAAACGGGCGCTGGAAGATACGGCCATTTTCCAGGCGGTCGAACGGCATGCCAAAGTGTTCGAGCTCGATGATCGCCCTGGCGGCATTACGGCACATAAATTCGATCGCATCCTGGTCGCCCAGGTAATCAGAGCCCTTGATCGTGTCATACATATGCCACAACCAGTTGTCGTCAGAAACATTACCCAAAGCCGCCGCAATACCGCCTTGTGCAGCCACCGTGTGCGAGCGGGTAGGAAACACTTTCGACAATACAGCGACATCAGCACCAGATTCTGCCAATTGCAGCGCAGCGCGCAAGCCTGCTCCGCCACCGCCGACGATGACGGCATCTACTGTGTGATGCTGAATATTGCTTGCAGTCATATTGTTAACCCGGCCATGCCACTCACCTTAAAACTTCATTCCAAACAAAATCCACAACATCGCCAATGCATTGCCCCACACAGCGATATTGACCAGCCATTGCAACAAGGCCCGAATACCTAAATGCGGCACATAGTCCCGCAATACATCCCGTACACCCAGCCAGGCATGCATCAGCATGCAGATAAAGAACCACAGGCAGAGCAAACGCCACCACAACGGTGAAAACACCGCCAGCCAGCCGGCATAATCCTGGGGTGCCAGCCGCCATACACGCGCCCAAAACAGTAGTAATACGGCGGCCATCGACAATGCACACAAGCGCTGCGTCAACCACAGCCGCATACCAGGGTATTTTGCGGTCAGTAGTTCAAAAAGCATGGTTGAAACTCAATTTTCAAACGAATATTCCAAACTTATCGCCAGATGGCAAACACCACAAACAACATAGTCACCGCCACCAAACTCAATACCACCCGGCTGGAGAATCGCGCTTTTTGCAGAGTGGTCATCCAGTGCACATCCATCGCCAGATGCCGGATACCGGCATAAAAATGGTGAAAGAAAGCCCAGGCCAGACCAGTCAGCAGCAGTTTTAGTGGCCATTGCTGCACCTGCCTAGCTACTGCTGAGTAACCCTGCTCATTACGCAAAGACAGATAAAGCGCCCATAACAACAATGGCTGCACAAGGAACAACACCACGCCGCTGGCCCTGTGCATAATCGACACCACAGCATTCACCGGCAAACGAATGGTGAACAGATTCAGGTTTTTGGGCCGTTGTTTTTTAGGCTTTTTAACAATCATGATTGATTCATTTACCAGGTTTGGCCGCCTGCGCCACGGCGCCGGCAACAAACTGCATTAACCGTGGATCAAATGGTTTGGGGATGATGTAATCCTTACCAAAGGACAGTGACTTCAATTCATAGGCATCCAGCACCTGTTGCGGCACCGGCTCGCGTGCCAAAGCGCTTAATGCCTTAGCAGCCGCTACTTTCATTTCTTCAGTGATCTGTTTCGCCTGCGCATCCAGCGCACCGCGGAACAGGTAAGGGAAACACAAGGCATTGTTAACCTGGTTAGGGAAATCACTGCGCCCGGTCGCCATAATCACATCATCACGGATGGCAAATATCTGTTCAGGCAATATCTCGGGATCAGGGTTTGCCAAAGCGAAAATAACCGGGTTTTCAGACATATCGGCTACGAGCTCAGGCGGCAACCCATTTTTGGCGGATACGCCAATAAACACATCGGCACCCTGCATAGCGTCAGCCAGCGTTTTAACAGAACCCGCTGAAATGGCTAACTCCCGGTTATTATCATGCAAATCGTCACGGCTTGAATCCAGCACCCCTTTGCGATCTACCATCACGATGTTGGTCGCGCCCATCAATTTGAGCAATTTTGCACAAGAACAGCCGGCTGCACCCGCACCTAAAAATGTGATTCTGACATTGGGCAAAGTTTTGCCTTGCAACTCAAGCGCATTTAACAATGCCGCTGCCACAATCACCGCGGTACCGTGCTGGTCATCATGAAATACCGGGATATCCAGCCGCTTCTTCAATTCATTTTCTATATAGAAACAGTGCGGTGCGGCAATATCTTCCAGGTTGATGCCACCGAAAGTAGGCGCAATATTCACTACAGTCTGGATAAATTCATCCGGTGAAACTGCACTCACCTCGATATCAAACACATCGATATCAGCAAAGCGCTTGAACAATACCGCTTTTCCTTCCATCACCGGCTTGCCTGCCAGCGCGCCAACATTACCCAAACCTAATACCGCTGTGCCATCCGTGATGACCGCTACCAGATTTCCCTTGTTGGTATATTTATAGGCATTGGCAGGATCCGACTCTATCTCGCGTACCGGCTCGGCCACGCCTGGTGTGTAGGCCAGTGATAAATCATGCTGGGTAGCACATGGTTTGGACGATTCAACGCTCAGCTTCCCCGGCTTGGGAAACTGGTGGTAATCCAGTGCGCGTTTTTTCAGATCGTCCATATTCAACCTTTGTAGTAATGCGTGCTTAGCAGCGTGAAATAAGACTTCTCAAAATGCATTTTGGCTAGGCTTACGGCAGGCGACATCACACAATGCGAAAATCCATTTTCAAAAGTCATTTTATTCCCTGAATGATTCAAAAACTTCAGCAGCAAGGCGGATGAACGCAGACAGTGCGAGTAGCACGGCAAGTGATAGCCAACACCGCTGATGAAGATTTTTCAATCATTCTAATTCGCTCATATAGTGGTGATCATCCGTGAGACACAACCCAAACCGCCACTCCATAGGCCTGTCACCATATGTGAACGAGACCCTTTCAATACTCAGTAACGGATAGCCTTCCTTCAATCCTAGCGCCTTGGCCACCTCAGCATCGGCAGCGACAGCCTTGATACGCTCTTCTGCCCGTATCATACGGATACCGAATTGCGATTCATACATGCTGTACATGGACCCGTTACTTTCTTCAACCTTGGCACGATTCAGGCCTTTGAATGATGCAGCAGGCACTACGATATGGTCATAAATCAGAGGACGGCCAGAAAATGTCAGAAGCCGTTTAACCTCTACCGTGGTAGCACCGGCTTTAATCTCAAGTACTTTACCGATATGCGCATTCGCCTTGCTTTTGATACAGGAAAGAAACTCATTTTGCAGTTGTTCCTTTTGCCCGCTTTCTGCGGTTAACCTGAGGAAACGCAACCTGACTTCATCCTGGCTATGGGTAGCAACAAATGTTCCTTTACCCTGGCGGCGGATCAGGATATTTTCAGTCGCCAGGCTATCTATCGCCTTGCGCACCGTACCCTGGCTTACCTTGTAACGTTGCGCCAGTTCAATCTCACTAGGGATCATGTCGCCAGGCCGCCACTCGCCCCCGATCAGGCTTTGCGTGATCAATACCTTGATTTGGTCGTATAGCGGGCGGTAACTGGCTGATGCAAACTGCTTATCCATATGAAGGCAGGCTCCTGGTAAACGCTCTTTAATTCAATGTGTGAGACCCATATCTAGATAGCCGCTCACACGCTTAATTAATTTATACCACAGACAAAACTCGGATGTCCACTGTTTTATATCTTATATAAGACATAAGATATCTGTTGACATGAAAAATTTTATCATCAATAATTTGACAACCCCTTCCGGAAGGAAAAGTAATGTCTTATCCGCTTAGACCCAGACGCTCCATGCTATATGTACCAGGCTGCAATACGCACTATCTTGAGCGTGCACGCACATTAGCTGCGGATTCAGTCATTCTGGATCTGGGTGACCCGATATTGATAGATGCCAAATTGCAGTCGCGCGATAATGTGGCACAAGCGGTTAAACAAGGGGGTTACGGCAAACGCGAAGTAGTGATCCGCGTCAATGACCTGGATTCACTCTGGGGTCATGATGACATCCAGGCTGTAGCCAACGTAGGGGCAGATGCCATCCTGTTTCCCAATATCGAATCACGCGAAGATGTATTACGTGCCCAGCAATTGCTGGATGACGCCGGTGGCAGCCACATACCAATGATGGTCATGATTGAAAGCCCGCTGGCAGTGTTGAATGCCAAGGAGATCGCCGCAGCTTCAGAACGGGTGATCTGTATGGTGATGGCCACCTCAGACCTGATTTCACAATTACATGCACGCGTCACGCATGAGCGCTCTGCCATCCTCACCTCGCTATCACTGGTCATTCTGGCGGCACGTGCTTATGGCAAGGGCGTGATTGATGGTATCACCAGTGATTTCAAGAATATGCATTCATTTGAATATGCCTGCCGCATAGGCAGGGATATAGGCATGGATGGCAAATCGCTGGTGCATCCGGCGCAGATTGCCTACTGTAATGATGCCTACACGCCGCAACGCAGCGAAGTAGAGCATGCACGCCTGATCATCAAGGCGTTGAAAGAAGCCAATGAGGCAGGCCGCGGCACAGTAGTGGTCAACGACAAGCTGGTTGAACATCACCATATCAAGGCGGCACAACGGCTGATCCAGCTGGCGGAAGCCATCAGCGAACTGGAAGAAGAGTTTATTTAATGCATTCGACTACACACGTTTAAGGAGGACACCATGCAAAGTAAAATTTATGCAGGCCGTTTCTTCGAAGACTTCAAACTGCACGAAGTCATCCAGCATGCTACCCCGCGCACGATCACTGCCGGGGATAGCGCGCTGTACATCGCCCTGACCGGTGCGCGCAACCCGCTGCACTGTAGTGAGCCGCTGGCGCAATCCCTGGGTTACCCGGCCACACCTGTAGATGACCTGCTGGCATTTCATATCGCCTTTGGCAAGACGGTCCCGGATATTTCAGTGAATGCGGTTGCTAACCTGGGCTATGCCGATGTGCGTTTCCTGCAGCCGGTGTATGTTGGCGACACGCTGACTACTTCGAGTGTAGTGATAGGCCTGAAACAGAACTCCAGCGGCAAGAATGGCGTCGTCTGGGTACGTTCCACCACACTCAACCAGCATCAGCAGCCCGTACTCAGCTGGGTACGCTGGGTGATGGTACAGAAAAAAGACCATGGCGCCCCTGCCCCGGAAACCGTCATTCCGGAGCTGCCGGAATTTGTTGCGGCAGAGTCGTTAGCTTTGCCAGAAACATTTAAATTGCATAGCGACCTGGGTGTTGCCACTGGCGGCAAACATTGGTGGGATGACTATGAGGTAGGCGAATGTATGCGTCACCCTGCCGGCATGACTATCAATGAAAGTGACCACACCATGGCCACGCATCTATACCAGAACAATGCACGCCTGCACTTTGACGCTCACCTGATGAAAAGCACGCCGCAAGGCAAATGCCTGGTGTATGGCGGCGTGGTGATCTCGGCATGCCGTGCACTCAGTTATGAAGGGTTGGAAAACGCGATTGCTATCCTGGCGATTAATGGCGGCACGCATGCCAACCCGAGTTATGCCGG